>NZ_VFUE01000022.1:0-113490 GCF_006441495.1 Mesorhizobium sp. B2-6-4
GCCAGCCCGATATGCTGCAGCAGGCCGGTGGTCACCATGTGCCAGGTGCCGTAGAGGCGCGGCAACCCAATCAGCACCACCGGTATCCATGACCTGAGGACGACCGCGACAGCGATCGTCGCAATGTACACGGCAACATGCCACCGCGCGGCCGTCACGGCCTTTGCCCATTCCATTTCCGGAACATAGCTCTTTTCCTCGTCGGACAGCTTGCCGAACGCCTGGCGCACGAGCGTCGGCAGCGAGTAGCGGAAATCGAGGATGCCGGTGAAGGCCAGCGCCGCCTTCAACAGGTCCGGCGGCCGCATGACGGCGATCTCGGCATCGCGGCCGACGATGATGGTGTCGGTGTGGTGGCGGGCATGGCTCCAGCGCCACTGCACTGGATTGCGCATCAGCATGAAGGAGGCGATGTGGTACACGACATCGTTCATCCAGCGCGTGCGGAAGGCCGTGCCATGGCCGCATTCGTGCCAGCGCGAGTCGCTAGACGAGCCGTAGAGCACGCCGTAGATGAATAGGAACGGCACCACCCACCATGAGCCCCAGAACCATATGATGCCGGCGGCCGAGGCCAGGATCGCAACAACCCAGATGATGGTGTCGCGGATCGCCGGCCCGTCGGAACGCTGCATCAGCTCCTTCATCACCTTGCGGGGGACATCGGTGTGGTACCATTCGGCGGAGGCCAGGCCGGTCTCGATCGCGGCTCTGGTGCTTTCACCGACCAGGCTGTAATCCCGCTTTTTTGCCATCGTCTTCACACGGGCCTCCAAACTTCTCGCACCGCTCGCAATCCGGTCCGCCGGCCGGAGGGCTTGCTTTGAATACATGTCGCGCTCATGCCGGGCCCGCCAGTCTCCGGAAATTGCCGGAAGGCCGAGGATAATCCTGTTCGGGCTGGCGGGCGATCGCCGCAATCCTGGCTTCGGCGCCGGCGATCGCTTCCCTGCCGTCCAGGACCCGGAACACGGCATCGTAGGCGCGGCCTTCGTCATGCTCCAGCCAGATCATCTCGCCGCGTTCGCGCGCGGCGAGATCGCCGAGCACATGATGCGTCGATGGCTCGATGCCCAGCGCATAGTGTCCGGCCTGGAAATTCTGCCATTGATAGGCGCAAGGCAGCTGGTCTTTCCGCGTCACCATTTCGAAGCCGAGGCCGAGCCGGTCGTTGACCACCGCCACTGGTACCTCGCCCTTTCCATCGGCGTCCATTTCATGCTGCCAGACCTGTTCGCTGAACCCCATTCGCGGTTCCGGCACGGTGCGGTAGCCGACCTTCTGCGCCTCATAGCGCTCGCCGGCATGGCCGGCCCACACCACGTCGCGGATTGGCGCGAGGTAGCGTGAGCCCTCGTCAAGCAGGGGATGACTGACATTCACATGGTAGAAATACATATGCGGCGTGCGATTGAAGCCATGGTTCACGACGCGGTCGGACAGCCGGATCTCGTTGCCGCCGACATCCGCCTCGATCCGCCGGATCAGATGCAGATCCTCGCCGAATACCGCCGATTGCTGGACGATGCCTTCGGCCCACAGCACGCAGCGGTCGCCGTCCCACGCCTCACCGTAGCCGGTCAGCCGCGCCGGGATGGTGCCGACACGGCCATGCAGCGAATGGATCACGGTCTTCTTGCCGGGATAGTTGTAGTTCTCGGCCGGCACCTCTTCCCGACCCAGTATATGGTCGAGGCCGCAGGTGACCAGCAAACCGGAAAAGGAGCGCGCCCAGGCCAGCCCCCCTTCCCCCTCATAGTCGTGAAGACCGGGGTTGCGAAAACCGCCCGGCGAGTGCCAGCCGATCGCCTGGCCCTTGAAGTCGCAATCGGCGATGTCGAGCGCGCGGTCGACGAGTGCGGTGAAGCGCAGGCCGGAGCCGGTGCGGAACTCCAGCATGCGGACACCGCGCTCCACCCCGTCGCCGAGCGTCATCAGCCGCACGCCGGCGAACTGCGACAGCATGCCGGAGCGTTCCGAGACCTGCCGGCGCGAGAGCGTCTTGCCGTAAAGCTCTACCATGCCGTCACTGCGCCCTCTTCATCAGAGCCGACAGGTCGGCGCCGGTGATGATGCTTTCCACGGTCAGCAGATCGGTATCGGCGACCGTCTGCTCGGCAACGATCTCGCCGCGGCGCATGACGATGATGCGGTCGGCAACCTCGAACACGTGATGGATGTTGTGGGTGATGAGCAGCACCGAATGGCCGGCCTGACGCATCTCCTTGACGAAGCGCAGCACGCCATGGGTTTCCTCGACGCCGAGATTGTTGGTCGGCTCGTCGAGGATGATCACCTTGGCGGCGAACTGCATGGCCCGCGAAATGGCGATCGACTGGCGCTCGCCGCCCGACAGCGTTGAGACCAGCGCGTCGGCGTCGAGTTTCTTCGAGATGCCGACGCGCTTCAGCAGGGAGGAGGCAGCATCGCGCAGCTTGGCGAGATCGAGCGGCGCAAACACGCCCAACCATTTGAAATTGACCGGTTCGCGGCCGAGGAAGAGGTTGCGCGCGATACTGAGATCCGGCGCCAGCGACGTATCTTGGTGGATGGTCTCGATGCCGAGATCCATCGCGTCGCGCGTCGAGCGGATCGAAACCTTCTGCCCGCGCACATAGATGTCACCGCGATCGACCGGGAAGACGCCGGAGATCGCCTTGATCAGCGTCGATTTGCCGGCGCCATTGTCGCCGAGCAGGGCCACTATCTCGCCTTCTCTCAGCGTCAGCGAGGCATTCTTCAGCGCGCGCACGCTGCCGAAGGATTTTTGCAGGTTCTGCAGCCGAAGCACTTCTTGCATCATAGTCAGCTCCTTGCCGCGTTTTTCTGCAGCAAAGCATGCAGGATGAGCATGGCGAGGATGATCACGCCGACGAAGATGTTGTAGGCGAGGCCGGGCACGCCGACGAGCACGATGCCGTTACGGATGGCGCGCAGCATCAGCGCGCCGACGATGGTGCCCAGGATGGTGCCGCGTCCGCCGGTCAGCGCCGTGCCGCCAACCACCACCATGGCGATCACTTCGAGCTCATAGCCTGTGCCGGCCACCGGCGAAGCGGCCGAAATACGAAAGGCGCTGATCATGCCGGCAAGCCCGGCCAGCACCGAGGTGGCGATGAACAGCCATATCTTGACGGCGTCCGCCGGCACGCCGCGGGCCACTGCCGCGTTGCGGTTGGAACCGATGGCGCTGATCCAGTTGCCGAGCTTGGCATAGCGCAGGACGTAGATTGCCAGCAACGACAGGCCGACGAACCACCACAGCGAGGTGTAGAAGCGGAACGAGCCGATATTGAAGCTGCCGGCAAGCAGCGTCACGAAGAAGCCAGGCTGGTCCCACGACTTCAGCGGGAAACCCTGCGTGATGTAGAGGGCCGCGCCGCGCACGATCAGCAGCATGGACAGGGTCACCAGGAATGACGAGATGCCGATCTTGGTGACGATCACCCCATTGATCGCCCCAATCGCGATGCACAGTAAAAGTCCAGCCAGAAGGGCGACGCCGATATCCACCCCGCCGTTCTGCACCAGAAGCATCACGACCACTGGCGCCAGGCCGAATACGGCACCGACCGACAGGTCGAACTCGCCGGCCGTCAGAAGCAGCGTCATGCCGAGCGCGATGATGCCGAGCTCGGGCAGGAACGCCATCATGTTGGAGATGTTGAGCGGCGACAGGAAATTGCCGTCCGCGACCGCGAACACCACGAGAAGGACGACGAGGATGATGAACGAGGAAAATTGCGGCGAGCGCATCAGCCTCGACCTGCTCCTGGCGCTTGCTGCGCCCTCTTCCGCGGTGACTGCCATGACGTTCTGAACCATGCTGTTTGCAGGCGCCCGCCGCCGGCGCGGCGGGCGTCCATTTTCACTTCTTGTCGTAGAGTTTGAGGATCGGCTCGACGCTCGACGCGTCGTAGAGACCGAAGGTATGGATGTCGTAGCCGATCGGCTCGCCCGAGGCGGCAAGCCCGAGCAGCGCCACCGGCATGAAGCCCTGTGCCGATGGGTACTGCCAGGCGGCCGCGTTGACGAAACCGTCCTTGACGGCTTGCGCCGTCTCCTTCGAATTGCCCCAGCCGACGACCGGGATCTTGCCGGCCGGCACGCCGGCGCCGTCGAAGACCCGCTTGACGCTGGCCGCCACGGAATCGCCGAGCGCGATGATCGCCGGCGGATTGTTGGCAACCATATAGTCGGTCATCTTGGCGATGATGCCGGCCGGATCGGTGCCGCAATCAACCACGTCGTACTTGATGCCGAGCGGATCAAAGACGCTGGCGATGCCTTCGGTCTCGAGCTGCTGATAGCTGGCGCCGGGGACTTCGACCGGCAGGAAGACCTTGTCGCCCTGCTTCACCATCTTGTGGTCGACAAGATACTTTGCCCAGATCGCCCCTGCCTCCTTCAGGTCGGCGCCGACATAGGCCTGCCGCCCCGTCGCCGGGTCGTCGGTGTTGAAGAACACGATCGGGATGCCGGCGGCCTTCGCGGCCTTGACCTCCTCGGTCCACAGGCCGGGCTGCGCCGAGGTGGTGGCAATGCCGTCGGGCTTGGCGGCAAGCGCGGAATTGAAGGCTTCCTTCTGCGCCGCCATGTCGCCGCCGCTGAAGGAGATCTTGCAGGTCACCTTGAGCTGGTCGCAGGCCTTGGTAGCGCCGGCGTTCCAGTCGATCCAGAAAGCGTCCGACGGACCGCCATGCGACAGCAGATAAAAGGTCTTCTGGCCGTCCTGTGCCTGCGCGGCCGACCCGAACGCGATGCCGGCAAGCACAGTCGCGGCGGCCGCCAATTTCAATGCAAATTTCAACATTGCTTTCCTCCTTGTTTGGAGCCGTGCCGCCATGCACAGGCGGCGCGGCCGGCCGTCACAGGCCGTTGGCGCGGAACTTCCCGTCGAGGAATGTCTTGGCGCGCGGCACGTCGTCTTCCGACAGGTGCTCGATGATGACCGGAATGTTCGGGTGCTTCTCGGCAAGTCGCTGAAGATAAAGGTCGTAGTTGAGCGAGCCGAGGCCGGGCGCCGGCAGTTCGATCTCGCCGACGCCGCGGAAGGTGTGGCTTTCCATGGCATCCTCATCGCCGATGTCGGCGTGCTTTTCCGACTTGTCGCTGCCCGAGCGCTTGACGTCCTTGGCATGCGCTATCTTGATTTTGTCCGTCAACGTGTCGAACACCTGGTTCAGGATCTGGTCCATCCTGTCGATGTTGTGCGTCTCGAAGTAGTTGGTCGGGTCCATCAAGAGGCCCAGGCCGGGATGGTCGACCTGCGCGAACATCTTGACCGTCTCCTCGACCGAGCCGACGACGTTGTTGACATAGGTTTCGAGCAGGAAGACCGCGCCATGGTCATAGGCCGTCTGGGCAAGATCTGATATCACCTTGCGGCATTCCTCGAACCCCTCCTCGGTCTTGTTCTTGGGGTGGTGCACCCAGTCGGATTCGGTGTTGTAGGTGCCGGTTTCCGAGATCACGTAGGGCGAGCCGAAATGGCGGGCGTTGCGGATGATCTCCTTGAGGTAGCCGACGCGCTTGTCGCGCTCTGCCTTGTCGGGATGGATGATGTTGGTGTAGCCCGACACGCAGCAGACCGGCAGGTTGTGGTCGCGGAAGACATCGCGCACGGTCTTGGCCTTGTCCTTGGTGATCTGCCCGGCCGACAGGTCGATATCCCTGAAATGCAGGTCGAGCTGCACCGTGTTGAAACCGAGCCCGCGGATCTTCTTCGCCGTCTCTTCGAGGCCGTACGGGAAATAGCCCGTGAAAATACCTGCCTGCATCATGGTGTGAATTCCTCCCTGTAAGCGATTCAGTTACCAGTGATTTCAATTGATCGGGTTTGTCGAGATTTCGGAAAGCTTGACCGTGCGGCCCGAAGCGATCGAGCGATAGCCCGCCTCTACCAGCGCCATGGTCTTGACGTTGTCGGCGACGGAAAGCGCCGGTGGCGTGCCTGTCTTCACGGCGTGCTGGAGTTGTTCCATCACGCCGATGAAAGCATGCGGGAACCACATCGTGTCCCAGCTTGGGCTCACCCACTCGCCATCCGTCGTCTCGGCCGAGGCATAGGTGAGCGTCGAGGCCGCACCGGTCGGCCAGCCGATCGTGCCCTTGGCGACGCCCTTGGTGCCGTCGACGCGCCAGTTGATGTGCTGGTCGTCCTTGTAGCCTTCTTGCCGCGGACCGGACCAGACATCCTCGAGCGACACGGCAAGCACGCCGGACGGGAAGCGCAGCGTCGAGACGGTGATGCCGTCGGTGTGTTCGAAAGTCGTGCGCGGGTCCTTGCGCGTCAGCGTGGTGATCTCATCGGGATCGCCGAACAGGAAACGCAGCACGTCGAGATGATGCACGCTCATATTGGCCAGCGTCAGCCGGTCGTACTCCTCGAGGAAGCCTTGCCAGTGCGGGATCGCATGCATGTCGATCTGCGCGAAGACGACCTCGCCGAGCGCGCCGCTGTCGATGATCTGCTTCAGCACGCGCATCGACTGGTCGTAGCGCATGTTCTGGTTGACCGAGAGGATCTTGCCCGCCTTCGCCGCCTCGTCGCGCAGCTTCACCGCTTCCTCGACCGACAGCGCCAGCGGCTTCTGCGCCAGGATCGCCTTGATGTGCTTCTGCTCCAGCGCGTGGCGGATCAGCGCCGGCTGCTGGTCCGGCGGGAAAGCCAGGTCGATGATCTCGACTTGCGGATCCTCGATTAGTCGTTCCGGCGTGTCGTGGACGGTCGGAATGCCCCAGCGCGTGGCGACCTTCTGCGCATTCGCCCTTGTACGCGAAGCGATCGCCACGACAGGAAAGCCTGCTTCCTTATAGGCCGCGAGATGGCATTCGGCCATGATCATGCCGGCGCCGACGCAGCCGATCTTGAATTCCCTGGTCCGAACCTTCACGTCCGGCTCGAAGCCTTTGCCTGCCATCTCTTCCTCCCAGAATTCTGTCTTCGCGGCCGTCGTCATCTCGCCAACGCGCCTCCAGATGCTGGCAACCGGAGCCGCGGCATGCGGATCGGATCAGGCATTGGAATTCCCTCCCTCGGGGCCAATGTTTCCTCCACGAGCCCATGAGGGATATTGACGGCAGTCACGGAAGGCTGTCAACATCATGAATAATCAAAACACCTCACAATCTAGCAGAAAGGCGAAGGAATGCGTCATACCGGAATCCATACACCGCTCCTGATGCCTCGATTTGATGGGAAATCTATTTTCCCATGCCGACGCGATCCTGCCGGGCGATCTGATTTAGCCTGGCTGCTTGCGCATCGGCCAAGGCCGGATACATCATTTCCCATCAGAATCGCGGATGGCGAAGAGCAGTCGCCACCCGGCCGGCGGTCGGCATTGCGTGATCCTGATGCATTGAGGAGATGAAAGACGGTGCGTTCCACCCTGACTGACATAGCCCGGCAAGCCGGCGTTTCCGCCGCCACCGTCGACCGTGTTCTCAACAACCGTCCGGGGGTGCGGGCGCGCACGCGCGAAATCGTGCTCGAAATGGCGCGGCGTCTTGGCTACATCGCCGAAGGCGCGAACGGGGCGCCTCTCAAGCCCTTGTCCGGCGATGTCATCCGGCTCGACTTCGCGCTGCCGGCCGGCACCAATTCCTTCATCAAGATGCTGCATCGCCACATCGAAGCCCAAGCCTTGGCGCGGCCGGATCTCGATGTCCATATCGCCACCATTGAGGGTTTCAATCCCGACCGGCTCGCACGCCTTTTGCAGGATCTGCGCGGCCAGACGCAGGGCGTTGGGGTCATCGCGCTCGACCATCCAACGGTGCGCGAGGCCATCCGCTCGCTGTCGGCCAACGACGTCAAGGTGGTGACAATCGCCTCCGACATCCTGCATGTGCCAAGGGTCGCGTATATCGGCATCGACAACCGCGCCGCCGGGCGGCTGGCCGGCTACCTGCTCAACCGTTTCATGGGCTCGGAACGTCCTGGCAAGGTGGCGCTGTTCGCCGGCTCGCTCTCCTATCGCGGCCATGAGGAACGCGAGATGGGATTCCGGCACATATTGGCCGAGGAATCGCCCAATCTGGAGATCGTCGAAATGCGCGAGATGCTTGACGACCGCGAAAAGGCCTATTCGGAGGCATCAGCCCTTCTGGAGCGGCACCCCGACCTGGCCGCGATCTACAATGTCGGCGCGGGCAACACCGGCATTGCCCGCGCGCTCAAGGAGCGCGGCCGTGCGATATCGATGGTTTTCCTCGGCCATGAGGTAACCGAAGGCACCAAGGAGCTTCTGCTCGACGGCACGCTCGACGCGGTCATCGACCAGAACCCGCGCGTCGAAGCGCGCGAAGCGCTCAACACCTTGACCCATGCGGTCCGGAGACTGCCTTACGAATTGCACCAGCCGAGGCTCCAGGTGATCTTCAAGGAGAACATCCCGGAGATCTGACACTCTCTGAAATGGAGCGGCGCCGGAACCCCTGCCCGTTCAGCACGCCCGCTACTGGACGGCCGCGACTTCCGCGCCGGCCGCGTCGACAAAGCTCTTGTCGATCCATTTGCCGTAGTCGATCGAGCCCTTCAAAAGCCCGGCACCGGCCATGAATTTCTCTTCGCCCTTGAGCGCCTCGATCGCATCGTCGGTCAGCCTCGGATCCTGGTGGAAAACGCCGTCCGCATAGGTCTTGCGTACCGATTTCTCCGACGACTTGGTCGCCTCGACGAATGTCTTGATCGTCTCGTCGGGATGGGCATCGGCCCAGCGCGAAATCTCGATGTCGACCTTCAGCAGCCGCTTGACCAGGTCGGGATATTTCGCCGCGAAGGCACCGTTGACCGAAATAACGTTCGGCACGTTCCATTCCGGATGGGTGCTGGTGTCGAAGAGCACCCGTGCCTCGCCGGTGTCGACCAGCTTGGCCGCGGTCGAATCCGTTTCGACGAGGGCGTCGATGTCGCCGCGCAGCAGTGCCGGGCCGGATGCCTCGAAAGGCAGGTTCAATCCCTCGACATCACCGGTCGTCAGGCCGACGCTGTTCAGCGCCTTGCTGAAATTCGAGTGCCGCACCGTACCGGTGAGATAGGCGACCTTCTTGCCTTTGAGGTCCTGCAGCGTCTTCAGTGGAGAGTCGGATTTGACCACGATATACGAGCCGCCCGACCGCACATAGCTCGACAGGCCAATCAGCTTGACATCGGCGCCGGAGGCGGCGACGCGCAACGCGGGATTGTTGCCGGTATAGGTGAATTCGATGGCGCCTGTCGCAAGCGCCGTCGTCGCCTCGGAGCCGCCATTGAAGGTGACAAGTTCGACCTTGATGCCGTCCTTGGCGAACTCCTTTTCCCACCAGCCGTCCTTCTGTGCGAGGACGAATTTGAGGTGCCCCGGCGCGGTGCTGCCGATGCGGATGAATTCGGGCTTGTCCTGCGCGAAGGCGGGCATGCCGCCAAGGCCGATGACGACGGCAATGGCGCCCTTCAGGAGCAGCCGGCGAAATCCGTCGAATGCAATGTTGGACATGAGGAAAATCCTTGCTGATTGGAATGAGTGAACGGCTCAGATGAGCGAGGACTCGGACTGGCCTTTCCAGGCGGTCGCCCAGCGCTCGAACCAGACGAGCAAATAGTTGACGGTGAGCCCGATGACGGTCAGCGTCAGGATGCCGGCATACATGTCCGCCGTTTCCATCATCAACTGCGAGTTCTGAATAAGGAAACCGAGGCCGGATTTGGCCGCCAGCATCTCGGCGCCGATCACCGCGAACAGCGACGACTTCACCGCCAGCCTTGCGCCGGCGACAACAGAGGGGATGCTGGCCGGCAGGATAACCTTCCGGAACAGGTCGAAGTCGGACGTACCCATCGAGCGCGCCGCCTTGATCAGCAGCGGATCGACCGACTTGACGCCGCTGATCGTGTTGACCAGCAGAAAGAAAACCGAGGAGTAGAAGGTGATCGCCACCTTCGATTCCTCGCCGATGCCGAGCAAAAGGATGAACACCGGAAGCAGCGCGAATTGCGAGGTGTTGCGCAGCGTCTGCACAAGCAGGTCAGAGACCTTCTCGAACAGCGAGTAGCGCCCCATCAGCAGGCCGAGCGGAATGGCCACCACCACGCCGAAAGCGAAGCCGATCGCAGCGCGCTGCAGGCTGATGCCGATATGTTCGACCAGAACGCCCGAGGCGAGCAGGTTCCACCAAGCGACCAGCACCTCGCTCAGCGGCGGAAAGAAGATGCGGTTCAGCCAGCCGAGCCGTGGCGCGATTTCCCACACGAGAAAGAACAGGCCGAGCAGCGGCAAGCCGTAAAGGAAAGTCCCGTGGCTCGTCCCTTTGCGCCGGACCTTGGCACTGTGGGCGGTGATGGCCGGGACTCTTGCGGCGGCCGCCGTCTCGCCGGCGCCGGCAAACAGATGAAGAGCGCCGGCAGGGCCGAACTTTTCGGTAAGATAAGCCATGGCTCTACCTCCTCAATGACTGAAGGCTGGCGACAGCGTCCAGTCCTTTTGCGCCTTGTTGACCTCATCGCGCAGCGCGTCCCAGACGCGGCCGCGGTATCCGTTGAATCCGGCGCTGGCGCGGATGTCCCCGTCGCGCGGCCGTGGCAGGTCGATGTCTATGATCTCCTTCACCGCGCCCGGCCGCGCCGTCATCACCACCACGCGGTCAGCGAGGAAGATTGCCTCGTCGATCGAATGGGTAACGAAGATCACTGTTGTCTTGATCTTGCCCCAGATCCGCAGCAACTCGCCCTGCAGGAGCTCGCGCGTCTGCTGGTCGAGTGCGGCGAAGGGTTCATCCATCAAAAGCACTTCCGGGTTGCTCGCCAAGGCGCGGGCGATCGCCACGCGCTGCTGCATGCCCCCGGAGAGCTGGTTGGGGAAACGGTCCTCGAAACCGGCAAGACCGAACAACGACAACAAATGGCGCGCCGTCACCGTGCGCTCGGCCTTGGCGACGCCACGCACCTCCAGCGCGTATTCGATGTTGGCCAGCGCCGTGCGCCAGGGAAACAGCGCATATTGTTGGAAGACATAGCCGGTCTTAGGATCCGGCCTGGTGATGCGCCGGCCGTCGAGCTGGACATCGCCGCCGCTCGCCTGCGTCAGCCCGCCGATGATGTCGAGCAGCACAGATTTGCCCGAGCCGCTCGGGCCGACCAAAGTGATGAACTCGCCTTTGCGGATCGAAAGATCGACACCGTCGAGCACGGTGACGCGGTCGGTCTCCTCGCCGTCGACGGTGACGAACTGCCCCGGCTTGAGCAGAAAGGTCTTCTTGATATCGCTGACGACGATGCGGTCCATGTCCTGTCGCTTCCTATTGCGCCACGCGGATGCGGTGCGTCGGGTCGATTTCAGAGCCGCCGGCCTTGCCGCGCTTCCAGCCGAGTGCGCGGGCGTAGCCGCCGAACAGTTGACGTGCCTCGACCTGCGCTTCCGTGATGCCGGTCGGCCCCTCGGCGAACTCGGCCACGTAAAGCGCGTCGGTCGGGCAGTAGATTTCACAGAGAAAGCAGGTCTGGCAGTCGTCCTGACGGGCGATCACAGGCGCGCCGTCCTTGGTGGCGTCGAACACATTGGTCGGGCACACCTTGACGCAGATGTCGCATTCGACGCAGCGCGCGGCCGAGACGATCTCGATCATGACGCCAGCTCCGCCAGGCGCACCGGCGCCCCGGCAATGCGGAAATCGTCGACGCCGGTGATGACCAGCCGATGCGCGAGGGCCGGGTTCTTGCCCGGCTGATCGGTGCGCCGATGCATGCCGCGGCTTTCTGTCCGATGCAGCGCGGCCGCCACCGACCAGCGCCCCGCGGCGACGATCGACGCCGCCTCGCGCGCGCGGACCCGGTCCACCCCTTCGCCCCGCAGATGGTCGCGCACGTCGCGCCAGACACTCTCCAGCCGCCCCCGGCTTTTCTCCAAGCTCTCGCCGTTGCGGAAGAAATTTTTGTCGAGCGGCGTCACCTCGTTGCGCACCGCCTCGATGACCTCGCCTGCAGCGATGTCGGCACGCGGCGAGGCCGCCGGGCGCAGGCCGGCCTGGCCGAGTGGTTCGACGGTGTCGCGGAACGCCCTGCCGCCGCGACGCTTCGAATGGGTCGAGGCGCCCTTGCCCGCCCACCAGCCGCTGGCCAGCGCCCAGGAGGAATTGACGGCGCCGCCGCCCGATACCGCTCCGGTCATGATCTCGCGGCTGGCGGCGTCGCCTGCGACATAGAGGCCGGGCACGCCGGTGGCGCAGTCGTCGGAGACGATGTCGATGCCGCCGGTGCCGCGCACCGTGCCTTCGGCGCGCAGGGTGATGCGGAACAGCTCGGTGAACGGGTCGACACCGGCGCGGTCATAAGGCACGAAGCAGTTCGGCTGCCCTTGGCGCAACCAGCCTTGCAGCGCCGGCTCCGCCTGATCGAGCCGCGCATAGACCGGTCCCTCGATCAATGCGCGCGCCACCTCGTCCTCGCGGTCACCGATACCGTTGCGCAGCGGCTCACCGGTAGGGCCCAGGATCGGCGATCCATCCTCGCGATGGAATGAGGCCCAGCGGAACGGCAGCCCCTTGTTCAGCGAAGACCCAAAGGGCGCCAACGTGTATTTGCCGGTAAACTCCATGCCCGACAGGCTGGCACCGGCCTCCGCCGCCATCAGATAGCCGTCGCCGGTCAGTCCAGTCCCGCCGAGGATGCGCTCACGGAAAGCGCAGCCGCCGGTCGCCAGCACCACTGCGTTGGCGTCGACGCGCCAGTCCTGGCCGGCCTGCCGGCCGATACCGGCCGCGCCTACGACGGCATCGCCATCCGACAGGAGTTCCAGCGCCGGATGATGGTCGAGCACGGTAACGCCAGCCAGAAGCACACGGCGGCGCATGAAGCGCATGTAGTCGGGCCCGCGCAGATTGGCGATGTAGAGCCGGCCGTCATCCTCGCTCGGGAACGGATAGCCCCACTCGGAAAGCCTGAGCAGGTTGCGATAGGCCGTGTCGACGCAGCGCAGCATCCAGCGCTGGTCCGCAAGCTCGCCGGTGCGCTGCCAGCGTCGCTCGACCACCGCATGCCTGTTGTCGCCCGGCGGTACGCACCAGGTACCCGTATTGGACGGCGCGGTGGCGCCGCTGGTGCCGAGATAGCCCTTGTCGGCCAGCACCACCTGCGCGCCGCTTTCGGCAGCGGCGACCGCCGCCCAGGCTGCGGACGGGCCTCCGCCCAGCACGAGCACGTCGGTCTGGAGTTGCAGCCTGTCGGACGCGGATCTTTGAGACATGGACATGGATGCTCTGCGAGGAGTGCGAGGCGCTAAGCAGCGCGCGCAGCGCCCGAGAACCACGCCGGCTCATTGCCGGCGCTCCATTTGATGTTGCAGCCGATCGACGGCACCTGGCCGGCGGCGGGCCTGCCGCCCTCCAGCACCGCGTCGACCGCCGCGCGCAGGTCGTTACCCGTCACCGCCTTGCCATTGCCCGGCCGCGCATCGTCGAACTGGCCATGATAGGCAAGCCGCCGGTCGGCGCCGAACAGGAAGAAGTCGGGTGTACAGGCCGCGCCATAGGCTTTCGCCGTCTGCTGCGAGGCATCCTTGAGATAGGGGAAGGAATAGCCGAATTTCTCCACTTCCTCGCCGATGCGGGCCAGCGTCTCTTCGGGATGCGCCTCATGGTCGTTGGCATTGATGGCCACCACTTGCAGCCCCTTGCCCGCATATTCCCTGGCGAAAGCGGCAAGCTGCTCGCGGATCAGCACGACGAAAGGGCAGCGGTTGGAGATGAAGGCGACGAGCAAGGCGGGCTTTGCATCGAAATCGCCGAGCCGGTGCAGCACGCCTTGTGCGTCGGGCAGCAGGAAATCGGCCGCTTTGGTGCCAAGCTCGATCGAGTTGGATTCTGTCTTCGGCATCGATGCGCTCCCTTCTTGCTGCCGCTCAGACGGACCATGCCGTGCAGCGCCGGACGAAGTTAGTCTATGAATTTAGTAGAATTATAGGCTAGACAACCCGCCTCCGGTCAACCGCGCCGCTTGGAATATCGTGCCAATGTTTCGGGCCGGGCGAAAAGTTTGTTCGAACGGAAGGCCGTTTTGAAAGAAATGAGATTTGGCGGGGAGCGAAGCCGCAACTGCCTTCGTCCGCGTCGAGCTTGGTCAGGAAACGGTTTCCTTGCGGACAATTGCCCTGTCATCCCCGCCGACATCGATCGCGATCCGCTCGCCGGAAACAATGCCGTCAATGTCGCAGACCACCAGCGGCATGCTGATCCCGTAGAGAAATTCCGCGACGATGGCGCCCACTGCCAGGATCGGGTCAGGCCGTTCCAGGAGGATGCCGGCCGGAGCCGTGCCCCTGCGGATTGCCTCGGCCAGCACCGAGGATGAGGACGAGGAGCCGCGCCCGCTCGGCATGATCAGGATTTTCCCGGCGACGTTCTGGCCGAGGCCAGGATGCGAGTGATCCGTTATGTCGCCTGTCGTGGCATCAACGCCGCCCCAGAAGCTCAGCGGTTGCGAGAATACCAACGCCCGGCCCTCGGCACTCCCGGCCAGTTGGAAGGTGCCGGATCGCTGGACGACGCCCGGTTCCACCGGCGCGGTCATGACGCGCCCCGCACGACATGCCCCACCGCGGCGGAGCGGATGCAATCCGCCATATCCGCGAACGCAACCGTCACGCCGATATTGCCCGGAGCGTAATGCGCCCATTTGCCGGAATTAGTCATCACCACGCCGTCGAGCCGTTCCAGAATCGCAGTGACATAGGTGCAGGTGTCGGCGACGGGGATCAGGCCGAACGCCTGTGTGCCATCAAGCGCGCCCTCCTCCTGCAATCGCGTCAGCGTCGCGCGACCGGTGTTGACATAGATCGGGATGCCCCTGCCCGGCGCGATGGCACGCAGCAAGGGCAGCAGGCGCATCCATTCCGCATGCGAGAAATGCGGAGTGCCCAGCGACACGGCCGCCAGCGGCGCCCCGTCGGGTACGCGCGACAGCTTGGCCAGTGCATGATCGATATCGGCGCGCGTGATGCGGATCGTCTCTTCCGGCGCTTGACCATGGAACGCCTCGTCGAGCATTCCCGCTTCGGGCGTGATGCCGACCGCATGGAACAGCGCCACGGCGCCGGTAGTCGCTGCTGCCGCGCCCAGCGCCTTCAGCTGGTCCTCGTCGCGCGGCCGTGGCAGGCCTGTGACAACCGGAACGCGATCGCCGCTGGCTTGCCCGATGATCAGTCCGACGCCGACGAACAGGGCGTCGCTCGGCTCTGGCTCAGCAAAGTCCAGCTCGAACAGGATGCGGCCGCGCCGGTTCTCGCTCAGATGCAGGCCCCAGGCCGGCGCGCGGCCCGTCATGGCGCAGCACAGGTCGATGAAATCGCCATAGCGGTTGGTGCGCGCGCCGATCACCGAATTTGCAAACACGATGGCGTTGGATTCGCCCCAGGCGATCTGCTGCCCGAAACCTGGCCGGAACCGCGTCTGGTAGGGCGCGCAGGTGAAGGTCGCCTGGCAGCCGAGCTCGATATGCGCCTTCATCAGCCGCCGGGCCGGCGCTTCCTCCGCCGCCGGCATCTTCACCATGCCGGGATGGATGAGATCGAATGAGCCGACATTGAGCGTCGTCGGCACCTGCACGCGGCCGCCGCCCTCGACCAGCCGTTCGACGAAATCGAGCCCTGCCGTGCCATGGTAGAGGCAGCCATCGATATGGGCGCCGGCAATGTCGAGGAGGCTGTCCGCTCCGACGGCTTTGGAAAAGGCGACGAGGATCTTCATGGCCGCGGCCGCCGACGGCCCTTGCTCGCCGTCGAGCATGGATTGGTCCTCGGCAGTCAATTCCAACGTCATTGCCGCTCTGGCCCCTACTCGATCTTATGGCGCGAAGGAACGCCAGCAGTTCAGTGAACTACCCCGCAGGGATCAACACCGTGCTCTGCGGCGACCAGCGTAGTACGACATGCTGACCTTCCGCCAGCCTGTCAGCGCCGGTGTTCTGGACGATGACCTTCAGCGTCTGGCCGGCACGCTCGACAAAGTAGGTGCTGTTGTTGCCGGCGAAGATGCGTTTGCAAACCTGGCCCTTCAGTATGTTGGCATCGCCGTCCGAAGTGCCGGCATCCAGGGCAATCCGAATACGCTCCGGACGCACGGCGCAGCTTGCCTTTGCGCCGGCGGCAAGCCTGGCGCCGGCCCCGGCGGCGATCGTCGTGCCGTCCGCCAAGCGGATGCCGTTGCCGGTGGTATCGCCGCGAAAGATGTTGGCATCCCCGAGGAAGATGGCGGCGAATTCGCTTTTCGGCCTGTCGTAGATCTCCTCCGGCGGCCCTTCCTGCACCAGCCGGCCATCGCGCAAGATACCGATGCGGTCGCTCATCGTCAGCGCCTCTTCCTGGTCGTGGGTGACGAAAATGGTTGTGATGCCGATCTCGCGCTGGATGCGCTTGAGCTCGATTTGCATGTCGACGCGCAGCGCCTTGTCGAGCGCGCCGAGCGGCTCGTCGAGCAAAAGCACGCGTGGCTTGGTGACGATGGCGCGCGCCAGCGCGACCCGCTGGCGCTGGCCGCCGGAGAGCTGATGCGGCTTGCGACCGCCGAGCGAGCCGAGCTGAACGAGGTCGAGCGCGCGTTGCACCTCGGTGGCAATCGCCGCCTTGGCCTCGCCGCGCACCGACAGGCCGAAGGCGACATTGTCGGCGACGCTCATATTGGGGAACAGCGCGTAGTTCTGGAACACCATGCCGATGCGCCGCTTCTCGACCGGTACCCGCTCGACGCTCTCGCCGCCGATGGCGATGCGGCCGCTGTCGGGAAAATCGAAGCCGGCGATTTGCCTGAGCAGCGTGGTCTTGCCGCTGCCTGATGGCCCAAGCAGCGCGTAGAAGCCGCCATCGACGAAATCGATCGAGACGTCGTCCAGCGCCTTGTGCGCGCCGAAGCTGCGCGAGACGTTTGATACCTGGACGCCCGCCATTATTTCTCTCCGCCGAATTTGAAGAAGCGTGCTGTGAGCAGCATCAGCGCCATCGACACCACGATTATGATGGTGGAGACCGCGTTGATCTCGGGCGTGAAACCCTTGCGGATCGCGGCGTAGATCTCGACCGGCAGCGTCGTCTGCCCCGGCGTCGCCAGGAAGTAGGACACCACGAATTGGTCGAAGGACACGGCGAACGCAAACAAGCCGCCGGCGATCACACCCGGCATGATCCAGGGCAGCGTAACGCGGTTCGTCACCTGCCACTGGTTGGCCCCCAGCGAGCGCGCCGCCTCTTCCAGCTCCGGTGCGAAAGTTTGCAGCCGGGCCGAGACGACGACGATAACATAGGGCAATGCCAGCGCGACATGGCCGAGCAGGATGGCGAACAGGCCGCGTCCAATGCCGATGCCGAAGAAGAAGATCAGCATCGCCGTGCCGGTGATCAGCCAGGGAATGGCGATCGGTGGGAACAACAGCGCCTGCAGGAATTTCTTGCCGCGGAATTCATTGCGGTAGAGCGCCAGGGACGCGGCCGAGCCGAGCACGGTCGAGATGACCGTGGTGATGACGGCGATCTCGATGCTGTTCCAGGTGGCGGCGATGAGCTGGTCGTTCTGCCACAGCGAGGCGTACCATTCCGTCGTCCACTCGAACGGCAGCTGGTAGAATGGCGAGACGTTGAACGACATCAGCGCCATGATAATGATGGGCAAATACAGGAAGGCGAGCAGCACCGCGATATAGAGGCGGCCGAGCCACTCCAGGATACGCGTCGTCGCCATCACGCCACCCTCCGCAGCACCGGTGCGGCCAGCGCCAGAATGATCAGCACGACGGCCAGCAGAATGAAGGAGAGTGCGGCCCCCAGCGGCCAGTTGAACACGGCGACGAACTGGTCCTCGATCACCGTGCCGTAAAAGGTACCGCTGCGGCCGCCGAGGATCCGCGGCTCCATGAAGGAGCCGACGACGGGCACAAATATGAGGGCCGCGCCCGCCACCAGGCCCGGCATCGATAGCGGGACAATGACCCGCTTCAGCACCTGCAGCCGCGAGGCGCCGAGCGAGCGTCCGGCCTCGAGCAATGAATCGTCGATCGCCTGCAAAGTGAGATAGCAGGTCAGCACCATGTAGGGCACATAGGAGTGCACCAGTCCGATGATGATCGCCGGATAGGAATACATGAGGTCGATGTTGATCTTGAACGGCAGCACAGCGTTGAGCGCGGTGTCGAGAATGCCGCCTTCGCGCAAAACCATCGCCCAGGAGAAGATGCGCACCAGCCCGTTCGACCAGAACGGCAGGATGACGAGCAGGAAGATCGCCTCGCGGCTGCGCCCCTTCAGCACCTTGGCCAGTACATAAGCCGCGGGATAGCCGATGACGATGCACCACAAGGTCACCTCGAGGCCGAGGCGCAGCGAGGCAAGCAGCAGTGTCAGGTACAGGCTTTGCGAGAAGAAGGCGGCGTAGTTGCCAAGCGTGAACGCCCACGGCTTTCCCGTCAGCGGCAGGTCGGTCATGAACGAGAAGAACACCATGGCCGACAACGGCAGGAAGATCGCCAGCGTCAGCCAGAGATAGGCGGGCGCCAGCAGCGGCAGTGCCGACCTCAGCCCGCCGCGCACTGCGACCGCACCCTCTGCTGCCATGCTATCCTCCTCCCCGGATTGGAAGGGCCAACCGGCGCGAACGCCGGCTGGCCCTGGCGCGGGTTTTACTTCACGTCGACCTTGAGCTGCTGCCAGAGCGCCAGATAGGCCTTGCGCTGCGCATCGGTGATCGGAGCCTGGAACTGGATGCGCTTGGCGACTGTGGGATCACCCATCACCTTGCGGTTGAACGAATCCTCGGGCAACGCTTCCACCGCCTTGGTGTTGGCCGACACCGGTGCACCGACCTTGGTGACCCATTCGACATAGAATTTCGGATCGATCATGTAATTGATGAAGGCTTCGGCGCCCGCGACATTCTTGGAGCCAACCGGGATGGAGAAGGCGTCCAGCCAGGCGACGGCGCCTTCCTGCGGGATCACGAGCGAGACCGGCAGCTTGAAATGCGTCTTGGCGCGGTCGGCCGAACCGCTCCAATAGGTGCCGATGTCGATCTGGTTGGAAGCCACCATCTGGTTCCAGTCGTTCTCCGAGCTCCAGAAGGTCTTGATCTGCGGCATTAGCGAGGTGAGCTTCGTCTTGACCGCGTCCATATCCTTGATGTCGTTGATGTTCTGGCCCGTCGCGATGGCGCCGAACTGCACCGCCTCGACGGCGTCGTCGCGGATGACGACGCGGCCCTTGTGGGCGGGGTTCCACATTTCGGCGATCGACGTCGGCGGCTTGTCGAAGGACTTTT
The DNA here is from genome assembly GCF_006441495.1 of Mesorhizobium sp. B2-6-4. Lineage (NCBI taxonomy): Bacteria > Pseudomonadati > Pseudomonadota > Alphaproteobacteria > Hyphomicrobiales > Phyllobacteriaceae > Mesorhizobium > Mesorhizobium sp. B2-6-4. Next base: position 19,273 of record NZ_VFUE01000022.1, read on the forward strand.
CGTTGATGGCAAGGGCGGTCAGGCCCCACACCCACGGCACGCCATAGACCTTGCCGTCATGGTCGAGCATCGGCGAGCTCGCCTTGTCCTTGCTGATGTCGGCATAGTTGGGCAGCTTGGAGGTGTCGATCGGCTGGATCAGCTTTTCAGCCATTGCCTGGTCGTTGAAGGCGGCGTTGATCATGACGACGTCATAGAGGCCGGGATTGGTGCGGATCTTGGTCAGCATTTCCTGTTCGGAATTGAAGAAGTCGTTGACCACCTTATGGCCGGTCGCCTTCTCGAAGGCGGCGATCGCCCATGGCTCGTCGGCGCCGTAGCCCTTCCAGTTGAGCACGTGCACTTCATCGGCCTTGGCGGCAAAAGTAAGTGCGGAGGTGAAGACGGCCGTCGCCGTCAGCAGGGCAGTGAAGTCAGGCATGCGCATGTTCGTTCCTCTCTTTTGTTTGCCCGCTTCCCGGGCTTAGTCAGGCTGTCTGATGGGCCTTCCGGTTCTGGCCTCGCGCGCCGGTCGAGCCACCGTCGGCATGACTCAGGAAAGTCTGGATTTCCGCGTCTGTGGGCGCGGAGGAACCGCCATGGCGAGTGACCGAAATGGCCGCCGCCGCATTGGCGTAGCGCGCCGCCTCGAAAGGCGGCATGCCGCGCGCGAGCGCACTTACGAAGGCGCCAATATGAGTGTCGCCGGCGCCGTTGGTATCGACCGCCGCCACCTTGAAACCGGGAATGGTCCCGGCGGAACCGTCCGCCAGTCGGATATGGCAGCCCCTGGCGCCGCAGCGGATGACGACGCCGTCGGCCTTGGGACAATGATCGGCAAGCAATCGCGCCGCAAGGGCGTCGGCATCGCCCGGGCCGGCAATGTCGGCGGCTTCCGTCGTATTGCAGCTCAGCCAGGTCGTGCGGGCGAGCACCCGCGACAGGGTGGCGCGCGAAATGTCCGAAACGACCGGCGTCGGGTCGAAGACAAGTGGAATGTCCGCCGGCAGCGTCTCGATCCAGTCGGTGAGCGCGTCGCGGCTGCCGGGATAGCTCAGCGTATAGCCTGACGTGAACACCCAATCCTCGGTCGAGACCAGCACCGGAGCCATCATGTCGAGGCTGAGCACGCTCTCCGCCCCCGGCCACGACACGAAGGTGCGTTCGGCATCGCTGGAGATCATGGCGACGCAGTTGCCGCTATCCATCAGAGGCGAAGGCTGCGTCAGAATGTTGATATCTTCGACGGCGAAGGCGGCGCGCAGGAAGTCGCCATTGGGTCCGCTGCCGAGTTGGCCTGCGAATACCACCTTCATCCCGGTGCGGATTGCCGCGACCATCATGTTGAAACCGCCACCGGCGACCTGCGCATAGCTCGAAGCCGTCTTCTCCGTGCCCGGCGCCGGCAAGGCATCGATACGGTAGACATAGTCGACCACCGCGCTGCCGATATGGACGAGACGCGCGCTCATGCCGCCGCGTCCTTGCCGGGGCCGGCCTGCTCCAGGCGGCTGTTCGAAGTCCGCGCCGCGACGAGATCGGCGGCGAGCGCACGAACGCCCGCCATGTCAAAGCCTTTGAGGCGGGCGATGCGGTCCTGCGGCAATCGTGAAAGGCCGGTGCAGGCGCCGGCCATGCCTGCGGCGATGGCGCCGATCGTGTCGGTGTCGCCGCCGAGATTGGCGCTGATGACCGCCGCTTGCCAAGCATCGCCGCCGGCGACCTCCAGCACCGCAAAGGCGGCCGGAACGGACTCCTGGCTGGCAACGCCGGTGCCGACCAGATCGGTGATCAGCCGGACCGCGTCTCGTGGCGCCTTGCCGCGGATCAGATCCTGCGCCCAGGCGACGCGCGCGGCGATGTCGCCGCCGGTCACCCAGTGGCCGTGTGTCGCCCCCCGCCTCGCCGCCGCGACGGCGCTGTCGGACGCGGCGCGCCAGTCGCCGCCGGCGATGCCGCGGCTGACGGCGGCCGCGACCGCCGCGGCGGAGGCAATGGCGATCGAGGTGTTGTGTGTCGCCCGGCAGGTTTCGGCCACCTTGTCGACGAGCGCATCCAGCGGCTCCGGCTGCATCATGATGCCGAGCGGCGCGATGCGCATGGCCGCGCCGTTGGTGTCGCCGCCGCGCCCAGCCTCCTCGGCCGGCACGCCCTTGTTGATGGCGTCGATGGCACGCTTGGTCGACGGTCCCAACAGATCGTAGCTGCCGCGCGCCTTGACCTCGCGCTCCCAGTCGAGCAGCGCGTTGACCCAGCGCGCATGCTCAAAGCGGCCGCCTGAGGCAACCAGGATGCGGCCGAGCAGCAGCGCCTGCTCGGTATCGTCGGTGATAGTCCCGGCCGGCAGCCCTTTCGACACCGGATGATCGGCAAAGGGCGCGACGAAATCCTCGACATGGCCGTAGAGTTCGGCGATGCGCTGAGGCGACAGAAGCTGCGTCGGCATGCCGAGCGCGTCGCCCAGCGCCCCGCCGACGAGCGCACCCATGGCGCGGTCCATCTCAAGCTCGTTCTCCGGCATCGCTCAGAACCTCATATGCAGCGCGAAATGGGCGGGATTGAGCAGGCTGGTGACATATTCGACCGGCCGCTCATCGGCCGCGCGCGTCAGGCGACGGCCACGCAGGAAGGGTGTGCCTTGCGCGCAGCCGAGGATAGCGGCGTCATGGGCGTTCAACATCTCGATGTCGACCCACTCCTCGCCATGGTCGGGTACAAGCCCCGCTTCGCGCAGCGTCTGGTGCAGCGAGCCTTCGCGCAGGCCGCGCAGCGGCACGTCCTCCAGCTCGGGCGACAGCGGCAGGCGGCTGCGTTCGATGGAGATGGCATGGCCGTCGCTGGCATTGGTGCGAACCCGGTCGACGGCGATGAAGAGGGGGCTTTCGATGCCTAACAGCACGGCAAGCTCGGGGTCCTCGATCACCTCCAGTCGCAGCGTCCGGGTATCGGCGTTGGCGCCGGCATTGGCCAGCGCGCGCGACCAGCCGATCGCATCATCGACCGGCTTGCCGTCAAAGGTGACGAAGGAGCCGATACCGACCTTTGTGGTGATCAATCCGCGGCTGGAAAGTTCCTCCAAGCCTTTGCGCACCGTGTTGCGGCTGACGGAGAAACGCTGCACGAGTTCGTTTTCGCTTTGCAGACGGTCGCCGAAACCCAGCACGCCGGAGCGGATCTCGTGTTCCAGAACGGTGGCGATCTGCTCGGGCTTGCCCGTGCCGGGAGACAGTTTGATCGCGCTCCGCTTCATATTCGTACCTGTATAGTGAACCTGTCTAGTCCTGTTTAATCTCTCCTCGTATAGCGGACTTGTCAATGGGACGGGTCATGTGCCCCGATGCACTGCTTTCGACGATCCGCCGGCCGCAGGCGGCAACGAAGAAGGAATTTCCCCAGTGCTGGACGCGTCGCACCGTGTCGCGATCCTGCTGCGGTGACCCTACCGGCAGAAGAACGAAAGCCCGCTCCGGGAACCGGGGCGGGCCTTGGAGGAGGACAAGGGGTGGGACCTCTCCTCTTGCTTTCCACGGGGGGTGTGGACCGAAATCACCTTACGGGAGTTTCGCCAGAGGCCCGATCACAAGCCTGTTTGCCCGCATCACGATCCGGTGCGCACCGGCATCGACATTGGTCACGGGATCGCGATTAGCGACCAATGCATGTCGCCCAAACGATGCATGTCGCCCAAAAGCGGGCTCTCGCCTTGTGAGAACGACGTGCACGACGCGCTTTAGATGCGTCCGAGCACGACCAGAATAATGACGATCAGCAACACAAGCCCCAGCCCGCCGCCACCATAATAACCGGTTCCGTAGAACGGACCGCCGCCGAGGCCGCTGAAGCCGCCGAGCAGGGCGAGGATAAGGATGATGATAAGGATGGTTCCAAGACTCATGGCTTCCACTCCCGCAGGCACTTGCGCGCCGGTTCGGCACTTCTGGGTTGAGAATGTTGCTCACAGACAACGCTTTGAACGCGTTCGCGTTCCACCTAATGCAGGACGTCGAGAAGGCGACGGCGCAATTCGTGCAGCAGTCTTGCCGCAACGGCGGGCTTTCCGACCGGCCACCGCGCAGGATACGATACAGCTGAAGGTACGTGATCACGACGTGGACGGCGAGATTGTAGAAGGAAAAAGCCGACAGCAAAAACAGGCAGTTGAGCGTCAAGATCGGATCCACTTCGACTTATCTCGATCTTGCATCGTCAGATCTGTGAGAGCGGATTTGCAATTCATGCTTGCATTTCTGGAACAAATAAGGAACAGTAGGGAACCTAGCTGCCAAGGCGGATTAAAGTTTTGGGGGGACCAGCGATATGATGAGGTGGAAGGATGCGCGGCTCCTCGCCGCCGCGATCGCGATGACAAGCCTTGCGCCCGACCGGTGGCCCTCAGCCGGGCTTGGCGCCGCTCTCGCCCGGAACACGCCTGCGCTCGCAGCCGAGAAGGATTATGCAACCTGCTTCGGCGAGGACATCGAGCCGGACAAGCGCATTGTTGCCTGCTCCGCGATTGCGGAGGACGCCGCAGAGCCGGCGCGCAGCCGCGCCACAGCCTATTTCCAACGGGGCGTCGCTCTCGGCGACCAGAAGCAATACGACCGATCGATCGCCGACTACAGCGAGGCGATCGCGCTCGATCCGAACGACGCTTCCGCGTATCTCAACCGCGGCGCCGACTGGTTCAGCAATGGAGACGACGACCGTGCGATCGCGGACTTCAACATCGCCATCAGCCTGGAGCCGTCTTCCAGCGATGCCTACAGCAACCGTGGCCTCGCCTTCCTGCACAAGGGCAAGATCGACGCGGCCATCATCGATTTCCAACAGGCAATCGAGGCGGACCCTCAGAATGGCAAGGCGCATGCGGGCCTGGGCATCGCCTGGGACAGGATGGGCGACCCGAAACAGGCCCTGGCCGAGTATGACGAGGCGGTCCGTATCGATCCCAACAACATATTGGCCAATGTCAAACGCGGTATCGCCCGCGCCGCCGAGAGTGAGTTCGATCCCACTGTCACCGATGACGATGCTGAACAGGCGCCCGGCGAGGACTTATCCGCCGCCAAGGATACGACCAGCAATCGCGCAGCCGCAAAGACCTTGATCGAGCGTGCGGGGATGCGGCTGTCGAAGTATGGCCTCGAGGGCGCGCTTCTCGATTTCGACAAGGCGATCAGCCTCGATCCCGACAATGCGGACGCCTATCTCGGGCGCAGCCGCGCAAGGACACTCAAGGGAGACAGCGCCGGAGCGGCGGCGGATTGCCTGCGCGCCATCGAGCTTGATCCGACGCGGGCAGGAAGCTGCGGCGCTCAGCTTGCCGCCGACCAAAGCAAGCCGGCACCGTTGCCGGACACCCAACAGCAAAAGCAGCGAGCCGTCGTTCCGGATATCACTGCCACCCAAGACACGCTGGCCGCAAGGGTTCTGGAGGCGACCGATCCGCGCGCCCTCGAAGCGATCCTTGGCGGCGATGCCTTCCTGGACATGGGCAAGTACGATCAGGCGATCGGCGCCTACAACAAAGCGATTGCGCTCGATCCGAACAACCGGTTCGCCTATTACGGCCGCGGCAAGGCCCAGGCCGCCAAACGCGTTTACGAGCAAGCGATCGCCGATTACGACACGGTCATCCAGCTCGCCCCCAATTTTGCTGCGGCTCATTCTCGCCGGGGCCTCGCCAAGATCACGTCAGGCGATGCCGAAAGCGCTCTTGCCGATTGCAGCCGGGCTTCAACACTCGATCCAAAGGCGCGCGACGCCTACTTCTGCATCGGCATGGCCTGGCACGCCAAGGGCGACGCGGGGCGCGCGATTGCCGCCTATTCGATAGCCATCGAGATCGATCCGAAAGACGACGCCAGCTATTATGGGCGCGGCATGGCGCGTGCTGACATGAAGGACTATGACGAGGCAATCGCCGACTTCGGCCAGGCGATCAAGCTCGATCCCGACAATCGCGATTACGCGGTCGCCCGCAAGGCGGCTGTGGCTGCGAAGGGACAGGGCGATATGGCGGCCGCCACGCTCGGCGCCGTCAGCTCGGCGGCGGCCACCGCCAGTTCAGCCGCCGGTTCGGCCGCACCGAGCGATACTGATTCGGCCGCCAAGGCGCTTTTCGCCAAGGGTCGGAGGCTGTATGAGAAAAATGACTATGACGGCGCCATAGCCCTGTATGGCAAGGCGATCGCACTGGTCCCGGCATTTCATGACGCCTATCTGGCCCGGGCCATGGCTTGGGAGGCGAAGAACGATTATGCTCATGCTGTTGCCGATTACACGCAGGCGATCGCGATCAATCCGAAGATAGCCGAGACCTACTACAGTCGCGGCCAGAACCTCAGTTTCCAGGAGAACTACGACGGGGCGTTTGCCGACTTCGAAAAGGCCATCAATCTCAACCCCGCGGACGCAAGGGTCTATGCCGATCGAGGCCTCCTGTGGATGGGAGGGCACGAGGACGTCGCCGCGCTGCGCGATTTCGAAAAGGCCATCAGCCTCGATCACAAGAACCCCTTTGGCTATTTCGGTCGAGGCGTGATCCGAACCAGCAGAGCGGACTATGAAGGGGCCATCGCGGATTTCAGCCAGGCGATAAGGCTCAAGCCGGATTTCGCAACCGCCTACGAGGCGCGGAGCCGGGCGTGGGAAGCCAAGGGCAACCGCAAGCGTGCTCAGGCCGATCGCAAGAAGGCACTGAGCCTTGGGGTAGATTAGACGGGCTTTTCGGGAGGGTGCGGATTTTTCGTTGGAGTGGTTTGGGCGTAATGGCAGTCGCCGCTCTGTGCTTTATTGCCTTAAAGGTTTGCCTTGGGCGCAGCTCTGACGAGACTGACGAAAGGCAATCAGCTTGAGCAGCGCTGGCGCCCGATGCGGTTTGATCCCTACCCCAGATAGAAGTTACTGAAATAGTTGCCAAAATCCGGTTGCCGGGCAACGGGCTCGCCGTCCCCGTTCCGGAGGATGCCGGCGGCGAAGAGATAGGAACCGATCGCTTCCATCTTGGCCGGGTCCATGCTGCCTATGGCGCCGTTTTGCCGGCGCAGATAGTGCCCGTCGATCAGCGTCTTCAGCGAGGCGTGGATCAATGCCGGATTGGTCAGGGCACCCTTGTTGGCCGCGATCAGCAGTGTGGCCGCTTCTTCGGGATGATCGACGGTGAACTGGTAGCCGCGCCGCGTTGCCCGTATGAAGCCCGACGCCAATTCCGGATTTGCACGCAGATACGCATCGCTAGAGGAGATCAGCGTGGTGTGCTCGTCGGGCACGCCGTAGTCGGCATAGACGAAGCTTCGCTGTTTGACGCCTTTCAGTTCTGCCTCGACGCCTTCCCAGGTCGAGACCTCCAACGTGAAGTCGACCGAACCGTTGGCCAGCGCCTCATAGGCGGACGTGCCGAGCGTCACCGTTTCGAAAGCCCCCTTGCCGCCGTCGTGACGGATGATGGTCGAGATCAGCGCGTTTTCCCAGGCACTGCCGAAACCGCCATAGGTCAGGCCGTCAAGATCCCTGGGGGTTTTGATCTCGTCACGCGCTGCATTGAACACCAGCCGTCCGGTTTCGGACTGCACCACGGCATAGACCGCCTTGAGATCGGCGCCGGCGGTTTTCTGGGTGAAGAGGCCGATGGAGCCGTTGATGCCGAAATCGGCAACGCGGTTGGCAACCAGCGTGCCTGCACCGGTATCGCTGTAGGGCAGGATGTCGACCTCGAGGCCGGCCTCGCTGTAAAACCCTTTGTCGCGAGCGACGAACAGGCCGATATGGTTGGTGTTGACCGTCCAGTCCAGCGCCACCGTTACTTTCCGGGCGGCCGCCTGGGCAAGAGATCGGCCTGGCCGGGCTACAAGGGGAAGGCCGGCAGCGGCAGTAAGCAGCAAGGCTTGCCGGCGCGTCAGGTCAGTCATGGTCCGTGTCCTTCTGGTGGCTCGGGTTGAGGAGGATGTCGAGGATCTCGGCTTCGAGGGTGCCGGCCTGCCGTGCAGCGCCGCCGGCCAGTTCGCGTGGACGCGGCAGCGGCACGGTGATCTCAGCGACGACGCGCGCCGGCCGCGCCGAAAGCACATAGATGCGGTCGGACAGGAACACAGCTTCGCGCACGTCGTGGGTGATCAGCAGCGCCGTCCAGCAGTGGCGCCGCCACATCTGTTCCAACCAGCGTTGCATGGCGGCGCGGGTCAGGGCATCGAGTGCGCCGAATGGCTCGTCGAGCAGCAGCATATCGCGTTCCTGCACCACGGTGCGCAGCAAGGCCGCGCGCTGGCGCATGCCGCCGGAAAGCTGCGCCGGAAAATGCCGTTCGAAACCGGCAAGCCCGAATTCCTCGAACAGCGGAGCAACGCGAGCGCGGGCAGCCTTGCGCCTGACACCTTGCACCTCAAGCCCGAGTGTGGCGTTGTCAAGAATGCGCCGCCAAGGCATCAACGCGTCGCGCTGCGGCATGAAAGCGAAATGCCGGCCGTGGTCATCGAGCGGCTTGCCGTCGAAGAATATCTCGCCCTCGCCGTGAAGCGCGCCGGTCAGAAGCTGGAACAGCGTCGACTTGCCGGCGCCGGAGGGGCCCAGAATGGAGACGAATTCGCCGGCGCCGACGCTGAGCGAAATGTCGGCAAGCACGTCGAGTCCTTCGAAGGCCTTGCGCACATGTCGCAGTTCGAGCCGGTTCATCGCCACGGCCCCTTTCCTGCGGCCCGCCCGCCGGCGGTCCGTTCCCATGGCATGGCAAGGCGCTGGACCAGCATCGTCAGCCCGAACAGGACGAGCGTCAGCACGGCGCTGACGGCGACGGCGGCCAGCACCAGGTCCGGGCGGAAGTTGTTCTTGGCGTTGAGCATGTAGATGCCGAGGCCCTTCGCCGCGCCCGCATATTCGGCGAAGATGGCGCCCACGACAGCATAGGTGATCGAGATCCTGACACCGGCGAAGAAGTAGGGCAGCGCCGAGGGCAGCCGCGCCAGGACGAAGACACGCCAGCGCCCTGCCCCCATGGCGCGCAGCATTTGGCCGATCTCAGCCTCCGTCGCCTCATATCCTTCGGCCAAAGCCACCAACATCGGAAAGAAGGTGACCAGCGCCACCAGCATGATCTTGGGCATCAGCCCAAAGCCGAACCACAGCACCACCAGCGGTGCAATCGCCACCAGCGGCAAGGTCTGGCTGACCACGAAGACCGGAAAAAGGGCGCGCCGCAATGGCTGGGAGAAGTCGATCAATATCGACATCGCAAAGGCACCGCCGAGCGAACAGGCAAAGCCTGCGAGCGTGGCACGGAGGGTTGGCACGGCGTTATCGGCCAGCGCGTGCCGGTTGAGCATTGCCTGAGCGAAGACGCGCGATGGCGCCGGGAGGATTGTCGGCTTGATGCCACCAAAGCGCGCATAGAGTTCCCACGCGGCTAGCAGCAGCCCCACCGAAAGCATCGCCGGAGCGGTTCTGGCGATGAGGTCCACGATCGGACGCGAAGGGGCGGACGGGGAGGACACGCAGGTACCCGGAGCGGATGGCGCGGGGCGCGCCGTCAGACGGCGGTGGGGCTGTTGGCCGAGACGGTGACGTCGAGCGTTACGTGACCGGCACCCGGCCCGAAGCGGCAAAAGGCCTCGTTGAGTGCGGTAAAAATGGCGCCTGCGTCGCCGCGCAACTTTGTGCAGAAATGCTTGGAGCGCTCATATACGCCCGACTGCTTCAGGAAGTCGATGCAGCCATAGATCTCGTCCATGTGGTCGCCGGTGCCCATGACGTAAAGCGAGAACTGCGCCGCCGCCGGCTGGCCGGTGACGGCCACGCCGCGCACGGCGGCGATAGCCGCTTCCTTGCGCGGGCCGAGCGGCCCGGCAGGTCCGCCAAACGCGTCGGAGCGGCAGATCGGATCGTCCGGCTCGCCCGGGCAGCCGCGCGAGATGGCGGCCGAAAGCACGCAATGCTTGCCGCTGCGCGCTGCCGCCACGAACAGGTCGCGCATGGCAGGAAACAGCACCTCGGGCGGCCCGACAAGCAAGGTCGAGATATCGTCGGTCTCGATCCGCAGTCGATCACGATAAGGGTCCAGTGCCCCGAGCGCGCCAAGGATGACGCCGACAAAATCGCCGGACATGGGATATAGGGAAATCTGTGCGCCTGAAAACATCGCCCGCCTCGCTCCGCTGGTATTACCCAGATCAGCTTCTAGGGTCTGTGGGCTTGCCGCCCCCGTCTCAGCCCCGACCGTACGGAGCACCCCTGTGGATGGACGCGTTAAAGCACCAATCGGGCGGCTATGAAAGCTGTTTTTTCAGGACCATCGCCGGAAATGCATTGCGCCAGGCCTGATTTATGGGCGGTTCCGTCGGGCCCGGTCTTGAGGGAAATTTGTCCGGAACCTTAGCCACGACGAGTGGTTGTCCCTATAGTCGCAAACGCGACGAACTTCGTGGAAACGAGCGAAGACTTCACAGAAATGGAGACAAACCATGCTCATGAAAATCCTCGCAGCTTCGGCTCTTACCATTGGTCTCGCGACTTCGGCGATGGCGCAAAGTGCTGGCGGAAACGGCGCCAATAATGGGCCCGGCAGCGGCCAGTCGGTCACGGTCGACCCGAACACGCCGGCATCGCCGAACACGGTGGATCCTGGCACGACCGGCAGCACGACCGTCATGCCCGACGGCATGAATTCGAACGCGGACCGGAACTGTCCGGCCAGCCCACAAGGTGCTCAGCCGGATGCCAGCCACACCGCTCCGGGCACCGCTTCGCCGACCGTCAATGACAAGCATTGCGGCAAGTAGCCATTCGCCGAAACTGCTGGAGAACGCCACGGGGCGTCTGTTCCGTGGCGTTTCCGTCTCTTTATGTTTCACCCTCGCCGAACAGGCAGGCGCCTGAGACGTAAACCGCCATCGGCCTTCGTCTCGGTTCGGGCGCCGTCTACGAAACAGCCTTTTCGCGAACCGGCAGCTTCCAGCCCGGCCTGACGAAATGACAGGTGTAGCCGTTCGGGTATTTCTGCAGATAGTCCTGATGCTCGGGTTCGGCTTCCCAGAACGCGCCGGCCGGAGCCACCTCGGTGACCACCTTGCCGGGCCACAGGTCCGAGGCGTCGACGTCGGCGATAGTGTCTTCGGCGACGCGCTTCTGCTCATCGGTGGTGTAGTAGATCGCCGAACGGTAGCTCATCCCCACATCGTTGCCCTGGCGGTTGCGTGTCGTCGGATCATGAATCTGGAAGAAGAACTCCAGCAGCGTACGGTAGCTCACACTGGCGGGATCGAAATTGATCTCGATGGCTTCGGCATGGGTGCCATGGTTTCGGTAGGTGGCATCAGGCACGTCGCCGCCGCTGTAGCCGACGCGCGTGGACAGGACGCCCGGGATGCGTCGGATCAGATCCTGCATGCCCCAGAAACAGCCGCCGGCAAGCACCGCGCGTTCGCTTGCAGTCGCCATATCAAATCTCCCCAAAGCAACTCCGGGAAAGGTTGTAGCCGTTTCCGTCGGAATTGCGCACGATAAAACTGGAGGCCCGGCGCTATGACAGCCGCTCCAGGATTTCCCATAGATGGGCATTGTCGTCGGCTTCGTCCAGTCGATGGGCGCGTCCTGCTGCCGATCACCACGGACGCGCGGCGTCACTCCCCAGGCTTGAACCTGCGCACCACGACCTCGAATACGATATCCGAGATCCACATCGCGCAGACGCCGATGAGGAATGCGGCCGCCAGCGTCGTGGTGTCGTCATTGGCCATCGGCAGGCCCATGGCGCGGGAATACTGGACCACGGGCAGCGTCAGATAGGCGGCGGCTAGCGCGCCGCAGATCGGCGAGGCCACCATCTCGCGCGGTTTGTAGCGGTGGCGCGACAGCGCGCGCAATATGCCGCCGGAAAGGCCGGCGACCACCACCGGCACCTTGATGCCGAGCAGGTCGAAAATATCATGCATCATTTCATTGTCTCGCGATCAGGAAACAGAATGACCGATCCGGCACCGAAGATGAGCAGTCCCGGGGCAGCAGGGCCCGAATCGAGCGGCAATACGATCGTCATGGTTTCCACCCGCACAGTTTCTCGCCCTTGCGGTTGTGCGCCAGCAGCATCCGGACTTCCGCATCCGACAGCGCTGCAACGGCGGATGCGGACAAGCGCATCGGGCTCGAGACCGCGCAAAATCCGCCGGTGACGGTGGTGCAGCCGGCTACCGCGACAAGTGCTGCGGCCGCTGCGACAATCAATCCCTTGCCCATGACCTGAGCTCCTTTCGGGCAGTGGCGGCGGGCAGCGCGCCGATATCGTTGTCAACCTGATCGGCGACGTCGCGCGCCGCCGCCTCGGCCGCAGCCTGCCGGCTGCGTTCGGCGCGTTCCCCGGCAAGCCGCTGGCGAACACCCCAGCCAAACGCAGCGATGATGGCTGCGCCGATGCCGAAAACGGTCGAATTGCTGAGCAGGAAGGAGAGGAGCGCGCTCATTGGTTTGGCGCGTCCTTGACGAGATAGCCGACGGCAAAGACGGCCAACGGCAGCAGCGTGGCCCATGTCTCGGCATCGTACCAGGACGGCCAGACATTGCGTACGAAGACGCCCGAAATCGAAACGGCGGCGGCGGCGATGGTCGCGGCCGTCAGCTTGTTGGTCGGACGGATGGTCGGCTGGGTTGTCGTGGCCATGATCAGAACATTCTTTGCAAGGCGGCGGCGACGTGGTGCCAGGCGGCGTAGGCGACGAGCAGGCACGCGACAATGATCCCGCCCGCCTTGGCGGCGGCTGGGATGTTGGCGCCGGCAGGCGCCGCCGCGACCGGTTCGACGGCACCTGTGGCAGCAGCGCCGCCCGGCGCCGCCGCAGCAGCGGTCGGCGCAGGATCTGGCCGCGTGGCCGATGCCTCGCCTGCCCCGACAGCCGTCAGCAGCAGCGCCTGTGCGCGGACGGATCCGACCCGGCTCGACCAGCCTTTGCCGAAAGTCGGCCAGGTCGGAAGCCGCTTCAGGAAATCCAGGCGGGCATCGCAGAGATTGTCGATGACGACGGCGGCCGGTCGGGAACCGACGGCCGCGAGCGTCTCGGGCCCGATGCGGCCGTCCTGGGCGGTGCCGACCACTGCTTGAAGATATTTCGCCGCCCTGCTTGGCCCACTGTTCACGGCATAGTCGAACACCGCGTAGTCCACGCCGTCGGGCAACTCGGCGCCAGCCACCGCATCCCAGTAGAAGCGGCGGTACACCGTGGCGAGCTGGGCATCGCTGATCTTCCTGAGATCCGCCTTGACGGCGTCCGCCTTCACGTAGCGGCGGAAATTGGCGAGCGTGACGCCCTTCATGGTGGCGCCGCCCGGATCGGCCGGATTGTCCGACCAGCCGCCTTCGGATTTGAGGACGAGCGCAAGCGCCCACGTAAAATTGCGGTCCATGATATCCCTTTCGATTTCTGGTGGATGGGTGAGTGGGTGATCGCCGGCAGCACAGGAGTGCGGATAGTCGCCGTTGCGCGCGCCTCGGTGCCTACTTGCAGTGCGTCAAAACCGGAGGTCGCCTTGCGCGCCGGCCGGCGCATGGTTAGAAAAAATACAATTTTGGGACGAACAGGTCTGGGATGAGAGACTTTGTTGGCGCCGCGCGGCGCCTGGCCTTCAACAGCCTGTCGGCCGCCATCGATCGCCGCTGGAACGTCGACCCGCTGGGCTCGGCGCCGCGTGCCTCGAAAAAGGAATATCTGAGGCTGTTCGAAGCCACCCGGCGCGTCTCATTCGCTGAGATCGACAGGCTCGAGGCCGAAACCGGCTTTGCCGTCGATCGCGACTGGCTCGACGAACTGGCCCTCCACACCCAGATCACCATCAAGACCAGCGCGCTCGCCTACCCGCACGGGCGGGTGCTCTACAGTCTTCTTCGCCGCCAGCTGGCCGACAGCCCAAGGCCGTTCACCACCGTCGTCGAGACCGGCACCGCGCGTGGTTTCTCCGCGATCTGCATGGCCAAGGCACTCGCCGATGCCGGCGCCTGCGGGCATGTCGTCACGCTCGACGTCCTGCCGCACCATCATCGCTTCTACTGGAATTGCATTGACGACCATGACGGCAGGAAGTCGCGCGCCGAACTGCTTCGGCCGTGGCAGCCGCTGGCCGACCGGATCGTCTTCCTGCAGGGCGATTCACTCCTTCAATTGCCCAGGGTCGGCGTGAACCGGATCCACTTCGCCTTCATCGACGCGCAGCACACCAGGAAGAACGTGCTGGCCGAGCATCGCTGCGTTTCGGGCGTTCAGCGCGAGGGCGACATGGTCGTATTCGACGACGTCACGCCGGGGTCCTTCGACGGCGTGGTCGAAGCGGTCGCCGAGATCGAGCGGCAGGGCCGGTACGAGGTGCGCCGTCTGAACGCGTCCAAGCAAAGAACCTATGCCTGGGGCATCAGGCGGTGACGAGACGACAGCCCGGATAAACCATCGGAGGCGAGACCTTGCTCAGAAATATCGCCCGCAGGCTTTATCTCGGCATGCGCCGGAACATCGATATCAGCCCCACGGCGGCCGATCACTACCTGAAGGTGCCGTACTTCCCGATGGCGACGAAGCATTGCTGATCCTGCGCAAGAAACCGACCTAGCGCGCCACCCAGCGATTGAGCCTGACCGCGCGGCCATGGGTTTCAATCGCCGGCTCGGCTTGGTTTAGGTTGGAAAGCTACCGCTCTGTCGACCAGCGATAATTGTCGATGTGTGTCAAACTTAAGATCGCCTTGCGCGCCTGACCGCACATGGTTAGAAAATTGCAACTCAAGATGAACACTTTGAGAGAAGACTATGCTGGCGCGTCGGGCATGAAATGTGGGTGAACCAATCGTATGCCTCCCAGACTCGTCAGACTATGGGGAAGCTACAAAGACTGACAAAGCCCACGATCGGCGTAGCGGTTGCCCTGTGCATATGGATGGTGAACTGGGTGATGGTCAGAGGAACGCCATTTCCCGATCTGCAGAACTACATCCAGAATTTCGACAAAAGGGCATACTATGTTTCTCCTGATACCGCTTCACTGATCGATTGGTATGCCCAAGAATACCTTTGGCGGAAGGGTATCTACGCTCTCAAAGAGAGCTTCGAACTAGCCAGCATCTTTTCTACCCTGACCTTAATCTCCTTGGTAGTCATCAGCGTCTACGTGTCAGTCAAGGCCTCGTCCCCAGCCTACATCCTTTTGCTAATCCACCCTCAGTTAATCGATCTCGTATTCTCTCAAGTACGGTCGGCTGTCGCCATGGCCGCAATCTATCTGGCCCTCCTATTGCCATGGCGCCTGGTCAAATATGCATTGGTGGGAATTGCACCCTTTATTCATTCTGCGGTTCTGGTCTTTGCCGGCGCGTTCGCAGTGGGCCAAATTATCACGGGCTCCGATATTTGCGGGCGCCGACATGTGCTAATTTCGACATGCTATATAGCGGCCATAGTTGTCGCCGTGACCATCCTCAAAAGCTACCTTCTGGGCTCGATCGGCGACAGGCGAGCGACGATAGAAATTGCTACGAGCGGATTCCTGCTGACGATGATGGTAACGGCGTATGCTGTCCCTTTCCTCTTCTTTGATCACCTGTTCAGCAGGAAGTTTGCCGCGTTTGTTGTAGTTCTCGCTTCATCACTCTGCTTCGGGATGTACCTCTACAATCAGAATGGCATCCGGTTCGTCGCTCTTGCGATTCCAGCGCTTGCGGTTGCAATCTCCAGCATTCCCGATCTTCACTGGCGCCGCCTTACACTAATTGCGGCTCTCGCGTCACAGGTTGTTTTCTTCGGCTATTGGGCCAAAGGTATTCTCTAATGAAAACCTTGCGATGGATGGCCCACCAGTATCTTGCCGAAGGAGATCGTTGGCGGATTGCATGTGTCGAGGTGTTCGGCTTAGTCTGGAGGAACGCGTTTTTCCAAGCCTTCTTCTGGTTGATGGTCGCCGGCAACCTCCTGGCTATGTTCTTTGGTGATTCGTTGATCCGTTGATTAGCCTCCGAACTGCCATTTGCGGACCACAACAGTCATCACGCCGCTGCCAGGGTCCTTCGTTACCCCTGTATCGTTTGCAATGATTATGTCGACAATGTCAGCGGTGACGACCCCGGCGTACTTAATCGTGCAGCCCAGCAGGTCGGCGCTAAATCCAATGCCCGTTACCAAGTCACCACGAACGGCACCTGGTACGGCAACCTGCACAGTCAGACTTGTCCCCGTCGGGATGCCTGGCGTCGGATTGAGGAATACCTGTCCAATGGTGCGGAGCTCGCTTTCAGATATGCCGTTGAAGGGCGTGGTGATCGTGCCCAGGCTAAGGTTCATCGCATTGCCCGCGAGCCAGTTCTTGCCGCCATCGGTGACGTTGGCAAAGCGGATGCCGTTGGTGAACGTCACTCCGTTTGTGGCATCGAAGACGTTGTTAGCAATACGACACCCGATAAGCTTGGCATTCTCCACAAGAATGCCGTTGTCGACGGTGAGGCCGGAGCTCGGTGGGAGGAAGCCGCCAAAGACGTTCCCCTCCACAATCAAGCCGCTGAACAGGCGATTGCCTGAAGGTGCCCCGATGCGAATGAAGGACGAGATACCCATGCCTGGAGAGAACGTAAACTGGTTGCCGCGCACCGATCCGCTCACCGGGTCGTTGGCCTGATCGTTGGTGATCTGAATGCCCTGGTTTTTCTGACTAGCCACATAGGTAGACTGAGACATCGCGAACGTATTGTTGTCGCAAGAGAAGCCAGTCGTCCTATGGATGATGATGCCGTTGTGCGGCACATCGTTGAGCATGTAAACTTGGAGCCAGTTTTTATCGACCTTGATGCCAGCCCCGTGGACGACATAAATCTGGCAGTTGCCACCGGCCCCCTTCGTCTTCACCCCTTCGATGATCGTCCCATTGCCAAAGAAAGAGATAATGTTGGCGCAGGGCATCGCCTCTGGAACGGCCAGATTTGTGCCGTCGCCACAGCAGTCCTGCACGTCGCCGTTCTGAATACGAAGTGATGCCGCACGGTAATCGAGAATGCCGAAACGGTCGATCTGGGAGAAGAGCGGGCTGTCGATGAGGCAATTTTGGGTGTAGCCCATGTACATGCCGCCGCCACACCGAAGTATCTCGATGTCACGGAACGTGCAGCCGAGGCCGCCCTTGTTGTTGACACCACAAGCCGCGATGGTGCCCAAGCTGTCGAGCGGCCCCCCCTCTGGCCCAGTGCCACGGAAGCCGTCGATGCAGATGCGCTCCATGACGACGCCCTGCGGCAGTGCAGAGCCGCTTTGAAAACCATCCGTATCCCATAGCGCGAAGGCATGGCCGTTGCCGGCGGCCCCGGTCAATTGATTGCCAAGCGCTTTAAAATCGCGAAATCCGAGCCGCAATGTGTGGCCGACCAGACGGAACAGCGGCGCGCCATTGATCATTGCGCTTGTGATGGTCGAAACGTCCCGGCCGAAGCCTTCAACATCGAATAGTCCGAGAGCGATGTCGATCGTTTGGTTGATCGTGATATTCGTTGGTGGCAGGCGGATTGTGCCGCGATCCTTGCCGTCGACGATCTGGACCGCCGCAATCAGCGCCGCGGTGTCGGCCGCTGCGTTGCCGAACCCGCTGCCCAGTTGACGTAAGTCAACGACGCTTTCATTCAACACCCAAAACCCGCCATTGACCGCATCGGTCGTCCCGTCCGGCATGAAACGGTCGGCGGAGCGGAAATAGGCCAGCGCCGGGTAGCCGCCGGCGGTGATCGCCGCGCGCGACATGCGGGCATAGTTGGCGCCGCCCACCAGGGTTGCCGGGGTCGTGAAGACCGGGGCGTAGAATTGGGTCCTGATGCTCTTGACGCCGGCAGCAATCGTCGAGCCCGATGCTGTCGCCACGGATGCGTAGATCGGCACGTTGACGCCCGAAACCTGCGCGGCGTCGGCGGCATATTGCTGGGCCAGGTCGCGCGCGAGTTCCGCGATGTGGATGACTGCCGCCAGCGCTCCGCCGATATCCCCGAGCGGATCATCCGACAGATAGTAGGAGATCACGATGTCGCTCGTGCCGATCACCGGGTTGAGGGTCTGGAAAGCGTAGACCAAGCCACCCGAAACAACCCCCTCCTGCACGTGAACGGTCGTTCCCTTCTGCATCGTGCGCGCGGTGCGGGCGTCGGCCGCGCGGTACCAGTAGCCCTCGCTCGCCGTATAGATGCCGTTCAGCTGGGCGTCCGACTGGTTCTTGACCAATACCCGGTCGCCGACGGCGGTCAAAACCCCGTCGATCGTCTTCAGGCCGAGGATCCAGG
Organism: Mesorhizobium sp. B2-6-4; assembly: GCF_006441495.1. Classification (NCBI taxonomy): domain Bacteria; kingdom Pseudomonadati; phylum Pseudomonadota; class Alphaproteobacteria; order Hyphomicrobiales; family Phyllobacteriaceae; genus Mesorhizobium; species Mesorhizobium sp. B2-6-4. The sequence continues at coordinate 37,519 of NZ_VFUE01000022.1, forward strand.
CAACGCCGTCGACGATGACCGTCTCCAGGTTTGCCGTCGTCGCCAGGCGCACGGGTTCGCGCTCGCCCGTCAGCAGGCGAACGGCGGCAGTTGCGGGTCGGGCCATGAGGCTTGCTCCATAAAAAAAGCCTCGCGAAAGCAAGGCTTGGAATTCGGGTTGGTTGGCGGCTTGGCGATGGGTTCGGAGGGGATAAGCGCTGGCCCGTGCGGCCACGGCGCCACGGTCATTCAGGTTCTTCCTTGAGAAGTTTGGTCACGATCGCTCGGCCAGGCGAGAGACAATTCAGCGGTCGGTTTTCTGTCCTTGGGCACGCACTTCCTGAACAAGCAGCAATGCCGGCTTGCTCCCGGACTGGCTGCCGTGTTAACACCCGCGCACTGCGGTGGCTTGCGCTATGGGAGCGTCAATGTCGCAGCGCTTCCACAAGGTGTGATTTCCGATGAAAAAATCCGCGATTGTCGTCGCTGCAAACGACAACCGCACGGCAGAAGAAAGGCCGTTCGCTTCCCGGTACAAATCCGTTGGAGCGGTAGCGGCGCCGGCGGATTCACAGGCAGCAGGCGAAGAGCCGACCGAGGCCCGCGCCCTGACGGCTTTGCAGATGTTCTGTCGCGTAGCGGGCGTCTAGATCGCCTTTAAGGCGTCATCCAGACGGCAAAGACAGGCTCTAAAGTCCCGACCCGCTGTATCTGGTGGCCTCCTTCCACAATGCGAGCGCAAGGGCGGGTGTCCGCCCCTTCACCGCATATTCGCGGTCCCGGTAGCTTCCGGCCGCAATCCACACCGTTTTCGAGCGTTGATAGATCGTAATGCCCCGCTCGCTCGCCCGCGCGAACAGTTCTGTGTCATTTCGATACATCGGTTCCAACCCCTGTGGCCCCCTTAAGGGGTAAGGTGCAACGAACATGCCAAAGTTTACGCCTAGCTAATATTATACATCGCAGAGCTGCCAGCTGCGCCATCGAAGTGCACTGGCAGCCCTAATGCCAAGGTGTTCCGTGGGTGTTTCCGCTGTATTGCACCTGAACTGCCGCCAGGTAACAGAATAGACCAATCCGGAAACATTTGCTTAAAATTGTATTCTTCGGCATCGGGCGCCGACTGGCCAGAAATTCACCCCACCAGGAATTTGGGTGTCGGAACTAGCTCTCCCGGTGAAGAACGACAAGCCATCGTCGATCGAGGAGTTCGTGGAGCGCCGACTACCTGTTCAACAAGCGCTGGCCGGGCGGCTTCACATGCCCATGCTGCGATTCCGGAAAAGCATGGCGCCTCGAGGCCCGGCCGTGGCTTCGGATGCGCAGGCAAAGGGGACAGGCCTGGGTGCTGGAAACAGCCTCCATGATCGCTGGGACCGTCATGCAGGGCACGCACCCGCCGCTGCGCAAATGGTTCCTGGCGGCGTACCTGAGGGCGACGCACTCCAACTCCATTTCAGCGCTGCAGCTACAGCCTAAGCTGGGTGTCTCCTACAAAACCGTCGGCTGGTGCTCCGCAAGCTCCGGCGGGTAATGGTAAACCGGACACCGCTTTTCGGAACTGTCGACGTGGACGAGTCCGCCATCCCATATCGGCGCAAGGAGGACGCGCTGGAGATGGGTGGCAGCAGCAGCAAAGCCAACCAGATATGGATCGCCGGAGCGGTCGAGACGGTCGGCAACCATGGTTTGGATTACCAGGGAGACGGCGCCGCCACTTCGTCCTCCATGTCGAGCGATTTTTCGACTGCCTCCGGATTCCGGGCGATGGTCCAAAGGAGAGTATTCGCAGCTGCATCCGGTTCCGAGCGGCCTTGCTCCCAGTTTCGAAGCGTTGCCAGATCAAGGCCATACCTCACGGAGAACGCCTCCTGGGACAGCTTCGTGCTATCCCGAACTTCGCGAACGCTTATCGGCCGCGGCGCATGAACCTTCGCGATCACTCCTGCGGACGAGAGTTCGTCCTTTAGTGCTCGCAGGTCGTCGACGCAAGGAACGGTCACGAACGCCTTGCCGTGATCGACCATCTCCGTGAGGACCGCATGGGCCGTCCTCAGCGGCAGATGCCTCCTGACGAGAACCCGAGCAGCTTCAGGAGTATTCGCGCCGTGTAGAAAGCTGAGGCTCAGCCGGACGGGAGAGCCTGACGACACCCGGACGACGTCCCGGGTTCGCACCCGTTGTCCGAACCGCTCCATGAACTTCGATGTAGTCGACATTAAGCTTCTCCGCGATCACTCGACCGAGCCTGCGCAAGTTGGACCAACCCCATTGGACCTGGGCATCGCCCCCAATATGGAGGTCACGGACGACCAGATGGTTGCCGCCCATTTCCACTTCTCCCAATAGCTGAAGCACGCCATCCGGCGTGACGACATCAAAGAGGAGGCATGGGTCCTCCGAGATGTCGGCGTCCAGAATGAGTTCCACGTCATCGGGCTGCAAACGCGATCCCTACGCAACTTGCTTATAGAAAATATGTCCGGTGCTGGCGAGCGTCAAGGCCTGACCGATCTCCGAATTGGCGAGATACTGACAACACCCGAATCGTGCCAACTTAGCCCCAGCCTACGCTAGTCGACCAGGAGAAGGGGACAGACGCAGCACCATATATTGTGGCTACCAAAATTAGGTCGCCTTGATCAACTTCAGCTTCATCTCCGTAGAATTGCCACGACTCATCATCAGCATCATGTGAGGCGTAGGCAATCCAGCCGCCACCACCAAATATTTTTCGGGTCGATATGACGGCCAAATTTTCTGGATCTTCGAACTTCCATTTATCCATATCTTAGGCCCTTCTGCCTGCCGACACATCATTCTTGAAGCAGCGGCAGAATCTTTTCGTCGAGGAATTTAAGCCGTCCACCCAACATCTCGGCGTTGGCGGGATTCGCCGGGACGTTAACGGGGATTAGTTTCGCAACGGATTTCCCTTGCCGGGCGGCTTCAACCCACTCGTCCATTGCACCGATATATCCGTCTAGCGCCTCGTACGGGGTCTCCAAATCGTCGCCGGGCATGTATGCTGGGGGTACATCACCGACGAGCACCCATATCCATCGTGGCACATCTGGTTTCCCGGGTGAAATCTCGAAGAGAAAAATGTATATTATCCCTTCGGCACCATACCCGAAATACTCACCTTCTATTCTCCTTACCCAGTCGTGTGATTTGATATATTCACGAGCCTCCAGAAGAGCGTTGTCAAGGTCACCATCTGCATCTGGGTCGTCTGCTGGTAGAGGAAGGCGGCTTACTTTACTCAGATCCGGGGTAATTTTGTTCACAATTTCTCTCCACTACTTATCTTAGCCCGCAGCCATCGTCTCCTAGCCCAACGCTGAAAATCGCCGGCTTCCATGTGGACCCTTATGTGCTCTTCCCTGGTACGAGCCTTAATATTTGATACGTGATCTAGCCCACCGTCGGCCAGAGCTTTCTCATGGGAAACATCCATATTTCGACCTGTCTTGGGATCTTTGGGCCAGGGTTTGCCGTGCAGTAGTTCCCATTCTTTACGAAGAGCTCTGTTCGTGGTCGTGCGCTTGGTCGCAACAAGCTTTAGATCGTCCTCGTCAGAGATTTTTGCAGCCGGATTCCCTGTGGTAGGAAAGCGTTCCAACGCCTCGACTTCCGTCGCCGTCGGAACGCCTTCATTTCGCAGTGCGTCGGTTGCCTCTTCAGCGGGTCTGCTGTCCACAAATTCAGATGCTGTCGAGCCTTCCAGCGAGCCGGTGAGCCTCGCCGTCACCTGCCTACGGATCTCGCTGAGCCCCTCGGCAAGGACATTGCCGCCGGCCCCCCAAAGGGCCCCAGCGGCTGCACCGCGCAGCATGTCCTCATCCAGGCCGTGCGCATATGTGGCGCCATATATTGCACCCTCGCCGCCGGCGAGGGCGGTTCGTGCGGCCAGGCCGGTCAGGCCCTCCAAGGCTGCGGTGCCCAACCTGCCTGTGAGAGTGATGCCCGAACTCGCCAGACCATGTCCGGCGATGACACCACCAAGGAGTTCCGCCGGCAGGGCTGCCGACCCTGCCCGGTCTTCGGCATCTTCGGTCGCGGCTCGTTCGGCAGCGAGCAACTCCTCGTAGCTTTTGTCGGAAAAAAGCGAACTGAGGCTGGCCGCGGCTTTATCCGCGTGGCCGAGAGTCATCCCTTTGGCCATCAGCCGGGCCACGTCATCGGCGGCTTGGACAGGTTGCAGCCAAAACGACGCAGCATTGTATTGTGATCGAGCCGGATGCAATGCGACGGCCAACAGGGCGGCCGCCAAGGCATCTTCTCGTGCCTGGATATCTGCTGGTGTCAGCTTCGGATCGGTTGCCGCGTTCTGTCGCAGCCGAGGCAAGCCGGAGGCAAACAATTGCTCGGCCATCCCGAAGCGCAGGCGTGGATCGCGGACCGCCAGAAAAATCGTGCTCAGATCGGTCATGCGCTGCCGCCACGGCACGCTTGGATCGATGAATTTCGCAGCAAGGCTTTCCGCGGCAGTCCACGGCAACGGCAATATCTTGTCGAAACCCATCTCCCCCTGGGCTGCAACGACCCAGGTGATGGCGGCTTTATAGCCCTCGGGAGTGGTGATCTTGTCCCAGTCGGGAGCCCGGCCCGGGAGCATTTGGCTGACATAGGCGACAGGGTCGGCCCGCCTGGCGCTCAGAACGAATTCCGCGCCGCCCATCCTTACTTCGTATCGCGCCCACTCTTCCTGCGAGCCATTGGGACCGGGCTCAAAGTCTCGGAGCTGAGCGTGTATCGCCTGGTTCGGCGCGCGGCGCATATCGAAGACCGCAGCGGCAACATTGGATGTCGTGTCGAAGGCCTGGAAGTGCTCGGCGCCCTCCTTGAGGCCATAGATATTGACGAAATCCTGTGCGGTAGGTCTCTCCTCGGGATATTCGCCGGTACTGGCGATGACAGCCGGAGCGTTCTGCTCCGCCAGCTGCACCTTGGCGCGGGCATCGACCAATTGTGCAGCGGTGGCCGTGTTGGCCTGATCCCTTAGTGCTGCAAGATCGCCGGGCTTCAAGTAGGTAATGGCATCCAGGGGGATGGCCGACTTGTCATCCGGGGTCGACGAGATGCTTCGGTCGAACGCCTGCGCACTACTGTTAACCGGCGTCAGCTTGCCAGCACCATCTGCTATAGCTGCATTAGAGATGCCCGAGGCATTAGAGCCATCAACGGCCTCCGCCGTATCATACTTGAGCCGGCTTCCAGCTTGCGCCCCGCCCAACATCTCGGCGGCCCGCTTCGGATCCTGGGCGATCATCGCCTGAACCAGTGCCTTGGCCGTGTTGCTGCGCCAGGTCACTTCCGCCGCTTGCCTGATAACCGGGTTTCCGATCTTGGCGATCAGATCGGACCCGTTCTGCCGGATCGCCTCGAAAGCTCCGATGTCGTTCGGGTCGCCTTTTGCGATGGAGCTGGTGGACATGGTGTCGACCTTCGCCCACTCCGCCAGCTCATACTCATCGCGCTGCTCCTGCTGCCGCTGCGCCATGCGCGGCGAGCCGGCCGCGCGCATCGGCTCCTTCTGCCTGGCGAAAGCGGCCCGCCGGCTCTCGGGTATCTCAGGCAGAGTCTCGTCGAACAGCGTGTCGAACAGGCCGGGCTTGACCACCTGCCCGCTGCGCGGGTCGACCTCGCCATACATCGCATCGTGCAGGCCGCTGCCGTCGGCCGGCGCATTCGCCGCCACCTCGTCTTCCGCCTGCGCGATGCGCTCGGCGAACCGGCGGCGCGCCAGCTCCGCGTCGAACGCTTCCTGCCGCTCCTTCATCTGCCGGTAGCGCTCGGCGACGGCCGAGAGCTCGTCGCCAAGATCCTGCATCGCCCTGCCGGCCGGCGACCCCTCGGGATAGGAAACGCCATTGCCGGCCTCGAGCCGGCGCTGGGCAAGCTGGAGAGGAATCGTCGCCATCAGTAGAGGCCCCCCTTGAAGGCGCCGCCCGGCGCCTGCGGGAAGGCGCCCTTGCCGAAGGTCACGGCCTTGGTCGGGTCGTAGAGACGGGAGAGACCGGACACGAGGCTGCCGCCGGCCTTGAAGATCGACGCCGCCGCGGCCTGCCTGCCGGAGTAGCGCGCGAGCGCCGCCTGGCTGTCGAGAGTGTTCCGGCGCAGCGCCGAGCCGTACTGGATCGCCTTCAGGTCGAGCTGGCCTTGCCTGGCATTGGCCGCCAGCACCTCGGCCGGCGAGCCCGACAGGCCGACGCCGGAGGCGCCCGCCCGGGCCCGCGCCTCCGAAAGCAGCAGATCCTGCCTGTGGCGCTCCTGGCTCTGTTCGAAGGCGGCACTCTGCGCATCGGCCTGCGCCTGCTGCCCGTAGGCCTTGGCCTGGTAACCGGCCGCCTGGTTTTGCTGCCGGCCTTCGATCAATGCGCCACCCACGGAGATGGCCGTGCCGAGAAGGGCTAATGTGCACATGGTCAGCCTCGCTGGGATGCGGCAATGGGGGTTTTCCTGGCCGGGCGCGCACCGAGCGCCGGTCGCGGGTCGAGCGCGCCGCCGGGGTTGGTGAACGACAGAAGCAGCCTGTCGGCCTGGATTGCCGGGCGGCTGAGGCGCGCCGGCGCCGCCGCGCGCGGCCCGGCCATGGCGGCGCGGCGGGCAACGGCCAGGTTCACCTTCAGGTCAGGCATGCCGGCGGCGTCGAAGAGGCCGTTGGCGGTGGCGAGCGCGCGGGCGAGCGCATCGGCCTCGAACAGTTCCTGGCGCAACAGCTCGACCAGGCGGCGCACGGCGCGCCAGCGCTCGGTCAGCACCTCCGCCTTGGCTTTCGCTTGCCCGCCCAGCGCCTCGACGGCGGCGCGCGCCTCTGCCGCGGCGGCCGCGGCACGGCATTTGTCCGCTGCCGCGATGATCTTCTCCAGCAGCGCGACGACGTCGTTGCAGTCGTCCAGCGCGATGCGCGCGGCGGAGAGATCGCCGTCGCCGAAAACGGCGCGGTCCTCGGCCTGTTCGCAGCCGCGCCGGCGGGCGATCGCATCATTGAGGTCGGCATCGAGCAAGGCGATGACGGCAGCATATTCGGCAGCCGTCCGCGCCCTGCCGAGCTGTTCGGCATGGGGGGATGTGGTCACGGGATGGGTTCCTTGTGGTGGGCTGGAGGCGGTGGAGCGCCGATCTCCCCCCCTTGTGGAGGAGATTGGCAGGGCAGAGGTAGGCGCGAAGGATCGCGGCGTTGATTCAGCCTGGGTTCTTCGCCCCACCAAGTGGGGCGAGGTGGCTCGGCGAAGCCGAGACGGAGAGGGGATGGCGCCGAGCTGTGCCGGACTCTCCGGCAGAAGCGCCTGCGCCTTACGAAGGCCCCCTCTCCGACCGCTTCGCGGCCACCTCTCCCCCGCCTCGCGGGGGCGAGGAACGCCAGCTCGCCCTACGGCTCGGCGTCGAACACTGGCGTGAACGCCCGTATCGTGCAGGGCGTCGGGTTGACGTGGCGGATCCGCGCCCGGCCCTGCCCTTCCCAGCTGTCGTCGATGGGCACCTCGACATTGCCGGTGAACAGGCTTGCCTTGCCGTCGGGCGCGACGATGGAGGGCATGCGCACGCTTTCCCAGCGGCCGCGGATCAGCGACTGCACCTGAAGCCCTGTCGTGTCGGTCTCGAGCAGCGACAGGATGACACCCGCCACCTTCTTGCGCCGCCCGAGGATCGAGCCGTCCCGGCCGGCGACGTCGAGCTCCAGCGTGTCGGCCTGCGACTGGAACGCAAGCCCGACCTGCCATCTGGCCGCGACGGCGCCGCCGGGCAGCGTCACCTGGCCGGAGGCGACCGGCAGCCCGCGATAGACCTTGCCGCCGGCCAGCACGTCGACCTTTTCGCCGTTGAGATGGCCAAGCCCGGACACGGTGTTGACGGCGGCGCCCGAATAGGTCAGGCCGCAATCGACCTGGAAGGCGTCCTCCAGCGCCCCATATTCGAACGGCGCCGTCATGATCTCGATATAGCGCCTGGTCACGCCGCCGATGGTGCGCCTGACGATCAGCCAGATGTCGTCGACGCCGTCTTGGCCCGGCGTCACCACAGCGCTTTCGACGGCCGCCCAGCCGGAACCGGCGAAGGTTCCGCCGAGGCGGTGGCGGTGCATGCCGCGCACCTCCTGCGAGGGCTGGTGGGTGTAGCCGCCGAGCTCGCCATTATCGAGCGGAAACCACAGCATCGGGTCGGGGTCGGTCTGGAACGCCAGCTCGACCACGCCACGCTTGGCGATGTGCTCGGAGATCTGGCCGATATCATCGGAGGTGAAGCGGCCGGTCGAAGCCTGCGTCAGCTCGGCGATCGAGCGGCGCGAGCGCGTGACATAGAGGAACGACCGGCCGGCATCGACGGGGCGGATGCGGGCACAGCCCGACGTGCGCGAGCGCCGGTTCTTGAACGAGGAGGGCGTCAATGCCTCGTCGATGCCGGAGCCGGAGAGTGCGCGGATGCCGCCGAGCGTCCCGATCAGCAGCGCGCCGTCCGATTCCGCGATCCACGTGATGTCGTTCGCCTGGCCGCCGCCGGCCTGGAGGAATTCCAGCGCGTCGTCATCCTTCTCGCCCAATGCGAAATTGTTGAAATCCCCCGTTGCCGAGGCGTAGACCGAAAACTTGCGGCTGAAGGCCAGGCGCTCCTCGTAGAGCGATCCGCTTTCGACATATTTCCCCGGCACAAGCGTGCCCAGGCGCCAGCGGGATATCGGGCTGAGGTCCGGCAGGGCAAATCCATGCAGTTGGACTTTCACCGCCGTGGCGCTGGTGCGGCTGGTGATCTTGGCCCAGCGCCAGCGGCCATCGGACGCTAGCAGGCGAATGGCCCGGCCGACGTCAGAAGCCTGGAAGCCGGCGCCGCCATTGATGCCGGCGGTCGATGACGCCGTGAGGTCGAACGGGGTCTGGCTCGCCGCCGCCCGGTTGAGGTTCAGTTCGGAAAACGCGCTGTCCGAAGCGCCGTTGATCGCCTTCCACGTAAAGCGGTGATACTCGAACGCCAGCTTGTTCAGGAATTCATAGTAGCGGGTTTCGCCGCCCGACCAGCCGGTCTCGCCGGTGCGGCTGTCGAGCGTCACCCATGTCGCGCCGTCATTCGATCCTTCAAGCACCCAGATTGTCGGCGTGCGGTCGACCGTTCCGCCGGTGCGTGCGGTCAGATAGTAGTTTTCGACGATGGCCTGCGCGCCACCGGCAAGCTGGTAGGTGACCGAGCCGTTGGTGGCACCGGCGATGCCGCTGTCCGTCTCTGTCGCCTTGTCGAAAAGCTGGAAGGCGTCCCCTGCCCCGCCCATGCCTGAGACCGTGCCGGAAGGCGCGGTGTTCGACGTCATCTTCGGCGTCAGCGCCCCATAGTCCGCAGGCGTCAGCGTGGTCGGCGTATCGTTGATGTCGTCATAGGGCCCGTCGTCGATCGCGTAGTCGTCGAGCGCCCATGCCGTATGGGCGGTGCGCGTCAGCACCTTGAGCGGATAATCCCTGTGGGAAATCCACATCTGGTCCGCGGACTGCACATAGTCGAGATCGAACAGGTCGGCTTCAAGATAGGGCGAGGCCACCTCGACCGTGCCGACACGCGCGCCATAGGCGTAGACGCGGATGTAAAGATTGCCGAACTCCAGCATGTAGGCCTGGTCGGCCGAGAAGATGAACGGGATCGCCCGCGTCGCCTTGGCGGACGTCTTGACTTCGCCGACGAAACAGGTGCCGCCGCGCTTGCGGATGCCGCCATGCGGCAGGGTGACGAAGTTTTCGCATTTCGACAGCGCCGCGCGGTAGAGATCAAGCGAGGCGCGCGCGTGCAGGCGTGGCGAGATCTCGCCGCGGGTGAAGACGTCCTGGACCGGATAGAGCGTCGCCATCAGCGCATGGCCCCCGCATAAAACCGGCTGTCGCCGCGCTGCCGCGCCCAACTCGATGTCGAAAGCCGTCCGCCGCGCTGGATGGCCTGCGCGGTGAAGGCGGCGTCCAGCGCGCGGTCGTAGGCCGAACGGGCAATGTCGATCATGCCGGCCTTGTGCGTCAGCGGATGCGCGATCTTGACGGCGAGTGCCGCCACCAGCACTTCGGTGAACGGCGCGTCCCAGTCGTTGGGGTCGGTGAGGTTCGCGACATAGCGGATGGTGAGCGGTCCCGCCCGGTCGCTGTAGACCAACCCCGCCTCCTGCCGCCACGAGATCGCGATGCCGTCCGGCTCGCCATTGTGGGTCAGCGGCAGCGGGCGAAGGCAATCGACGGGGAGTTCATAGACCCAGTTCAGCGTGCAATCGCCGGAACCGGTATCGCTGCCGGCCAGGGATGCCGAAAGGATGGCGAACACCCAGGCGTATTTCGTCAACTCGGCCTCGCGGGTCAGGTCGAAATGCATGTTGAGCAAGCGCGCGGCCTTGATGTCCTCGTCAAGGCTGTCGATCGGCGCCTCGTCGAGGACGGCCAGCGCCATATTGGCGATGTCGGTCGGGGTTATGGCCATGGGTAAGGCCTCCGTGGGTTGTGATTGGGGGAAGTGCGTCTTTCTCCCCGTTCACGGGGAGAAATGCCCGGCAGGGCAATGAGGGGCAGCGCCGGCATCGACGGTTGGCGTCAATGTTCAAGCGCCGGCGCTCGCAGGAAGGAGGTGGGCCTGGCCCACCTCCCGGGAGACGAAACCCTATGCCTCGGTCGTCTTCAGAGCGATGAACGTCATGGTCTTGACGCTCGACGCGGTGCGGTCCCAGTTCGCCGCCAGCGCCAGCTCCGCGTCGGTGGCGAATTCGCCGGCGGTGGAGGCGTCGAGGAAGCGGGTGCCCGGCACATGCGGCACGAAATGCCGGCGGCCGACCATTTCCGTCACCCCGCCGCCATGGCCCTGGCGCGGCTTGCGGTCGAACTCGAGCGGCCCGCCTTCGGTGTTCACGGGCAGCTCGTTCCACAGGATCGCCTTGTCCTTGAACATGAACGCGGTGTAGACGCCCGCCGCCTGCGGGATGTCGTCGTCGACCACGCAGCGCAGCCCCATGTAATAGGGGATGAGCGGCCCGCCCTGCTGCGAGGACGGCACATAGTCGATGAGGTCGGCGAGCTTCAGCGCTTTCATCTGCTTGGAATGGATCCAGAGGGTGCGGAACTTGTCGGCGCGGTCGCCCATCAGGTAGGCCGCCTCGATGATGTCGGTGTCGACGATGGAGGCGCCGGTGGCGCGCACCAGGTCGCCGCCGTCATTGGCCAGATTGTCGGCGACGACGCCCTTGAGCATGCCGATGAGGGTCAGCTTGTTGGCGCGCTGCCAGTACTCGGTCTGCCGCTTGACGATCAGCTTCTGCGGATCGTCGCCCGCCAGGATGGAGGTCAGGTCGGGAACGCCCCACGCCTGGGCGCGGACATTGCGGGCGGCGACCTCGCGGCGCGAGCCGATCTTCTTCATCTCGATGGAATCGGCCGGGTCGTCATTGACCGGCTCGGACGGATCGTTGCCGAGGTCCTTCCAGCCGGGCATGTCGACGGAACGGCCGCCCATCGACAGTTTCGAGGAGATGGCCGGATCGGAAAACAGGATGCCGGCCTGGTAGATTTCGAGCGACTGGACGTGCTCCTCGAAAGCGTATTGGGCATAAACGGACGGAACGATCGCGTCCGCGATACGGGTATAGGCGTCTGCCATTTTGTCTTTCCTTTGAGAGATTGATCGGCGGCTGATGCGTCGGGATCAGAGCGGGTTGTTCGGCATCCAGAGATCCGGGTTTTCGCCCGCTTCCCTGGCCAGCCGCCGGGCGCGTTGAGGGTCGCTTTTGACAAGGGCTGAAATGGCCGAAACGTTGCGCTCGCCGGCGGCGTTGCGCCGGAAGGGGTTTTGCCCCCGCGGCGCCGCGTCGGCGTCGATCGTGTCTTCGCGGAACATCGCCTCGCCGATCGCCTGGAAGGCCCTGGCGATCTGCGGATCGGTCAGGGCGCCGTCGGGCAGAAGGATGCCTTTCTGCTTGTAGGCATCGACCAGGCCGAGCTTCTTCATCGCCCGGTTGGCCACCTCCAGCTTCTGGCGAAAGCCATCGCTGTCGGTAGGCCCCCAATCCCTGACAAGATCGTCATGGGTGGCTTCGACCGAGCGGGCGAGCGCTGCCTGCTGGGCCGCCGCCTGCTCGGCCATGTAGCCGACGAACCTGTCATGATAGGCCTGGGCGATCTTCGGCGTGGCGCCGGCTTCGACCGCCCACGCCTTGGACGCCTGGGCGAGTTCGTCCGAATAGGCGAAGGTTTCCGGCAGGCCGTCAGGCCGCCGGTATTCGACCTTTTCGGGCGATGTCAGCGGACGCATCGCCTCGGGCAGCCGGGCATGGAATTTGTCCCAGTCTTCCTTCGGCGCGTCCCTGGCTGGAACGCGCAGGCTTTCGCCCTGCCGCCGCTCCAGCTCCGCATAGGATGTGAAAACCCGATCGAGGCTTTCAGGCTTGGTCCAGCCCTTGGCTTCAGCAAGCTTGCGGTTGCCTTCGGAAAGACCGTCAAACCAACTTTTGCCGGCAAGCCCGGCGGACCCGTTATCCGCGCCTGCCGGTGGCCGTTCCGGGTTGCCCGCCGGCTGCGACGAGGCAGCCACGGACCCGGCATCTGCCAGATCTGTCATGTGATGTTCCTTTTGAGGGTTAGGTTGGAAGTGAACTGGTGGCGCCGCCAATCGTCCTTGTGTGAGGGAGAGGAGCGGTCTACGCGGCAGGAAGGGCGGCCAGACACGGCCGGGACCGCTCAGGCTGAATCATTTTGACAGGCATCGGCGCTAGCGCCTTGTTCGAAAGAGGTGTTTCGCCTCCCGGTTCATCAACGCCCGAGAAACCATGTCTTATATCGTGACAGCCTGTGCCGCCGTTCCGCCGCAATGCGGCCGCACGGGACGATCGATAGGGATTTCAAATCTTTAAGGGAGACGTCACATGAACCTTCACAAAACAACTGCCGCCGTTTTGATGATCGCCGCGCTGGCGGGCTGCGCGCAGACGGAAGGCCAGCAGCGGGCCGGAACCGGTGCGCTGATCGGCGGCGCCGGCGGCGCCCTCGTCGGCCAGGCCATCGGCGGCAACACCAAGAGCACGGTCATCGGCGCGGCCAGCGGCGCCTTGCTCGGCGCCGTCGTCGGCTCGGCCACCACCCCGCAGCGCCGCGGCGACCAGCTCTGCCGCTACCAGGACCGCTACGGCCGCATCTACACCGCGCCTTGCGACGACCGGTACTACAACGGCAATTATTGAATCACCGGCGGCCAGACCGCCGATCTCCCCCCTCGTGGGGGAGATGTCCGGCAGGACAGAGGGGGGCGCCGTAGAGCGCCGACCTCGGTCGCTGCCGAACTTTGAACATGGCCATATGTTTGTCGTCTAGGGCCCGGCTTGAGCGACCGCTCGTGATTTGATCGCCGTGCGATGAACACGGCAAGGCCGGCGGGACAGCGCCCCCCTCTGCCCTGCCGGGCATCCCCCCGCAAGGGGGGAGATCGGCGCTTCAGCGCCTCACCTCTCCTCCTCCCGTGCCGCCTTTTCCAGCGCCACGAGCTGCGCCTCGTCCAGCGTCAGGAACCCCATAATGTGCTGCACCACTTCGGCGCGCGCGTTGCTGAGCGCGCTGTGCAGCTCGAAGCCATTGGGGGTTCTGGTCCGCGCCATCCACTCGCCGTATGACGGGCGCCTGAAATAGCCGACCGTCGCCGCGAGATCGGCCAGCACCATTTCGCCGTCCTCGCCGGAGAACACGCGCAGATACGCCTTGGCCAGCGCCTCGCGTGCTTTGGCGGGGCCGCCGTTTTGCGACGCGTGGGCGAAGCGTTTGCGGCTCATGCGCGCTGTCCGGCCGGCATCGCGCCCTGGGCGCCGGCATCAGGTGCCGGCCCATCGGCGGTGCCGCCCTGCAGCATGCCTTGCAGGCCTTCGAGCAGGCCGCTGTCGCGCGCCTGCACGGCCGCCGGCACGGTATCCTTGGCCACCTTGCCGGCGGTGGCGATCGCCGCCATGCCGGCCTGCGCCTGGCTGGCCTTGGCCCTCGCGTCGCGCAGGCCCGCCACCTCATCCTTGCGGCGGAAGATGCGCTGCGGGCTGCGGCCGGCGCTCTGCACGATCTTGAGCGCCTCGTCGCTGTCGATATTGTCCATCACATCAGGGTCGAACTGCGCCATCTGCATGGCCGTGGTCACCAGCTGGATGGTGTCGCGCGCTTCCGCCGAGCGGCGCAAGACATCGAGCGGACCGGTGAAGGTCGGCCGCACCGCCTTGCCCGCCAGGCTCGCCGGCGGCAGGAACCGGCTGTCCTCGTCATAGAGGCCCTTGTCCTCCAATATGCCGAGCTCGCGGTCGAGATTGGTGGCAAAGCCCGCCTGGATGATCGAGCCCGACGGCCCCAGCAGCGCGCCCTTCTCCTCCTGGCGGATCAGCGCCTCGGTGGCGGTCATCTGCGGGTTCTGCACCAGGGTCTGGAACAGGTTGACGAACATCATGTCGCGGATCTCCTCCGCCCGGCTCGCCGCATAGTCGAAGGCGTAGCTCGGGTTCTGCCCGGTGGTGATCGGCGCGATCAGCGGCCTTCCATTGTCGTCGATGAGGCCAGGATAATTCTCGCCCGGATCGAGCACCGGCACATAGTCGAGCCTGGCCTTCGACGCCGTCGGTGGATCGGTGATCTGTTGCAGCGCGCGCAGGCCCGAGCGGCGGACCGCGTTTTCCTCGCGCACGGTCGTCAAGGCTTCGATGGTCGGCGAGATGCCATAGGCGTCGCCCTCGTAGCGGCGCCAGTTGAAGGCCGACACCGGGAAGGTGCGAAAACCGCTCTCGCGCACGATCTCCTCCTCGTCCTCGATGACATGGTAGGAGGCGAAGGCGGCGTCGAGATAGCGGTAGCTTCCGCCCGAGCGGTACATGCGGCGCTCGTCACGCGGCTGGATGCACTGGATGAGCGCGATCTTCTCCTCGCATTTGGCGGGATCGTCGACCAGCGTCCTGATGCGCGCCGGCAGTTTTTCGTAGCCGAGCAGCTGCGCCGCCTGGCGCGCGGTGCGTTCGTAGCGGCGGTGGAAGATGTCGACCTGGCCCCAGCGGTTGCGCGAGAGATAGCCTTCCACCACCGGGATCGAGGCGTAGCGGATCAGCGTCGAACCGAAACCTTCCTCGGCATAGAGATAGGCCGGACCGTAGCGCACGACATTGCGCAGGCAGGCTTGCGTCGCCGGCACGAAATTGGAATTGGCGGAGTAGCGCAGCGAAAACAGGAAGTCGCGCAGGTTTTCCGCCCATTCCTTTTCCTCGTCGGTCTCCTCGTCGTCCATCTCGGCGGTGGTCAGCCCGTGCCATTTCTCCGACTGCGGGATGATCAGGCTTTCCAGCCCGGCGGCCAGCCGGTTGGCGGCCGAGTTGATGGTGTTGGCGTAGACACGGGCGCCGCGCCGCTCCTGCCGCTCGGCCTGGCTGTCGCCGCGGCGGGCACCGCGCCCGGAGCGGATATCGGGCCCATCGGGATCGCAGAACTCCGCCACCGCCTCCCATACGGGCTCGTAGGCGGCGCGCTCGCTCTCGAGCTCGGACTGGCGGGAAAGAATATCGCGGGCGCGGGAATCGCTGGTCATGGGGGCCTCGTTAAAACTGGGGGATCTCCCCCCTTGAGGGGGAGATGGCCGCAAAGCGGCCAGAGGGGGTCGGATCGACCGGGTTCGGCCTTCTGCAACAGAAGGAGGTTAGCGCTTCATGCGAGGCGACCCCCTCTGTCGCCTCCGGCGACATCTCCCCCTCAAGGGGGGAGATCGGCAGCTTCAGCCGACGATGTCATTCTTTTGCGCGGTTCTTGGTCTAGGAACGTCTCGCGGCGGGGTTTTGCAGGAGGTCGATGTGACGACGACAAGCCTTGCCGCCCTGAAGAACCAGAGCAAACGTACCGTTAAACGGCTCATCGGCTATGATTCCCGCAACTGGCTGCGCATCCGCCAGATCGAAGCCTTCACCACTTTCCTGACGGCCGCCAACCGCAAATCGCGCGACGTGATCGAGATCTCGCCCGGCTGGAACCGCTACTGGAAGGCGATGTGCCCCAACTATCGCTCGGTCGACTTCCCCGATTTCGACATCTGCAAGGATCGCACCGACGAGCAATATTCCATCGTCATCGCCGACCAGGTGCTGGAACATGTGCAGCGGCCGCAGGCGGCGGCGCGGAACATCCACGCCATGACCCGCGAGGGCGGCTGGGCGATGGTGGCGACGCCCTTCCTGTTTCGCGTACACGCCAGGCCGCACGACTACAACAGGTGGACGCCGGCCGGCCTGAAGCAGCTGATGGTCGACGGCGGCTTCGCCGAGGACAACGTCCAGGCGTTCGGCTGGGGCAACAAGGCCTGCGCCCGCGCCCACATAGGCGGCCCGGTCCGCGCCTACGGCCTGTGGCGGGACCTCAGCAACGACGAGGAATACCCGATGATGGTCTGGGCGTTCGCGAAGAAGGGATGAGCGGTGGAAGCTGCCAATCTCCCCCCTCGTGGGGGAGATTGGCAGCGTTCACCCGCCACGCCGCTTCACCAACCTTGCATGCCGTCTCCAATACCACCAGTCCAGCACGCGCCGGCGAAAACTGCGCTTCATCGCGGTCATGGTTACACCCCCAAAAGCACGCGGCGCTGGCCGGCGAGGCTGCCGGGCGCCAGATCGGTCTTTATGGTGCTGGCCGTGCCCTGGCGTTGTTCGAGCTCAGCCCGAAGTGCTGCTTCGCGCGCCTGCACGTCCTTATCCCCGGCCGTCGGCACTGCCGGCAGCGGCTTCAGTTCCGGTGGTTTTTGAAACAGACACATGGTTCCAGCCTTCTCTTGTCCAGTCGTAGAGGAAAAAATCTTCGCCGTTCCGGCCATATCCGGGCAGCAGGCAACGTTGCGTGGCGCCCAGCCGCGCAAGCCAGCGCAGCGCCAGTTCATTGCCGGCCAGCGCCCGCGCCTCGACCCGCCAGGCACCGCGGGCGGAAACTTGCGGACCGAGCACCGCGTGAAAGAACTCCGTAATCCCGGGCACGCAGCGCCTCATGCGGCGCGTGCCCCAGCTCCAGGCGATCCAAAGCCCGCTCCGCTGTTCGGCCGCGCCGAAGCCGACCTCCGGATTGCCGCCGAGCTCGGCCACATAGGCAAACCCTTGCAGCGCGGTGAGCGCCAGCAGCGCCGGCGACCAGTAGTCGAGCTGGCAATCGATCTCGGCGCGATCCTCGGGCCGCAAATTGGCGGCGATATAGGAGAGATCGCGCAGGGTCGCGGGGATGATGCGGAGGGTCATGCGAATGCCAGAGCCCGGGGGATAAGGTTCATCTGTGTGAGTGCCGCGTGAAAAATTCACGCCCTTGACCGGTCTCCTCTCCGGTGACCTACTTCGACCATAGAATGCGGGAGCAAAACATCGGTCATCCAATTGAAGGGAGACGGGCGAATGGACATTCGATCGGCGCTGACGCAGATATCTGAGGCCTTCAACGCGCACGATCTCGATCGGATCATGGCGTTCTTTTCCGACGACTGCATCCTGGAGATGCCGAGGGGAGGCAATCCTTGGGGCTCTCGTTTCGAGGGCAAGGAAAACGTACGGCAAGCACTGGCGACACGCTTTGAAGGCTTGCCCGATGTCCACTACGGCAACGCCGAGCATTTTGTGGATTCGACCGCCAATACCGGCATCTCGAAATGGATCCTCACAGGTACCACCCGCGAGGGGGAGAAAAAGGAGGTCAGGGGTTGCGACTTCTACACGTTTCGCGACGGCAAGGTGATCCGCAAGGATTCATATTGGAAAATCGTGGAGTAGGCCCCGCAGGGACATCGCAGCGCGGGCTATCGGGCCGGCGCCGGAGCGCCCGTTTCCTCCAGCGGGAATTGCGCTGCCGCGACGCTCCGAAGAGCCCTCCGCCCTCACCTGAACGCCCCCAGCGGATCGCTCTGCCCCTTCGCCCGTCTCGCAGTCCTGAACTCCGCCGGATTGACCACCGCTTCCCTGAGCATCATCACGCCATAACGCGTCGCCGCCATCAAATCGTCGCGAAGTTTGACCACCTGGCCGTCCTTGCGATGATAGAGCCGGAACTCCTCGAACCAGGGGACAAGCGTCGAAAACACCTTGAACCGGCCGGACTGCATGCGGTCGAGCATCTCCATCAGCCCGGCCTCGACCGAGACCGAACCGTCGGGGAATTGCGCGTGGCGCGACAGCATGTTCAGCCCGTGCGCGGCATATTGCTTGGCGAGCGCGGTGCCCGCCCCTTCCAGCGTTTCGCGGCGGCCGTCGCGCGGCCACGCCCAGGGCAGCCATTCGCCCCAAGGCTTCAGGGTCAGCGCCTGCATGGCGGGAGTCTGCTGCGAGGCGCGCGCGGCCCTGGCGACATAGACGACGTCGGCCTCCGTATCCCAGGCGAGCTCGACCGCGGCGGAAGGGTGGTCCCAGCCGAAATCGAGCGCCCCGATGCGCGGCCAGTAGCGCGGCAGCCGGAACGGCGCGCAGGCAATCAGCTCCTCCGCCACCGGAAAGATGCGGCCGGACCCCAGCACCGGAATGCCCCGGGCGCGGGCCTCGCGCTCATGCGCGGGATAGGCGGCAACGATCGCCGCGCGCTCCTCGGGCGAATAATGCTCGGCGCCGTCGATGGTCATGAAGGTGACGTGACGGGACATGGGGGATCCTGAATCACTTTCGAGATAATCGATGTAGCGTCTTGTGAAGGCTACGTTTTTCGGACCAACGTCGCGCCGCCCTCACCTGCCTGCCGGCATCCTCTCCCCGTATAGTGACGGGGAGAGGGGTGCTGTTGTCGACGATTTCGCCAATCGCGAACGTTCAAGAATCGGCGCCGAGATTGCGGCCAGCTCCCTTCTCCCCGTCATTACGGGGAGAAGGTGGCGGCAGCCGGATGAGGGGCAGCGCCGACGAAGGGGAGCAAGCGCCAAGTGCGATGCCGCTCGTCCCCAATCAGTTTCTTCTCCATCACCCCTTCCCCATCCCCTCCACCTTCGCCGCCGACAAAAACAGCAGCACCACATCGGACATGCCGAGCAGCGGCGTGAAGGTGACGATGGTGATGCCGCCGGTGGCGTTGGTGCGGGTGAGGCCCTCGGAATAAATGTCGAGCGGCGGTTCCTCGTCGAACCAGACGCCGTGCAGCGTTTCGCCCTGCCATTTCTCGCGGCCTTTCTCGAAACTCTTGAACGACAGCACGCTCTCGCCGGCCTGAACATCGCCGCCGCCGCCATGGCGCACCACGACGCTGTCGAGCGCGCCCGGCGCGCCACGACCCATCATGGTGTCGACGATGGCATCGGCCGGGATCATGCCGGTGCCCCATTGCGCCTGCTGCTGCGGCGGGCCGACCAGCACGCGCTGCGGATTGTCGCGCGTGCCCTCGCCGGTAACGCCGGCGGCCCACAGCCGCACCGGCGCATCGAAAATCTTGCCTTGCCACCACGCGGGATAGCGGCCCGTCAGGTGCATGGCCCATTCGGCGCCGCCGGCGCGGGTCTTGCCGAGCTGGTTGCCGGCCATGAACAGCCGCTCGCGGTTGGCGGCGCCTGCCGCGTGAAACGCCGCCTGCCTGGCATAGGGCCGGTAGGCGGCAAGCTGGTTGGTACGACGCCTGCGGTCAAGCTCCGCCAGCAGCGCCAGATATTCCGTCCTCGCCGCCACCGGCGATGTCTTCGAGGAACGGTTTGACCGCGGCTTCGAGCGCGCGGATGCGGCTGCGGATCTCTTCATCGCTCAGGGCATCCAGATGGTTGACGGCGACATCGAAATCCTTGGGCAGCACCGAAAGCACGATCTTCAGATACTGGTCAGGCTTGTCGGCCCGCACTTCGGCGATGACGCCGGCGCCATGGGCGCGGAAATCGGCGCGCACGGCGGCGAGAAAGTGGTCGCCCAGCGTTTTCTTCGGGCGATTGCGGCGGGTCTCCGGCGCGGCCTCCGGGCTTGCGCTCCGGCTGGCGGCCGGCTTGCGCTCTTTGCCGCGCGCCGGCACTGCGGCGGTTTCGTCAGCCATGGCCCGTCACCGCCTCGGCATCGCCGGCCTTGGCCTTCGACGGCACGGACTTGACCGACCGGACCCGCTTCTTCTTCGAGCGGGTGGATTTCTTCCTGACGTTCCTGGCGCCCTTCGGCCGCCGGGCAGGTTTTGCGACGCCCGGCAGATCCTTCAGGCCCGCCATGGCGAGGCCGATGGCGCCGCTATGAATTGTCGCCTGCGGGAAAGCGAAGCCGCCGGCCGCGTCTCGAACCATGCCGATCAGCACGCCGGTTGCGACCTGCTCGATCCGGCCGAGCCGCGTCTGCGGCGCCGCACCCTCGAATTCGCCAATGGCGCTGACGACCTCAAGGCCGTCATCCCCGGTGATGATGGTGGCATAGCGTGGCATGGGATTTCTCGCGGATAATCGTCAGGTTCGAAACGTCGCATTCCTTCCGCCCCCCTCTGTCCTGCCGGACATCTCCCCCACGAGGGGAGAGATCGCAGCTTCGGCGCCTCGCTTTTTTCTACAACGTTGGCGATTGGCGAAAGCCGGGACAACAGCCGATCTCCCCACCCGTGGGGGAGATGGCCGGCAGGCCAGAGGGGGGCGCCGTAGAGCGCCATCATTCGAGGAGAAAAGCAAAACCAGAAACACAAAACCCGCCTCGGCGGCGGGTCATCGGCGCAACTCAGCACCATAGATAAAAACTTAGCATAGTTGCCTTCACCCCGTCAACAGCTTTTAGGAAAAAATTCCTTATCGGCTTTAGGCATCCCCGCGCAGCGAATGCACGCCTTCACGGCATGGGCGAACAGGATCAGCCCAACTAATGAACCGGGGCTTCGTCACAATCTCGCTGTGAAGGTCGCTAAGCGCGTTGAATGAAGATCCGCTTGAATATCGCGCCAATACCCAGCACGACCGGCGCTCTTGTTTCGGCGCGCCAGAATCAAAAACCCGCCTCGGGGGCGGGTCATCGGCGCAACTCAGCACCATAGATAAAAACATAGCATAGTTGCCTTCACCCCGTCAACAGTCTTTAAGAAAAAAATCCTATCTTGCCCGTCCCAGCGTGATCCTCCCCCGGCCTATCCGCTTTGTCAGTTGGGTGCTGGAGCATTGACCGCGAATTGCGCGGCGAACGCCCTGCCATAGGCGGGCCGGGCTTCGCCGCGGGCCACATAGGCAGCCAGGTTTTGATATTCGTCCAGAATGCCCGACATTCTGAGCCGCAGCAGCACAGATACCATCAACAGATCGCCCGCGCTGAACGCGCCGTCGAGCCAGTCGGCGCCGCCCAGATGGGCCGAGAGCCTGTCCAGCCGGGCGCGAACGCGGTCCTTCACCAATGGCAGGCGCTCCTCGCTCCAGGGCTTGTCGGCCTCGAATATTTTTGCCGTCGTCAGTTCGAGGATCGGCAGCTCGACGGTGTTGAGCGCGGCAAACATCCAGGTGATGGCGCGGGCGCGGGCATCGCGATCCTCCGGCAGCAGCCCCGGATACCGCTCGGCAAGGTGGAAGACGATCGAGCCGGTCTCGAACAGGCAGAGCGAACCGTCCTCGTAGGTGGGGATCTGGCCGAAGGGCTGAATGGCCAGATGGTCGGGCGCCTTCATCTCGGCATGGGAAACAAGACGAACCTCATACGGCTGGCCCACTTCCTCGAGCGCCCAGCGAACGCGCGTGTCGCGCGCCAGTCCCTTGCCGCCGTCGGGCGACCGTTTGAATGCCGTAATGGTGATTGTCATTGCATCCGCTTCCTTGCCTGTTTCCGGGCTTCCTGGCGATGACGAACAAGCCTGCGCGGCAGCCCGACATCGGTCTTGAACTATTTTCCTTGCCGGGCGCGGATCGCGAATGGATGTCCGCGCGTTCTGAACGCCTATGCACGCCGCCTCAAAGTGACCTCGGTTTTGGGCGACATGCGTAGGCCGATACCTGCAAGTGCGTCGCACGGGCCCTGTTCAGCGTGACGCGCCTCACCGATGGGAGCAACCGCCATGAACGTCGCCAACCTGCAACTCGAGGGCCTGCTGATGGCCGTCGCATCGATCAACCACGTCCTGGTCAGGAAGGGCGTGCTGACATCAGAGGAGATCGACATCGCCCTGCGCAAGGCCGAAGCCGGCGAAACCAGCGAGGAGCGGTCCGAGGGCATGTCGGCGTCGAGCCGCGACGCCGTCAATTTCCCGATCCGGCTGCTGGAGCTCGCCAACCAGTGCCAGCCCGAAGCTGACATGCCGTCCTTTTCGAAACTGGCGCGCATGGTCGGCCAGATGAAGGAACCCTACAACGACCAGATGTAGCTACGCCCTGCCCGGCCATCCCGGATTGAACGAAAGCACGCGGCCCGGCCCGTGCACGGCGGCGAACAGCAGCCCGGCCAGGAAGGAAAAATGGTCGACGAAGAAGCCGAATTCCGCCTGGTTGCCGGCCCAGTGGCTCGGTCCGTGGAAGGCGAAGCCGAGGAACAGCACGTAGACCGCCGCGACCAGCGCGGCCGGCGTGAAGAAGGCGCCGGTGAGGAAAGCGATCACCAGCAGCACCTCCAGTATCGCCGCGCACCAGGCCAGGAACAGCGGAAACGGAAAGCCGGCGGCGGCGATATAGCCGGCGGTGGCGCCCATGCCCATGAACTTGAACGTCACCGCCATCAGGAAGACGGCCGCGAAGATCAGGCGGGCGATGAGCAAGGCGGCGGTCTGCCACGGCGATTGGACGGTTGGCGACGGCATGGTTGTTCTCCCGTTTCGTTTGCTTGTCTTACCCAATTCCGGATGGAAACCGAACTTTCCTGGAATTGCTCCTAGGACGCGCCACGCGCCGCGCATCCGACATGTCTGCCGAAGTTTTTTCCGGATGTCGCGATCGGCGCCGCTCGATCGGGCCCGCTGTCGCAAAACCGGATTCCGGTTTGCCGGCTCCTGGATAGAGGGGGCCGCATCGTCCCTGATGTATCTCGCCGCCATGCGCCTGGAGCCGGCCTGAGGCGGCGGAGCCGATATTCCGGTCGGTGTTCGCCAAAGCCTGCAAAAGCCGCTATGGAACCAGCGGCGTCAAATGCTGTTATGTATGACCGCAGGGTCGCGCCGCGACGGCGGCGCGCCGGGGGTGGAAAGTGAGGCTCGGCATGGCGGACGACAAATCGAAGATCAAGCAGGATCGCAAGCTGGTTTCGAGCGAGGAAACCTATGAGGTTGCCGCTTTCGCCCGCAAATACGGCATCCCGCAGAGCGAGGCCCAGACCATCATCAAGCGCTACGGGCCCTCGAGGAAGAAGCTCGACAACCACATGGCCGCGCGCGGATAGCTCGGCGCGACCGGCTTTGGAAGCGTTGCCCGGGGCAGGACCCGGGCGCATTGCGGCACCGAATGGTTGGAGGCCACGGCCATGCCCGACACCGCGCGCAGAACCGGCAGTTGCCTTTGCGGCGGCGTGCAGTTCACCGTCAGCGGTCCGCCCCTGCGGGTGGGTCTCTGCCATTGCAAGGATTGCCGCAAGACCAGCGGCTCCGCCTTTGCCGCCTTCGCCATCTGGCCGCGCCAGGCGTTCGAGACATCGGGCATTCTCGGCACCTATGCCGGCCGCGGCTTCTGCCCGACCTGCGGCAGCCGTGTCGCCTCGCTCAGCGACGACGAAGCCGAGGTGATGATCGGCAGCCTGGACGTGGCGCCGACCGATCTCATGCCGGAGTACGAATTGTGGATCGGCCGGCGCGAATCCTGGCTGCATGCCTTGCCCGATACGCGGCAGTTCGAGCACGACCGGCCCGCCGCGCAGGCTCCCGGCCCGCCGCCGAGGCCGCTGTCGGACGCAGCTCCCGGCGGCTGAAAATTAGTCGAAAAGTTTAGCGGCCGCGACGGAACCCCGGAACGGCGGCCGGCGTTATCGGGCGCCTCAGTTTCAATGGAGATCGCCGTGAACGACAAGTTCTTTCCCCGTCCGGTCAGGCTGAAGGTCGGACCGGCCCGCGAGCGCGTGGTGCGCAGCGCCTGGGAAGGCCTGGAATGCCTGCGCGACTGGCCCGGCAAGCACGGCCGGCGCTACCGCGCCGCATGGCGCAGCTGCCGCGATGCCCTCGATGGCTGGACCCCGGCCGAGAAGGCGATGCGGGCCATGATCGATGCCGGGCGCGAGGCGGAATTTCTGCCCGGCAACGGCAAATCCTGAAAGCCTGCCGCCTCAAGGGGCGGTCCGGAACCCGATAGCTGCATCGCGGCAAGCCGCCGGCTACTGTTTCGGCGGCTGCGGCGGCACTTCACCCGGTTTGATCACCGGCGTCTTGCCTTCGTTGGGCGCCGGCGCGGCCATGCCCTGGTCGCCTGTCGGCGGCGGCTTCAGCACGCCGCCGCAATCGTTCAGCGTCTCGGTCAGCGTGTTGTCGGTCGGCTGCTGGTTGCCGTCGGGCTTGGCCCGGCATTTTTCGCTGGGCGCCTGCTTGTCGGGGTTCTGCTGCTCGGCCTGTGCCAGCGCCGCGGCGGGCGCGGCGAGCATCAGGCTGACGGACATGATGGCGAGAAGTCTCATCTCGGCCTCCTTTCCGGGTTGGGCCGCCCTCACCGGCCGCCCAATGGTCGATGGCTTGCCTTCGATGGCTTGCCTCAATAACCGCCGACGATCGGCAGGATTTCGCCGGTGATGTAGCTGGAGCATTGCGGCGAGGCCAGGAACACATAGGCGGGCGCGATTTCCTCCGGCTGGGCGGGCCGCTTCATCGGCGTCTTGGCGCCGAACTGCGATACGTCCTGCGCCTCCTTCTCCGACGGATTGAGCGGCGTCCACACCGGCCCCGGCGCCACAGCGTTGACGCGGATGCCCTTGCCGACGAGGTTGCCCGACAGCGCCCGGGTGAAGGCATGGATGCCGCCCTTGGTCATGGAGTAGTCGACCAGGTCCTTCGATCCCTCGATGCCGGTGACCGAACCGGTATTGATGATGGCCGAACCCGGCTTCATGTGCGCCACCGCCTCCTGCGCCATATGGAAGTAGCCGTAGAGGTTGGTCTTCAGCGTGGTGTCGAAATGCTCTTCGGTCAGGTCGGCGAAATCGGTGGAATGGATCTGGAAGGCGGCGTTGTTGACCAGCACGTCGAGCCGCCCAAGTTCCTTCACGACCCTTGCCACGGCCTTGGCGCAGAAGGCGCGATTGCCGACATCGCCGCGCAAGGCGAGGCAGCGGCGGCCCTCCGCCTCGACCGCTTGCTTGGTCGCCTCCGCGTCGCGGTCCTCGCTGAGATAGACGATGGCGATATCGGCGCCCTCGCGCGCGAACAGCACCGCCACCGCCCGGCCGATCCCGGAATCGCCGCCGGTGATCAACGCCGCCTTGCCTTCCAGCTTTCCCGAACCGCGCCAGAACGGCGCGTCATAGAGCGGCGCCGGCTCGATGGCCCATTCCTCGCCGGGTTTGGGATGATGCTGGGCGGGAAAAGGCGGCGCGGGATATTTTCGCGCGCCGGCCTGCATGGCGCCGTCGCCCTTGGGCTTGGCCTTGGCGCGGTCCTTGGCGTCGACCTTGCGCTGGATGCTGCGCTGCTTGCTGGTTGCTTTCGAACTGTCGCTCTGGGTGTTGGTCGGCATGGTCATCTCCTCTGTGTTTGGACCGGAGACATCCCGAACCTCCTCGCGCAACGCGCGGAACTGTTCGCGATGTCTTCGGTCCAAACGCTCTGCTCGCAGGGACAACGCATGTCGGCGGAAAAAGTTGGCGGCTTTCGCAGGCGCGCATTGCAACCGCTCGCGTCCTGCCGCCGTTTCGCCTGCCGGAGGCAATCATGTTCGAAGGTTTTCAGACCCTCGAGGTCGACTGCGGCGACGCCCGCATCTTCGCCCGGCGCGCCGGCGACGGGCCCGCCGTCCTTCTGCTGCACGGCTTTCCGCAGACGCATCTGATGTGGCGCGACGTGGCGCCACGCCTGGCGGACCGGTTCACCGTCATATGCGCCGACCTGCGCGGCTATGGCGCCAGCTCATGCCCGGCGTCGAGCGCCGATCACGCCCCTTACGCCAAGCGCGCCATGGCCCGCGACATGGTGGCGCTGATGGCCGAGCTCGGCTTTTCCAGCTTCATGGTCGCCGGCCATGATCGCGGCGGACGTGTCGCCTACCGCCTCGCGCTCGACCATCCCGACCGCGTCGAAAGGCTTGCCGTGCTCGACATCGTGCCCACCGCCGACGCCTGGGACCGGGCCGACGCCAGGCTGGCGCTCGGCTATTGGCCGTGGTCGTTGCTGGCCCAACCCGAGCCATTGCCGGAAAAGCTCCTGGCCAGTGCGGCCGACGCGATCGTCGATGATGCCCTGGGCGGCTGGGGCTCGTCGCCAGAGACATTTTCCGCCGGCGTGCGCCAGGCCTATGTCGAGGCCCTGCGCGATCCCGCCCATGCCCATGCGATCTGCGAGGAGTACCGGGCGGCCACGATGCTCGACCGCGAGCACGACCATGCCGACAGCGCCGCCGGCCGGCGCATAGCCTGCGCGGTGCTGGCGCTGTGGAGCGGGCAAGGCGCGCTCGCCGAATGGTATGCCGGCGAAGGCGGACCGCTGGCTTTGTGGCGCGGCTGGGCCGGCGATCTGCGCGGCCATGCGGTCCAAGGCGGGCATTTCTTTCCCGAAGAAGCACCCGCGCAAACGGCCGCCGAATTGAGCGCTTTCTTCGCCGGCCCCGAGACCGCAGCCCGAGAGGGCAATGTCAGGAAAAGTGCCTAGCGGTTTCCCACGTACCACTTTCCCTGGGGAATCGCGTCGAAACGTCTGGAGCGGTTCAGCGGGAACCTTCCCAGCCGGCCGCGACCAGGGGAATTGGAACCACATCCTTGGCTGCGCAGTTGCAGGGGCATCGAATGAACCCGGGAGCAGAACCATGCCACGCGGAGAAAAATCCAAATACACCGACAAGCAGGAGCGCAAGGCAGACCACATCGCCGAGGGCTACGAGCATCGCGGCGTGTCCGAGAAGGAAGCCGAGCGCCGCGCCTGGGCCACCGTCAACAAGGATGATGGCGGCGGCAAGAAGGAGGGCGGCTCCGGCCGCGGCAAGCACACCGGCCATCCCGCCGCGCATAAGGGCGGCGAAAAGGGCGGCAAGGCTTCCGCCTCGCGTTCGGCCGCCAGCCGGTCGGCATCGGCCAGGAAGGCAGCCGCGACCCGCAAGCGCAACGAAGCGCACGCCCATTGATGCGCGGGCGACCGGGTCACGAAGTTCCTATGCGCCTTGCCTGCCCTCGCCCGGGCTGCTCTTGATCAGATCGTCGCCCGGCGGATCATCGAAGTTGGGCTCGGCCGGATTGTCGGACGGCGGCCTTTGCGGACAGTCCTCGTAGCCGTGGTCGCGGCCGCCGCAGAACGAACAGCACATGGCCTCGCGATCCCTGTTCCCGGGCGGCCATCGCGGGGTTTGGTAAGGCTTCCTGCCGAGCATGCCCAGCAATGCGCGAGGCGCGATTTGGTTGCGCGCCCGCGCCGCCCCTCGCAAGAGAAGACGCCGGCTGTTGCGCAACCGCCAGACAAAGTGCGAATCTCCCCGGCATGCCGCAACCAAGCTTGATCGCCCGGCGTTGCGGATCATGCCTTGGAGAGACCGCCATGTCCGTTCGAATCCTGTTGCCGACCGTGGCTGCCATGCTTGCCGCCACCGGCCTGGCCGAAGCCCGGCCCGACAGCCGCGCCATGAGCTGCGCGCAGATCCGCGCCATGATCCACAGCCACCGCGCCGTCGTGCTGACCACCGGCCCCAACACCTATGACCGCTATGTCAGGCAGTTCGGCAATGAATGCGATTGGCCCGAAGTGCCGATGTCGGCCTATATCCCGGCCCGTGACGGGCACTGTCCGGTCTACCGCTGCGAGGAGCCGGTCAACAATTTCCCGAATTGACCGGTCGGCCAGGCGCCGGCATCGACGTTCGGGGATTGCCGCATCCCTGCCTGAAACCATTCCGAGGGGCCGGCGTTGACGCGTGGGGTGGCCGCCACAGGAGATGCCCATGACCGTCAACTGCCGCGTATCGATCGACAACCGGCCTCAATCGATCGAGGCCGTTTTCCAGGCCGTGCCCCGGATCGGCGAGAGCGTTTCGCTGTCCGTCGACGGAAACGCCCAGGACCTGCGCGTTTCGCGTGTCGTGCATGTGCCCGACGGCTCGCTCGAAGGGGCTGCGATCATCGTCGAGGTGACGGGCAACATCCTGTAGTCGCCTGAATCCGCAAATGCGGCGCGCCTTGGCCACGGCGGATCGGCAGCGGCAGCTTTCAGATGCCTAAGCCGATCGTCTGGCCGGCGTCTTCCATAGGGTGCTGCGGCACGATGATCGACGCCAGCGGCGCATTCAGCGTCCATCTGAAATAGCCGGGCGAGCGCTCGATCACGGCGGACCCGCCGAGCGACTGCGGCGCCACCCTTTGCAGGACAACGGTGCCGAACCCCTTGCGCGTGGTGTCGTCGCGCTCGTCGCCGCCGCTATAGGGGGGCGACCGCTCCTCCCAGACAAGTTGGAATTCGCGTTCGGCCAGAGCGTCGTCGCTCATGCTCCAGGTCACCTCGACCCGGCCGGAATCGCTGGCGAGCGCTCCATACTTGGACGAATTGGTGCCGAGCTCGTGGAAAGCCATGCCGAGATTCTGCACCGCATTCGACTGCAAGGTCAGCAGCGGTCCCGAAAGCAGTATCTGCTCCTCGCGGCCGAACGGTTTGAGATGTTCCTGGACCAGGTCGAACAGGCTGGCTCCCGCCCAGTTCGAGGTGACCAGCAGATCGTGCGAGCGTGACAGCGCCATGATGCGGGCGCGGATCATCTCCTCGAACTCGCGCGGGTCCTGCGAGCGCTTGCTGGTTTCCCTGACCATCGACAGGATCACCGCAAACTGGTTCTTGACGCGATGGTTGACCTCGCGCATCAGCATCTTGATCCGGCGCTCGTTCTCCCTGCTGGCGCTGATGTCGCGGGCGATCTTCGAGGCGCCGACGATCTCGCCGCTGCCGTTCCTGATCGGCGACACCGTCAGCGAAACGGCAATGAAGGTGCCGTCCTTGCGCTTTCGCGTCGTCTCGTAGCTCGCCAGGCGCTCGCCGCGGCGGACCTTGGCGATGATCTCGGTCTCCTCGTTCTTGAGGTGGTCGGGGATGAGCATCAGGATCGACTGGCCCACCGCTTCTTGCGCGCTGTAGCCGAACATGCGTTCGGCCGCCTGGTTCCAGCTTTTGATGATGCTGTTCAGGTCCTTGCTGATGATGGCGTCGAAGGAGGAATCGACGATCGCCGCCAGCTGCGCATCGGCCGTTGCGTCCTGTTTTTCACCGCTTGCTATGTCAGCCATTGCCCCGCCAGGTGTCAGCCTATAGCCACTAGATAACGCGTGCGCCGGACAAGGCAATCACCTTGAAGCGGCCTGCTGCTTCAACTTCATCGAAATCGCCTCGCCGGCTGGAGTGATCGAGGGGAAGGTCGTTCCGCAGATCAGGGCGGCCGGCATCGGAGACGCCAGCGACCATACAAAATGGTTTTCGAGCACCAGGACAGAGCGGACATTCAAGTCCATGGGCACCGGAAGCGCGGAACCCGTCCTTGCGGGCCGGCATCACCTGAATGTCACCGCGCCTCAGTCAGAATGGCCGTCGCCCACATTGCCGTTGCCGCCCGGGGTGGACAGCAGTCCGAAGTCCTGGGACTTGACGCCCTGCTCCGCCGCCAGGAATCCGTCCGAGGCGAGGCCACGCCGCAAGAGCTCCCTGACCGCGGCCGAGCGGCTCGGCATGCGCTTGTCGAAGCGCCAGTTCTCCAGTGCCGCCAGTTCGTCGGCGGTCAGCATGACCTGCAAGCGTTCAGGACGTTCCAGTTCAGTCACGGCACTTCCTCGCACAACCGAATACGCGAATGAGTATCTGTCTCATTCCACTAATAATTAGGATAGCAATCCTAACACGTCAAGGTCGGCAAATACGCGACCTCCCCATCCTGCTCATGATGACTATAAAGCGTCGGGTGCGCCTTTGCGTAACCATGCTAACTAACTGATATACATCGAGTATTTTCAGATTTCCGCTTGCCACACACCGATGCGAGGCGCATGCTACAAAGGCAAAACCAGTCCAGGAGGTTTCCATGCGGTATGACTACTCGACGCGGTTGCGCGATGACGTTCAATCCGCGGTCACCACGGCTTTCAGGACGTACGGCATCGTCAACATCACCGCGGTGGCCGAACGGATCAGGCTCAGGAACCTCGACGAAAACGTTGCTCTCGAGGACGTCGAGCACCTGGTCCTGGCGGCCGCCCAACTGCTTGGCGCCGCCATCGAATTCGAGGGCCTGACCATGATCGACCGCTTGCCGGACGCTCATGTCAACGGCCGCCCCGGCGGACCGGCCCCTGCCCTGAAGCGCCTCGTCTGAACAGATTTGAGGCGACGCGCTAAGTCATTTCGGGCGACCTGCATCAGGGCTCCGGTGGCCGGGCGAGCCCGCTGGACGCGGCCTACCTGTGGAAATTGAGCGCGCGCGCTATATGGTGTTGAATTCCCCTCCGGAGAACACGCCATGACGCTCGACACACGCAAGCTCGGCAGCCAGGGGCTGCGGGTTTCTGCCATCGGCCTCGGCTGCATGGGCATGAGCCAGTCCTACGGCCCGGCCGACGAAGCCGAATCCATCGCCACGCTGCACCGCGCGATCGAACTCGGCTGCACCTTCCTCGACACCGCCGAGGTGTATGGCCCTTACGCCAATGAGGCGCTGCTCGGCCGCGCCTTGAAGGGCAAGCGCGACCAGGTGACCATCGCCACCAAATTCGGCTTTCGCATCGAAAATGGCCGGCAGGTCGGCACCGAACGCGACAGCAGGCCGCAAACCATCAGGGCGGCGGTTGAAGGGTCGTTGAAGCGGCTCGCCACCGACCATATCGACCTTCTCTACCAGCACCGTGTCGACCCAGCCGTGCCGGCCGAGGATGTCGCCGGCACGGTCGGCGAACTGGTCAAACAGGGCAAGGTCCGCTTCTTCGGCCTGTCGGAGGCGGGAGCCGCGAACATCCAGCGGGCGCACGCCGTGTTTCCGGTCTCGGCGCTGCAGAGCGAGTACTCGCTGTGGGAGCGCAATCTCGAGCCGGAAATCATTCCCCTGCTGCGGCAAACCGGCATCGGCCTGGTGCCGTTCTCACCGCTCGGCCGCGGCTTCCTGACCGGCGGCGCCAAGCGCGCCGAGGACTATCCGGAAGGTGATTACCGCCGCGGCGACCCGCGCTACCAGGGTGCGAACTATGACGCCAATGTCGAGGCCGCCGCAAAGGTCCGCGACATCGCCGCCGCCAAAGGCGTCAAGCCAGGGCAGATCGCGCTGGCCTGGCTCCTGGAGAAGGGCAACGTCTTCGGTGTCGACATCGTGCCGATCCCCGGCACCAAGCGGATCAAATATCTGGAAGAAAATGTCGCCGCTGCGTCGCTGAAACTGGAGGCCGCCGAGATGGCGGCGCTCGACGACGCGCTGGCCCCGGGGAAGGTCTCCGGCCCGCGCTACGGCGACCGCACCATGATGATGATCGACCGATAGGTTCGCACGTCGCCGGTGAATCGGGCCTATTCCACCGGTGCGGGCTTTTGCCGAGGATCGGGCCGCAACCGCTGGTGAAGTTCCCTGCCGGCGTGCAGGGTCCGGTCCGCCAGCGCGGCGAGTGTTCCGCGCAAGGTCCTTGTTCCCAGCACCGAATCCAGCGTCACCGACTGGGTCGCGAAGCGCCGCTTGAAGTCCTCGCCGCCGCACAGGAAGTCGACCATCGTCAGCCCTCTGTCGATCGACCACTGGATGTAGTCCATCATCAGCACCATGCCGGGAGACGCCCGTTCGACATCCGGATCGTAGGTCGTGACGAAGGCCATCATCGTGTTGTGCTGGACGAAATTGATCGAGACCGCCACCACCATCCCGGCGCATTCCAGCACGAAGACATGCAGGAGTCCTTCCCTGGCCAGCACCGCGACCAGCGCGGCCAGGGCCGGCGACCCCTCATCGAACAGGTTGGATTCGTGTCCGCGCGCGGCGAGCCATTTGCGCTTGAACTCGGCGAGCCTGTCGAGGACGGGCTGCATCGGCTCGTCCGGCGACATGAGGCGGAACCGCACTTCGCCGCCTTCCTCGAGGAATTTGCGGCCACGGCGATAATTCTGGCGCATCTTCTTCGTTTGTTCCCCGAACCAGTCCGCGCCCGTACGCCATGGCCCGGCGACCCGGAAGCTGGTTTCGCTGCGGCGGTTCGGGCGCAGCGCCATCTTGGGCGCCGAAGCGGGAGCAAGCAGCGTGCGCATCGCGGCGTCCGGCAGCAGGCGGTTCAGATAGACGAGATCGAAGCCGCCCGCGGCCGAAATTTCCTGCCATAGCGCCGCGACCGCCGCCGGATCGCAGTCCGGCGCGACCAGCACGTCGCCATAGTCGCTGTGGTCCTTGGCAGCCCATTCCAGGACGTTGACGCCCTTGCGCCGCACCGTCGCCAGCGGGATGACGGCGTCGATCCGGTCACCGTTCCAGACGAGGCCGATCCTGAGACCACGCAGCTCCCGGTCCGGGGCCGTCTGCCACCACGCCGTGACCCAGGCGTGGCTTTGAAAGATCAGCCCCTCCGCCCGGCGCCACAGCTCCGTCCAGGCCGGCCCGACCGACGCGAGGCGCTCCTCGGAGGTGACGATCTCCAAAGCGCCGGCCTTCGGGCCCTCGATCGCGGCGTGAGCGTTCATGGCTGCGGGCTCCGTGTCGGCTCGGACGAAGCGCGGCGGCGAAACCGCCGGGCGATGTGCCCCCACATCTTCTTGAGCGGCAGCACGTAAAGCCCCGACAGGGATTGATAGTCGCGCGCGCCGCGTTCCATCAATCCGAACCTGAAATCCTCATCGGGCTTGGGCACGCACAACGTTCCGAATAGCCGGTCCCAGAACGAGAACAGCAAGCCGAAATTCTTGTCGTAGTGCCTTGGATCGACGCTGTGGTGCAGTTGGTGCCAATGCGGGCACAGCACGATGTTGTTGAGCGGCCCGAACGATATCTTGAAATGGGTGTGCCTGACGAAATCCATCATCAGGATATTGCGCATGACGTATACGTTGACGCCGAAGATCGTCACTTCGACGAGGTTAAGCGACAAAAGGGTCCAGATGCCGAAGCAGATCCCGGGTATGACGCCGTCCCAGGCGCGGTTCATGAGCTCGTCGAGCGGATGAACCCTGTCCTTGGTGATCCCGACCATCACCTCCGCCGAGTGATGCACCTTGTGCAGTTCCCACAGGAACGGGAAGCGGTGCTGGGCCACATGGTACAGGTAATAGGATATGTCGTAGGCGATCAGCATCGTCACCGTGAAGATGACGATCGTCACCGCTCCCGGCGGTCCCGGCAGCAGCGGCGGCTCGATCTGGAGGAGTGCCGCCAGCGTCCGATTCGTCGCGTAACCGACGGCGACGACGAAGGTCACGCCCGCGGGCAGCATCAGGAAGGGCATAATCGCCTTGCGGGTGATCCAGAAAAGCAGGTCCGCCCGCGCCGAGGGATGCGTGACGATCTCGTTGGGAAAGACGAAATCGAAGAATTCCCTGAAGCTCTTGCGCTCCGCCGTCCGCCAATAGGCGATCAGGGCGCTGCCCAGCGCGGTCAGCAGCAAGAGGCCGGCCGCAAGCAGGCTGGAGCCGGACAACTTGTCCAGGATCCTTTCGATGATGCCGGCAATCGACATGGGCCCACTCATTTATGCAACCGAAGCTTGACTTGCAGGAGGCGATTGACCTGACTGGCCGGGCAAGCCGCCACGCCGTCAGGGCTCTCGATCATTTCGCCGTCACCCTAGTCGAGAATCCATAGCGAAAGCTTAAGCTAATTAAAAACAATGAATCCGCTAAAAAGCCCGCTATATATTGCCGAATTCTGAATAAAACTCCTAAAATTGACAGCAAAGGACCGGCAGCGCTTGGCGTGGAGATCGCAACTTCGGGGAATCGCCGGGTGATCGTGCCGGTCCCGAGCTCGCCGGCCCGCGGCCGGGCTGCCAAACCCCTCCCAAGCTTATTTCCCGGCGCCCGGCTGCTTGTTGAAAATCGTGAGCAGGTCCATCGGCAGCGGAAACACCACCGTCGACGAGCGCTCGCCGGCGATGTCGTGCAGCGCCTCGAAATAGCGCAGTTGCATGGCCTGTGGCTCCTGCGCCAGCATCTTGCCGGCCTCGACCAGCTTTGCCGCCGCCTGCTGCTCGCCATCGGCGTTGATCACCTTCGCGCGCCGCAGCCTTTCAGCCTCGGCCTGCTTGGCGATGGCGCGGACCATGTTCTCGTTAAGGTCGACATGCTTGATCTCGACATTGGACACCTTGATGCCCCATGCGTCGGTCCGCTGGTCCAGGATCTCCTGGATGTCGCTGTTCAACTTGTCGCGCTCGGCCAGCATCTCGTCGAGTTCGTGCTTGCCGAGAACCGAGCGCAACGTGGTCTGCGCGAGCTGGTTTGTCGCGGCCATGAAGTCCTCGACCTGGATGACGGCCCGCTCGGCGTCGACGATGCGGAAATACAGCACCGCGTTCACCTTCACCGAGACATTGTCGCGCGAGATCACGTCCTGCGGCGGCACGTCCTGGACCACCACGCGCAGGTCGACCCGCACCATCTGCTGGACGAAGGGGATGAGAAGGATGAGGCCGGGGCCCTTCACCCCGGTGAAGCGGCCGAGCGTGAAGACCACGCCGCGCTCATATTCCCGCAGGATGCGAATGGCGGAGGACAGGAAGATCAGCACGATGAGGGCGAGTAGCAGATAGGCGACGTAACCGATGATCATTGCCTTGCTCCATTGTTCCTGCGCCGGACCGTCAGCACGAGATCCCTGACATCGGCCACCTCGACGCTGTCGCCGGGGGCGAGCGGTTCATCGGCTTTCGCCCGCCAGCGCTCGCCCTGCGCGAGCACATGGCCCTCGCTGCCCGACCAGTCGAGGATCCTGGCCGGCAGCCCGTGCATGGCCTGCGCGCCGACACGCGGCAGGCTCCTGCGCGCCCTCCACAGATAGCTGCCGGCCAGCAGCGCCAGGCCAAGCGTCAGCGCCGCGGCGGTGCCGATGAGCGCCCACGACATCTCGAAGCCCGGGCCCTCGACCTTGAGCAGCATGGCGGCGCCGAGCAGGAAGGCTGCCACGCCTCCAAGCCCGAGCACCACGGTCGGGTTGAAGGCCTCGATGACGAGGAAGGCGATGCCAAGCAGCATCAGGGCGAGGCCGGTATAGCTGATCGGCAGTAGATTGAGGGCATAGAGCCCGAGCAGCAGGCAGATGGTCCCGATCACGCCGGGCGCCACGGCGCCTGGGCTGGTGAACTCGAAGACGAGGCCGTAGACGCCGGCCAGCATCAGGACGACGGCGATGTTGGGATCGGTGATGACGGCGAGAAGCCGGATCAGCCAGCCGGGATCGAGCGTCTCGACCGCCACGCCCTTGGTCGCCAGCACCTGTTGCTTGCCGGCCACCTCGACCGTGCGGCCGTCGGCAAGCTGGAGCAGTTCGGCGGTGTTGCGGGCGACGAGGTCGACTACATGTGCCTGAAGTGCCGCATTGGCGGAAAGGCTGGCTGCCTCGCGCACCGCCTTTTCGCCCCAGTCGGCATCGCGGCCGCGCAGTTCGGCGAGCGAACGGATCAAGGCGACCGCGTCGTTCGTCACCTTTGTCATCATCGGGTCGCCGGCCGGAGGCCCGGTGGCATTCTTCTGGTCGCCCTTGTCCTTCTCGTCGCCACCGGGAAGGGGCGGCAACCCGCCAAGCTCGACCGGCGTGGCGGCGCCCAGATTGGTGCCGGGCGCCATCGCCGCGACATGGGTGGCATAAAGGATATAGGTTCCGGCACTTGCCGCATGCGCGCCGGCGGGCGCGACATAGCCGATGACGGGAACCGGCGAGGCAAGGATATCGGCGATCATTTCGCGCATCGAGGTGACCAGCCCGCCCGGCGTGTCGATCTCGAGGACAACGGCTTCGGCGTGCCGCTCGGCGGCTTTGGCCAGCGCTTCGTTGAGCTGC
The DNA here is from genome assembly GCF_006441495.1 of Mesorhizobium sp. B2-6-4. Classification (NCBI taxonomy): domain Bacteria; kingdom Pseudomonadati; phylum Pseudomonadota; class Alphaproteobacteria; order Hyphomicrobiales; family Phyllobacteriaceae; genus Mesorhizobium; species Mesorhizobium sp. B2-6-4. The sequence goes on from NZ_VFUE01000022.1 coordinate 73,459, forward strand.
CTGGCGCTCGCCGGGCCGATGGCGCCGTCGATCACGACGCGCAACGCGACCTTCTCCGTAGCCTCCGCGGTCACGGAAGAGTGACTGGCGGCCGCGGCGGCCATGAAGGCCGCTGCCAGAACCGCCATCCGCGCGAGGGTCACGCTCAAAACTCCCTGAATTACGCAGGATATGCTGTGCAGGATATGGCGTTCGGTCCGTCGAGATCCATGGCCTGGCCTCAGATTGCAAGCCGGCGACCCTGCCCTTCGCAGCCGGCGGCAAACGCAATGGGCAGACGTTCAAAGCCGGAAGGGGCCCCGCTCGCGCGCCGGCCCCGTCCTTGGTCAGCGGTCACGCATGTGCGTGCGGGTGACGGACGTCCCAGACGGCCCAACCCGATACGGCAACCACCAGCACGCCGAGAATGACGTGGGTGGCCATCGCATTCGTGTTCGCCATGAATTTGAGCAGCCAGGGCGACACGATCAGCCAGAGCCCGAGAACGACACCTACCCATTCCTCCCACTCGGCGAAGGCGGCAAGCGCCGCCACGGCCACCGCGCCCAGCACGACGCCGACAATCCAGGCGTTCCATGCGGGAGCGGTTTCAGCAGCGAAGCCGATTATCCAGGGTGAGATAAACAGGCAGACGGCAAGGACCAGATTGAGCCAGTCCTGGCCTTTCTTTCCTTCCATGAGTGTATTTGCCATGACAACCTCCATAGATGAAGCTTGGCCAAAGCGTTGTATTCGCGTGCAAACGCACGCTTAATGGTTGATGTAACTATGCCTCACATGGCCTTCAAGGCCTGCCCCACGGACGGGTCGCCTCCGCGCCACCCGCCTCTTGTCGGCGCATTCTAGAACGTGATCTTCACCGAGGCAGCACTGCGGTTGGCCGCCCCGTGATGCACCGCTTCGATGTTGTTGCCGTCCGGGTCGAGAAGGAAAGCGGCGTAGTAGCCGGGGTGGTACCGGCGTTCACCCGGCCCGCCATTGTCCCTGCCGCCGCCGTCCAGCCCGGCCTTGTAGAACGCATCGACCATGGCGCGATCCTTCGCCTGGAATGCCAGGTGATGGCGACCGGTCAACTCTCCCCGAGCCGCGCGGCTGTCGGCGGTTGAAATGAAAAGCTCGTCGGCCCAGAAATAATCGGCGGCGCTGCCGCCGATCGGAATATCGAGCACTCGAAATACTGCTTCGTAAAAGCGGCGGCTGGCGGCGATGTCCCTGACCACTAGCTGGATATGATCGATGAGCCGGCCGCGATGCAGTTCTTCCATGCAAGCTCTCCTCTCGCCAAGGGCTCGAATCTAGCTTCGCATGATCCGGCGTCAATGCCCCGCCGAACGTCAGGACTTTCGCGCGGCATGCCGCGCCAGTGCGTGCTCGATCAGCACGTCGATGACCTTGCTGTAGCCGATGCCGATCGCCGCCAGCGCCTTGGCATACATCGAAATGTCGGTGAAGCCTGGCAGCGTGTTGACCTCGTTGACCAGCAGCGAGCCGTCGGCGCGCAGGAAGAAGTCGACGCGGGCCATCGCCTCGCAGCCGAGCGCCTGGAAAGCCCGCGCGGCCATCTCCCTTGCCACGTCGGCGACGGCGGCCGGGACATCGGCGGGCACGTTCACCACGGCGCCGTCGGCGTCCAGATATTTGGCTTCATAGGTGTAGAAGCCGTGCTTGCCGGCCGGGATGATCTCGCCGGGCAGCGATACGGTCAGCGTTCCGTCGGCCCGCTCCAGCACCGAGCATTCGATCTCGCGGCCGTCGACGAACTCTTCGATCAGGACCTTGCCGTCGTAGCGGAAAGCCGTCTCGACGGCCCGTTCGAAGCCGTCCCGGTCGTTCACCTTGCTGACGCCGAAGGAGGAGCCCTGGCGCGCCGGCTTGGCGAAGAAAGGCAGGCCGAGCGCGCCGGCGATCTCCTGGAACGGCCCGACATCGTTTCGATGCACGGTGACGGAACGGGCAACCGGCAGCCCGGCCTCGCGCAGCAGCCGCTTGGCGACATCCTTGTCCATGGCGGCGGCCGAGGCGAGAATGCCGCAGCCGACATAGGCGACGTCGGCGACCTCGGCATAGCCCTGCACCGAGCCGTCCTCGCCGAAAGGACCGTGCAGCACGGGAAAGACGACGTCGACCGGCGGCAGGTCGGGCTGTGCTCCGCCGCCCCGTGCGGCCACCAGCCTGCCTCTACCACCGGGCAACAATGCGACCTCCACGCCGTCCTCAGACACCGGTGCCCCGGCTCCGTCGTCGCCGGCTTCGGATGAAGATTGCAGCAGCCATCTTCCGTCCCTGGAAATGGCGATCGGGACCACCTCGTAAAGCGTCCGGTCGATGGCCTTCAGCACATTGGCGGCCGAAAGGCGCGATACGTCATGCTCGGCCGAACGTCCGCCATAGAGGACGGCGACCCTAATCTTGTTCTTCATTGAAAAGCCTTGTCCTTCATCGAAATCCCACAAGATCAAATGCTGACGGCAATGCCGCGATTGGCAAAGAAGCGATCGAAATCGGCGGCCGCCAACACTGCATTCGCCTGTGTGGCGCCGGTATGGCCGGACGGATTGTGAAAGCGAAAACCTTCATCCGATGCCGACATGACCAGCACCAGATGGCCGCCCTTGGACGGCGGCTCGCGCTCGGGCCAGCGGATCGAACTGCTGACCGAGGCGATGAAGAAGCGCGACTGCCCGAGGATCGCCGGAATATCCGATGTAGCGACACTGGTCATCACCTTCGCTTCCAGGCCGAATTCCGCCTTCACGAAGCTGACAAAGGGGGCGTAGATCAGGCCCTTGATCGATCGTTCGGTGACGACATAACCGCCATATCCGGTGCAGCGCCTGGCCAGTTCGATGGTCGGCACGATCTGGCCGCGCGCCGCCAGGATCATCTTGAGGCACGCCATGCCGCAGACATTGGCGGCCCACAGCGCGTATTCGTCCAGTGTCCGCGCGCCCGAATTCTCCCACAGCGCATCGCGCCGCAGCGCCACCTCGGCGCCATCGGCAAGCACGGCCAAGGTCATGTCGGGCGTCTCCCACTGGCTGAAAAACGGCACGGTCCCAGGCGGTGGACTCATCAATTCCTCACGCGGATGGCTTCAATTTCGTATACAAGGATACGAGTGCGGGGAACAGTGCTTCAAACCTCATTCGCCTGATCAGCGATGGCCCGCGCTCGGGTTTTGCCCGCCGGGCGAAGCTTGCCAATGCCCGCCGATCGGCGCACTCTCCGCCCTACCAAGCCGGTCGCCGGGTGTCGGTTCCTCTCCTCGCCCGTCGTGTTAGGATTGCGCAATGACCCGCGACCAGATGCTCGCCCACCTTCGCGCCGCCGACGCCGTCGCTCGCGAGGCGGCCGTGCACGGACATCATCCGTTCGGCTGCGTGCTGGTCGGGCCGGACGATCGCTTGCTTATGCGCCAGGGAAATCTCGACACGGTGCGCCATGCCGAGACGGAGCTCGCCCGGCGCGCCGCGGCTGCCTACGAGCCGGATTTCCTCTGGTCCTGCACGCTGGTCTCGACCGGCGAACCCTGTGCGATGTGCGCCGGAACACTCTACTGGGCCAATATCGGCCGCCTGGTCTACGGCTTCGAGGAGACGAAGCTCCTGGCGCTCACCGGCGATCACGCCGAGAATCCGACGATGAGCCTGCCCTCGCGCACAGTGCTCGCCTCGGGCCAGAAGAAGATCGAGGTCTTTGGCCCCTTCCCCGAGATCGAGGACGAGCTGATCGCGCCGCATCGCGATTTCTGGACGCGCTGACGCGCCGGCCGAGGCCGCGCGCAAAGCCGCCAGATGGCCACCGGAACGGAATTCAAACGATCTCTTGGAACGTGTTTGCCAACAGCGTCGTCAATGCGCTGGTGGCCCGGGCGACTGCCTGAACCGGTCATGCTTACCGCCCATAGGTGTACGTCACGCTGGTCTCGCCGAGCGCCTGGCTCTTCGCGGCCACTGCCACCATTTCCGGAGAGGGATTCTCCGGCGCGCGCAGCTTCGGCGCGCCGAGCGCATAGAGCGTGAAGACATAGTGATGCGTGCCGCTGCCGGGCGGCGGGCATGGCCCGAAATAGCCTGCGCGGCCGATGCCACCCTTGCCGAGCACCGTACCCTTGGGCAAGCCTTTGCCGCGCTTCGAGCCAGCCCCTTCGGCCAGGCCCTTCGCGCTTGCCGGGATGTTCCAGGCCAGCCAGTGCCAGAAACCCTTGCCGCCGCCGGCGTCGGGGTCGAACATGGTGAGCGCGTAGCTCTTGGTGCCTGCCGGCGGGTCCTTCCATCTCAAGGCGATCGATACGCTTTGCCCGCTGCAGCCGCCGGCCTTGTCGCCGAGATATTTTTCGGCCCATTTGCCGTTGGAAACCGACGGGCTTGAAATCTCGAAAGCCGCCGCCTGATTGGCGAGGCCGAACAGCACCAGCACGGCGAAACCGAGGCGCAAGCTCATGGCTTCCTCCACTTCCAGCCAAGATGCCGACGAGTTTAGCCGAAAAGCGGCCCGAAATTAGGCAATTTGGCGCGAAACTGCTGGTGGGAGCCGCGGGAATTGCTGGTCCCTGCAACAAAAGCTGCCGGACGGCGCTATTCCGCCGCGCTGCATTCTTCGGTCGGCTCAGCCGGACCGATCGCCGAGATCCAGAGCCGGTCGATGTCGGCTAGCTGCGCGCGGTCGATTTCGTCGAGATGGTTCCAGTACATGCCATCCTCGTAGAAATAGCCGAGCTCGCGCTCGATTTGCTCGGCCACTTCGACCCTATGGTGATGGATGCCCGCACGCGCATCCATCTTCATGCCGGCGAGGCGCTCGGGGGACAGTAACCGCAATTCCTCGAAGGACAGCCTTGGGAAGACCAGGCGGCTTTGCGGCAGGTCCGACAGGTTGATGCAGAGCGTGCCGCGTCGCAGCGCATGAATGAGCAGGCGGGCGGATTTGGCCTCGAGGCTCTGCAGCGTGACATCGTCGCGCAGCGGGTCGGCGCGGCCGATGCCGTAGAAATGGGTGTCGCCGGCCGTGTCGTAGATCATGTCGCAGCCGAGGAAGGCGAGCACGTCCGGCCTCTGGCTGTGGACGGCCCAATAGGCCGCTGTCAGCGACATGGTGGCGCCGGCATAGACGAAGCCGCCGAAAGTATTCTGGGCCGGCACGTAATGCGCGGCGCTGAAGATCTCGGCCTGCCGCAGCGGTTCCAGAGGCGGCATCCGGTTGGACGGGAAATCGCCGGCATGCACCAGCACGTCCCAGTCGGGGCGCACGCGCCAGGCATTGTTGATGGCGACGATGCTGGCGAAGGTCTCCTTCGGCCAGGCGGCGCAGCGCACGACATCGGGCGCGCTGCCGAGAAGCAGCGTCACTCTGGGCGTTGCGGAGACCATGACATCCTCATTCGCCCGGCAAAGGCACGCCCGCATTTACCGCACGCCTTGCCAGGCGCACAAGGGCTGCCGACAAGCCGGCCTGACGCCCCGGGGCCAGGAATCCGGTCGGTGCTAGTTCCTCAGCAGCTTGGCCAATCTGGGAATGCCCTCGGTCACCGCGCCGCGGTCGGCCAAGGTGAAGGACAGCCGCAGCGTGTTGCGCCCGGTGCCATCGGCGAAGAAGGCGCTGCCGGGCACGAAGGCGACACGCGCTTCCTTCACCGAGCACGCCAGGAGAGGTTCGTGGTTCAAAGCTGGGCTTCGATGGCGGCCTTGTCGATGATGGACCACACGAGCCGGATCTTCGCGCCGCGAAATTCATAGAAGACGTTCTCGGCGAAGGACACTTTCCGGCCGTCTACGGCAAGCCCGAGGAAATTTCCCCTGGGCGTGCAGTCGAACATCAGGCGGCTCGCGACATGAGGCGGATCGCAGACCAGCAGCCGGATATCGAAACGAAGATCCGGAATGTCGTCGAAATCCTTCTCCAGCATCGCACGGTAGCCGGAGAGACCGATCCGCCTGCCATTGTGGGACACGTCATCGTCGACGAACTGCCCGAGGTTCGGCCAGTCCTGCCGGTTGAGGCAGGCAATGTAGTCGCGGTAGATACCGGAAAGGTCGGTCATGGCGCATGAACCCGCGTTCGTGGACACAAGGCTATTTTGCACCAGCAACAAGTCAGGGCAACCCGGGTTTGTTCGCCGCTGGGGCGATGCGCCGTCGTTTGGCCGGCGCCTTAAGCCTTGAGCAGCGCCGCCAGCCGCGGAATGCCCTCGCTCACCGCGCGCCGGTCAGCGAGCGTGAAGGACAGCCGCAGCGTGTTGCGCCCGGTGCCATCGGCGAAGAAGGCGCTGCCGGGCACGAAGGCGACACGCGCCTCCTTCACCGAGCGCGCCAGGAGCGTGGTGGCGTCAGCGCCTTCCGGCAGCGTCACCCAGACGAACATGCCGCCTTCCGGGCGGCTCCAGGTCACGCCTTCCGGCATGTTGGCCGCGAGCGCGCCGAGCAGGCCGTCGCGGCGTTCGCGATAGGCGCCGATCAGCTTTTCGACCTGGGCCTCGAACACCGCTTCGGCCGCCCGGTGCATCACCATCTGGTTGATCGACGGGCTGTGCAGGTCGGAAGCCTGCTTCATCAGCACCAGCTTCTCCACCACGTGACGCGGCGCGCAGACCCAGCCGACGCGCATGCCCGGCGACAGGATCTTCGAGAACGAGCCGCAATAGAGCGTGCGCGCCTTGTCGATGCCGCCGGATCGGGCGCAGTCCAGCGCCAGGATCGGCGGCACGCTTTCGCCATCATAGCGCAGCGCCCGGTAGGCGGCGTCCTCGACGATTGCGATGTCGAGCTCGCCGGCAAGGTCGAGCACCGCCTCGCGCTGCTGCCTGTTCAGCGTGTTGCCGGTCGGGTTGGCGAAATCCGGCACCAGATAGGCGAACTTGACCCGGCCGCCATTCGCCGCCGCCGCCGCGCGATAGGCATCCGGCGTCATGTTACCGCCTTCCGGCCGCAGCCGGTCGTAGCGCGGTTCATAGGCGTTGAAGGCTTGCAGCGCGCCGAGATAGGTCGGCCACGTCACCAGTGCGGTGTCGCCGGGCGACAGCAGCAGCTTGCCGATATAATCGAGCGCCTGCTGCGAGCCCGAAGTGATGAAGATGTTGGCTTCCTCGCAGGCGACGCCGAGCTTGCCCATCTGCCCGGCGATCCATCGCCGCAGCGGCAGATAGCCCTCGCTCACCTGGTACTGAAGCGCGGCCCCCGCCTCGCCGCCGCCGAGCACGTCGGCATAGGCGTCGCGGATCGCCTCGGCCGGAAACAGCGCCGGATCGGGAATGCCGCCTGCGAAGGAGATGATGTCCGGCTGGTCGAGCAGCTTCAGCAGCTCGCGGATTTCCGAGGCCTTCATGCGCGACGAGCGCGACGCCAACAGGTTCATAAGGGTCAAGCACGCCTCCCCGGACGCATCGAATATAGGTCAACTTAGCTGACCTATATCTGGTCTCGCCGCAAATTGAATAGGGCCTGCTAGCCTTCCCGCATGCGCCAGCCGCCCGCCTTAGCGGAAAGCGACGGCCCCGCCTGCGCTACAAGGTCTTCTTGTAGCCGAGATGGGTGCCGGTGAAGCCGAGGCTTTCATAGAAGCGGTGCGCGTCCGCTCTGGTCTTGTCGGTGGTGAGCTGGACGAGGCCGCAACCGCGCGCCCGGCATTGATCAACAGCCCATTCGATCATCAGCCTGCCTATGCCTTCGGAACGGCGGTGCCCGGCGACCCGCACCGCCTCGATCTGACCGCGCCAGGCGCCCTTCCGCGACAGCCCGGCAAGGAAGCTGATCTGCAAGGTGCCGACCACGTCGGCGCCATCGACCGCCACCGCCAGCAACTGGTTGGGGTCGGCATCGATGGCGTTGAAGGCATCGACATAGCCCTGCGCCAGCGGCAGCGAGGCATCCTCTCTGGCCGCGCCAAGCGGATCGTCCGCCAGCATGGCCACGAGGGCAGGCAGGTCGGAGGCCAGGGCCTTGCGGAAGGTGATCATGAGCACGACTTACGGCGACGCGCCGGCGCCGGCAAGGCCGTTGGTTTGGAAGCCTCACCCTATCTTCGTCATCCTAGGGCGAAGCAGGAGCGAAGCTCCGTCGCGGAGACCCTGGGATCCATGCCGTGACATGGGAGCGCCGCTACCGTGCGGAATTTCGATCACCGAGCCCCGCGACATGCCCCGAGTCAAACCCGAGGACGAAGTGGCCAATGGCTACCATCCTGTTCCACAAAACAGCTCGAACCATTCAGGATTGGCCTTTTCGATCAGTTCGACCTTCCATTGCCGCCGCCAGCGCTTGAGCGATTTCTCGCGCTGGATGGCGTCCGTGATATCAAAATACTCCTCGTACCAGACCAGTCGCTGCACGCCATATTGGCTGGTGAAGCGCGAACCCTGGCCCGACTTGTGTTCTGGCATACGACGACCGAGATCGTTTGTGACGCCGATGTAAATGGTGCCGGCCTTCTGGCTGGCGGTCATGTAGACATAGCCGGTCATGTGTCGGGGCTATCGGGCCATGCGTTGGGAGAACATCCTGATTCGCTGCATTCTTCGGCAGGTGTCACGGCATGGATCCTAGGGTCTGCGCCGCGTCGCTTCGCTCCTTGCTCCGCCCTAGGATGACGAACCGAGGGAACTTCTTCAACCCCATACCCATCCTGGTCTTGCCGCACGGCGCCAGCGCCTCCCTCCAACACATTTGCAGCACCCGCCGGCAGCATATAGGAAAAGCCACAAGATGGCATTGGCGTCGGCGCCGGTCCTGGTTTCGCGGAGAGCGGTGTTGAGAGCGTGTGTTCGTCTGTGCCTGTCGCTGGTCGCGGTGCTCGCCTTGCCGCTTGTCGCCCATGCCCAATGGAAGCCGGTCGAGACGATCGAGCCCTACGCCATCTCGGGCCGGACCGGACAGGAGCTCTACCGGTCGATCGGCGAGAACGGACCGCTGATCCGCGGCGCCAAAACGCGCACCATCGCCTACACCAATTTCAAGCTGACCTGGACCAGGGACTACCAGAACAAGGGCGGCGATTGCGTGCTGGCATCGGCCAGGCCGAAACTCATCATCACCTATGCCTTGCCGAAGCCGTCAGGCTCCCTGCCGCCGGTCGTGCAGAAGAGCTGGGAGAGCTTCATCGCCGGCGTCGCCGCCCATGAGAAGGTGCATGGCGCCGATATCATCGCCATGGTGCGCAAGATCGAGGCGGCGACCGTCGGCCTCAGGGTTGCCGACGATCCCAAATGCGCCAAGATCCGGACCGAGATGACCAGGCGCCTCTCCGAATTGTCGCGGGCGCAGCGGCAGGCAAGCCGCGATTTCGACCGCGTCGAATTCGGCAATGGCGGCAATTTGCAAAAACTGGTTTTTGGCCTCGTGACCGGTCCCTGAGAGGGAAGGCGCCACCCTTACCGCGTCTGCGCGCTCGCCGCGAGCTCCGCCCGCTTCTCGTCCGACACCACGGCCAGATCCAGCACCTTCTGCAAGTCGGCGGCGTGGCGGAAGGACGGTTCGGCCTGCACGCCGGTCCGCACCGCGTCGGCGAAACGCCGGTAGTTGGTCGCCACCGTGCCGGCGTCGAGCTCTTCCCATATCCCGTCGTCGACATTTTCGCCGAGGCAAGCCTTGAGCGACGAGCCGTCGAGATTGTGCACCACTTCGAGACCGCCTCTGTCGCCATAGATGCGCAGGCGCAATTCGTTGAGATGGCCGGTCGCCCAGCGGCTGGCATGCACCACGCCGAAGGCGCCGTTGGAGAAATCCACCGTCATGGCGAAACTGTCATTGGCGTCGAGCCCGTAGTCGCCGATGCGGTTGCCCGGCGCCTTGTCGAAGGAACGCAGCCGGCAGAACACATGATCGATGCCGAGGGCCGCGCCATAGCTGGCGAAATCGAGGATGTGGATGCCGACATCGCCAAGCACGCCGTTGGAGCCGTGGCCGCGCGACAGCCGCCAGAGCCATTTCGGGTCGCTGCGCCAGTCGCCCCAGAATTTCGACACCAGCCAGCTCTGCAGATAGGACGCCTCGACATGCCGGACCGTGCCGATCTCACCGGCCTGCACCATCCGGCGGGCTTTCTGCAGCGCAGCGACATTGCGGTAGGTGAGGTTCACCATGTTGACGATGCCGGCTTTCTCGGCGGCCTCGGCCATCTCGATCGCCTTGCCGAAATTCTCGGCCAGCGGCTTCTCGCACAGCACCGGTTTGCCGGCGGCGATCAGCTGCATGGTGGTCGGGTGGTGGATGCGGTCCGGCGTGACATTGGCCACGGCGTCGAAAGCGCCCCATTTGAGCGCCTCGTCCAGCGCGGTGAAGCGGTTGGGGATGTTGAAGCCGTCGGCGAATTCGCCGACGCGCGCCGGATCGAGGTCGACGGCCCCGACAATGTCGACGCCATCGATGGCGCTGAATTGCCGTGCATGTTCCTGCGCCATCCAGCCGGTGCCAAGTATCAGAAGCCGCATTTTTCCTCCTTGGTGCGAGATGTCGTCGCGCCAGGCGGGATGCCGGACCCCCTCCGCGGCGCGCGTCGGACAGGCCTCCCCTCCCGGACCCGCCTCAAATAGCGCGAATGATCCCGCCGTCGACGCGGATGTTCTGGCCGGTGATGTAGCCAGCGCCGTCCGAAGCCAGGAAGGCGATGGTCGCGGCGATCTCTTCCGACGTGCCGTAGCGCTGCATGGGCACGGAGTCGCGGCGTTCTTCCGTCGCCGGCAGGCTGTCGATCCAGCCGGGCAGCACATTGTTCATGCGCACATTGTCCGCTGCATAAGTGTTGGCGAATATCTTGGTATAGGCGGCAAGGCCGGCGCGGAACACGGCCGAGGTCGGGAACATCGGGCTCGGCTCCACCACCCAGGCGGTCGAGATGTTGATGATGGCGCCGGCCTTCTGCTTGACCATCTGCGGCGCCACGATGCGCACTGGCCGGATGACGTTGAGCAGGTAGACGTCCATGCCGGCGTGCCACTGTTCGTCCGTGATCTCCAGGATCGGCGCGCGCGGCCCGTGGCCGCCGCTGTTGACCAGAACGTCGATGCGGCCATAGTGCTCCAGCGTCAGGTCCGCGAGGCGCCGCAGATCCTCGTTCGACTGGTTGGAACCGGTGACGCCGATGCCGCCCAGTTCCTTGGCCAGCGCCTCGCCCTTGCCGGACGAAGACAGGATGGCGACCTTGAACCCGTCCGCCGCCAGCCGCTTGGCCGCTGCCGCCCCCATGCCGCTGCCGCCCGCCACGATGACAGCCACTTTTTCTGAACTCATTGGGTTTTCCTTCTCGGGTTGGCGGGAATTTCGGTCTCAGCGGTCATATAGCCGGTTTCGCCGGCCGGTTCGAACCAGAAAGGCTGAACCGACCTGCAGAAAAACGCGAACATGTCACTCGACTTCAAGGAGCGACGGGCAGCAAAGCATCCGGCTTTACATTGGCGATCGAGGCGTAGGTGTGCGTTTCCCGAACGCCGGGCAGCGGCAGGATGACACGCTGCAGAAAATCCTGGAACATCGCCATGTCGGCGATCCGTGCCTTGACCAGATAGTCGAAGCCACCAACCACCATGTGGCACTCGATGATCTCGGGCGCCCGCAGCACCGCTTCGGCGAAGCGGTCGAAGACATGCGGCGCCGTGTGGTCGAGCCGCACCTCGATGAAGACGAGCTGTGCCTGCCCGATCCTGGCCGGATCGAGAACGGCTCGCACCGCGCGGATGAAACCTTCGGCGAACAGCCGCTTGACGCGCTGCGCAGCTCCCGTCGGCGACAGGCCGACGCGGCGGGCCAGATCGAGCGTCGTGCGGCGGCCATCCTCCTGCAACAAGCGCAGCAGCGAGCGGTCGATGCGGTCGAGATCGTCCATTTCAGGATTCACACTTTCGAACGGGAGCAAACGCGATAATCACGCCGAAATAGCCAAAACAGCATATTTCATCACGCCCATGGATCGCAATACCGTTGCCGTGCACTCCAGCCACCAACGAAAGCGTATCCATGACGACAGCCCTATCGATCTCCCGCAGCGCCCAGGCCAAGGGCGACACACCGGTGCTCGTCCTGAGCGAGGCCGAGGTGAAGACATGCGTCGATCTTCGCCAGCTTCTCAACGCGCTGGCCAGCGGCTTCAAGGCGCTGTCCGGCGGCAAAGTCGTCAATCCGGCCCGGCCGCAGCTCGACATTCCGCAGGCCGGCTATTCGCTGGCGATGCCCGCCTGGATGGCGGGCATGCACCTGACGGTGAAGATCGTCAACGTGTTCGAGGGCAATATCGCCGACGGCATCCCAAGCCACCTTGCCACCATCCATCTGTTCGACCCTGCGACGGGCATGCCGGTCTGTGTCATGGACGGCACCTACATCACCGCCGTGCGCACTTCCGGCTCAGCCGTGCTTTCGGTGCGCGAACTCGCCCGCCCCGACGCAAGGATCGCGACCGTGGTCGGCGCCGGTGTGCAGGCCGGCCAACATCTCAATCTCCTGCCGCTGGTGCGCGACTTCGCCGAGATCCGCGTGGTCTCGAAGGAATTCGCCGATGCGCAAGCGCTTGCCGCCCGGCATGTCGGCGTCGTCGCCGTCGACGATCTCGAGGCCGCGATACGCTCGTCGGATGTTGTCTGCCTGGCAACGCACTCCTACGAGCCGGTGATCTCGGCCGACTGGGTGCGGCCCGGCACCCATGTCTCGTCGGTCGGCGTCGCTCCGCCCGGCGGCGAACTGCCTGTTTCGCTTATCGGTAGGGGCAGTCTGTTCGTCGAGACGGCCGATGCCTTCGCCCCTACTCCGGTCGGCTCTTGCGAACTTGACGGCCTCGATCCGCAAACCGGAACCGAACTCGGCGAGATGCTGCTGGGGCTCAGGCCAGGGCGGGTCAGCGCCGAACAGATCACCATCTACAAGGCCATGGGTGTGGCCATGGAGGACATGGTGGCAGCCGACCTCGCCTATCGCGAGGCGGTGCGGCAGGGATTGGGGCAAACCGTTTCGTTATAGCGAGGAGTGAGAAGGTCGTGCAGCTTTGCCCCGGCCTTTCCGCCCTATCCTTCCACCGTCTCCAGCACGCTGAGCAGCGTGCCTTCCATGTCGGGCTCGTCGCCGGAGCAGACGCACAGCATTTCGGCGTCGCCGTCGCCCACAGAGAGGTAGGCGTGGCCCATGGTGGAATCGATATAGACGCTCTCGCCCTGTTTCAGCCGCACCGGCGCGTACTGGTCGGTGTGCAGCTCGATCTCGCCCTTGAGCACGATCAAAAATTCCTCGCCGGCATGTTTCGTCAGCGGCCCGAACTCCTCGGGCGTGCGGGCGCGCGCATAGGCGTGGATCGGCACCATGCGCTTGCGCACCAGGTCGGTGGCCAGGTACCGGTAGTCGTAATTGCGGGTCAGTTGGCGCAGTGTGTTGGACGGTGACGTCACGGAGCGGCGGGTGCGCGCCGCCGGCTGCTTGCGGTCGCCGCTGAGCAGTTCCGTTACATGGATGCCGAGCCCTTCGCAGATCTGCAGCAGCTTGTCGTAACTCAGCGACATCTGGTCGTTCTCGACCTTGGACAGCGTCGACACCGCGACACCGGTGAGCCTGCTCACCTCCTGGAGGGTCCAGCCATGCGTCTTCCTCAAGCCGCGCAGGCAATCACCCAGCTTCGGTTGCTCCGACATATCAGCTCCATGCCGCGGGATCGCGCCGCTCCATCCTAGGTAATTGAACTTCCCGCCGTCATCAACAACGCCAACAATTTTCTTATACGCTAAATATTGACTGGATAAGAAATTATTTTTACGACTGGACGATGCAGTCGAATTCACTCCCGAAAATCGTCGTCATCGGCGGCGGCATTGCCGGCCTCTCGCTTGCCGCCGAGGTGGCGGACTGGGCCGACGTCACCCTCATCGAGCGCGAGAGCCAGCCGGGCTATCATGCCAGCGGCCGCTCGGCCGCCCTGTTCACCGAGACTTATGGCAACCGCCTGGTGCGCGCGCTGACGCTGGCGAGCCGCCGGGCGATCTTCGACGGCGGCTTCGTCGCGCATCAACGTGGCGCGCTGCATGTCGGCCGCGCCGATGACGGCGCGGCCGTCGACCGGCTGGCCGGCGAATTGCAGGCCATGGTGCCGAGCGTACGCCGCCTCTCCGCCGCTGAGCTGCATGCGCTGGTTCCCGTCATCGATCCGCAAACCACATGCGGCGGTGTCCATGAACCGGGTGCGGTGGACGTCGATACCGGCAAGATGCTTGCGGCCTGCGCTTCGGCACTGAAGGCCAGGGGCGGCATCATGCGCACGAGCGAAGAGGTGCGCGAGGTCGCGCCCGCCGGCAATGGCTTGCGCGTCGCCACCAGTGCCGGCGCCTATCCCGCCGACATCGTCGTCAACGCCGCCGGCGCCTGGGTCGATGTCGTGGCCGGCCTGGCGGGGCTCACCGGCCTCGGCTTCCAGCCCAAGCGGCGCACCGCCTTCCTGTTCGACCCGCCCGCGGGCGCCGACATTGCCGGCTGGCCGCTGGTGGTCGATCTGCACGAACAATTCTACTTCAAGCCAGACGCGGGCAGGCTGATCGGCTCGCTGGCCGACGAAACCGATTCCGAGCCTTGCGACGCCTGGCCGGAAGACATCGACGTCGCCATCGCCGTCGACCGGATCGAGCAGGCAACGTCCATGCGCATAGGCCGCCCGTCGACGCCCTGGGCCGGCCTGCGCACCTTCGCGCCCGACCGCACGCCGGTCGCCGGCTTCGACCCGCGCCTGCCCGGCCTCTTCTGGCTCGGCGGCCAGGGCGGCTATGGTTTCCAGGTGTCGCTGACATTGGCGCGGCTCGGCTCGGCGCTGATGCGCGGCCAACCCTTGCCCGACGATGTCACCGCGCTTGGCGTCACCGCCGCGGGGCTGGCGCCCGACCGCTTCCTGGCCCCGGCGGCGAAGCCATGAATTTCATGCCCTTCCCTCAACCAGAAAAAGTGTCATCAGGAGCGTTTGCGATGAAATCCACCGTTCTGCGCACAGTGCTTGGCTCGACCCTTCTGGCCTCGTCCGTCCTTCTCGGCGGGCAGGCTCATGCCAAGACGCTCGTCTATTGCTCGGAGGCCAATCCCGAGACCTTCAACCCGGCGATCGGCATCGCCGACTCCACCATGGATGCCGCCGCCAAGACGATCTTCAACCGGCTGGTGGAGTTCAAGCCGGGCACGACCGAAGTCGGACCGGCGCTGGCCGAGAGCTGGGATGTCTCGCCGGACGGCAAGACCTACACATTCCACCTGCGCCAAGGCGTGAAATTCCAGTCGAACGAGCATTTCACGCCGACGCGCGAGTTCAACGCGGACGACGTCCTTTACACGTTCAACCGCCAGCGCGACGCCAACAATCCCTACCACAAGCTCGGCGGCGGCTCTTACGAATACTTCAACGCGCTGGGCATGGGCACGCTGATCGACAAAATAGACAAGGTCGACGATTACACCGTGCGCTTCACGCTGACGGCCCCCAACGTCACCTTCCTGGCCGGGCTGGCGCTCGACTACCTCTCGATCTTGTCGCTGGAGCAGACCGAAAAGATGGTGGCCGCCGGCACGCCGGAGCTGATCGACAGCCAGCCGGTCGGGACCGGCCCGTTCATGCTCGAGGCCTATGTGCCCGACAGCCAGGTGCGCTACGCCGCCAACAAGGATTACTGGCGCGGCGCGCCGAAGATCGACACGCTGGTCTTCGCCGTCACGCCCGAGCCGACCACCCGCGTCGAGCGCCTCAAGGCCAATGAATGCCAGGTGGCGGCCCCGCCCCCGCCCAGTGCCGTCGCCGAATTGCGCGCCGATCCAGACATCACGGTCCTCGACCTCAAGGGCCAGAATATCGGCATCCTCGGCTTCAACGTCGAACATCAGCCGCTGGGCGATGTCCGCGTGCGCACCGCGCTTGCCAAGGCCGTCGACCGCAAGGCAATCGTCGATGCCGTCTATGCCGGCGCCGGCACGGTTGCCGGCAGCGTCGTGCCGCCGGCGCAGCTCGGCGCCGTCACCGATGCCGGCATCGACTACGATCCCGACGGCGCGAAGAAACTGCTGAAGGAAGCAGGCCACGAAAGCGGCCTCAAGATCAGCCTATGGGCGTTGCCGGTGTCGCGCCCCTACAACCCCAACGCCAAGCGCATGGCCGAGATGATCCAGGCCGACTGGGCGAAGGTCGGCGTGCAGTCCGAGATCGTCAGCTTCGAATGGGGCGAATATCTCAAGCGCACCGCCGCGGGCGAGCAGGACGCTTTCCTGCTCGGCGGCAGCAGCGACAATGGCGATCCCGACAACATGCTGAGCTATCTCCTGTCCTGCGACGGCGTGAAGGGTGGCTCGAACCGGTCGCGCTGGTGCGACAAGGATTTCGAGAAGCTGCTGGATGAAGGCCGCGTCGCCGCCGACCCGAAAGAACGCGCCGCGATCTACGGCAGGGCGCAGGCAATCCTGAAGGCCGAGGTGCCGGTGGCGCCGATCGCCCATT
This sequence comes from Mesorhizobium sp. B2-6-4, assembly GCF_006441495.1. NCBI lineage: Bacteria > Pseudomonadati > Pseudomonadota > Alphaproteobacteria > Hyphomicrobiales > Phyllobacteriaceae > Mesorhizobium > Mesorhizobium sp. B2-6-4. The sequence goes on from NZ_VFUE01000022.1 coordinate 89,884, forward strand.
CGCTGGTGGCGATCCCGATCCGCAAGAGCGTGCTCAACTACATCCTCGACCCCTTCGGCCGGCAGAATTTCGCGGCGGTCGATGTGGCTGAGTGAGGGCAGGCGCTCCCTGTCCTTCCCCCCTTGTGGGGGAAGGTGGATCGGCGCGCAGCGCCGAGACGGTTGAGGGGTGTTCCAGCGGAATGAGACGTTGGTGTTCCCTGGAGCACCCCTCATCCGACCTCGCTTCGCGAGGCCACCTTCTCCCACAGGGGAGAAGGAAAAAAGAAAGCGATATCAATGCCGAAAGACCTGACCTCCCTCCTCAACAGCTACCTCGCCGACGGCGCGGTGGGTGCCTCGCTGGCCTATTCGACAGGCGCCGCGCCAATCGCCCTCACCGCGGGCCTAGCCGATCGCGCACATGGCACATCAGTCACACCGGACCAGTTGTTCAAGATCGGCAGCTGCACCAAGACCTTCGTCGCCGCCGCCCTGGTCAAGCTCGCCGAGACCGGCAAGCTCGAGCTCGGCGCGCCGATCTCCTCCTGGTTCCCGGATCTGCCGGGCGCAGGGAATATTTCGGTGCGCCAGCTGATCAACCATCGCAGCGGCCTGCCGGAATTCGAATATTACATACCGATGGATCCGGGCCGGCAATGGACGCCGCAGCAGCTGGTCGACATCGCCTTCGCCTCCGACAAACAGAAGGCACCGGGCGGACCCGCTGTCTACAACAACACCGGCTATGTGTTGGCCGGCATGGTGATCGAGGCCGTCACCGGCCAGTCGCTCGGCGCCTATGTCAGAAGCGCGGTCCTGCGGCCGCTCGCCCTGGAAAACACCTGGTCGCCAGCCACCGAAGCATTCCCGGAAAGGTCGATGGTGCGCGGCTACTACCACCGGCCGCCGCTGGCGCCGGGCGCACCGACAGACATCGCTTCCGGCGGCGAGATGTGGCGCATGGACGGCGTGCTGCCCTACTCCGACGAATTGCAGGATTCTTCCGATTCCTTCCCATTCGGCGCCGCCTATGGCTGCGGCGACATGGTGTCGACGCCGTCCGACATGGTGAGCTTCATGCGCAGCCTGTTCTCCGGCAAGCTCTTGTCGCCGCCTTTCTTCGCCGAGATGTTCGAACGCCGCGTGCCGGCGAGCTTCCCGGGCACCCGCATGCGCGAGACCGGCGCCGGCATGTTCCAGAGCGCCTATGCCGACCGCGCCTTCTACGGCCATCAGGGCAGCATTCCGGGCTATGTCGCGGTCATGCTGCATGATCCGGCGACCGGTCTTACCATCGCCATGGCCAGCAATGTCGGCTCCGGCAACCGCCTGTCCTTCCAGGCCAGCGGCCTGCATCCCGTGGTGGATCAGGCGATCCGGATCATTCTGGAGCAGCCAAGCCGGGCAGCATCTGGCTGAGCACGCGATCTCGCAGAAGAACGTGGTGGAAGACGGCCGCCGCGGCGTGCAGGCCGGCCAACCACATGAGGATGTCCCCAAGCGTGCCGTGGATTTCCGCCAGCGAAGCGCCGACGTCCCATGGGGCGAAAAGCGGACCGATCGGACCGAAGCCGTACACCGTGACCGGATGGCCGCCAAACCATGCGCCGAGCATGGCGGTCACCGGCACAGCGAACATCAACGCGTAGAGCGCCCAATGTACCGCCTTCGACCCGACATACATCCAGGCGGGCATGGACGGAGCGTCGGGAATGCGATCGAACAGCCGCCAGGCCAGGCGGATCACCAGCAGCCAGAAAACCGCGAAGCCGAGCGATTCATGAAGCAGCAGCATCGAGGCCCTGGGCGCTGAATAAACGCGTGTAGGAGGACCGCCTGCCGAGACCAGGAAGGCGATGAGCACGAGCAGTGCCGTCAACCAGTGGAATGCCTGGGCAAGGCTTCCGTAGCGAGTTGTGGTACCGGACAGTGACATGCAGGAACTCCGCGGCAGTTGCACAAGGCTCCCCGCGCCAGGCCGAATTTGCCTTTATTTAGTGCGCCTCGAGTGAGAACGATTTATGGCGGAGCAGGTCGGGTCGGCTTGTCGCACCGGCTGCACAGCCAAGGCGCTTGAGACCCTTCAGGTTTTCGACCAAAACACCGCCGCCGTCGCCGCGACGATCTCCGCATTGTCCAGCGCCACCTTTCCATCGGGAAGCGTCCTGCCGTCTTCCAGTCCGACCCGCGTCGACCAGCGCCTTCGACGCGCGAGCTCCACGAACGGCCAGACCGTGGCATCGGCGCCGTGCAGCAGGATCGGCCGCCGCACCCCGGCGCGGTCCAGCGCGGCGGCGATGCCGTGCGCCTCGGCGAGTGCGGCGGGCAATTCCTGTATGTCGATCTCGATCAGGATGCGCAGCACCCGGCCGTGATCGGCAAGACTGACGAACCGCTGGCCATCTTCCGTTGTGGCAAGGCCGGCCTCGATGCCGACGCCGCGCTGGCGCAAAAGCTCCATCACGGCGGGCGCGTCGGCCTCCGAAAGATTGACCGAAGCATAATCGGGCAGTTCGCGCCAGCCGGCGATCGCGGCGCGGGTGCGCTCGACGTCATTCTCGATCCAGGCGCCTGTCGACACGCCGATCAGCGTGCCGGGACAGGCCCGGCGCACCGCCAGCACGGTCGCGTCGACGGCGGCCAGACTCTCGCGCCCGTCCACGCCGCGCGGATGGATGTGCAGCTCGGCCGCGCCCGCGGCGATGCAGGCGGCCGCATCGCTCGCCATCGCCTGCGCCGTCAGCGGCAATTTCGGATGAAAATCGCGCGGTCGTGCGCCATTGATGCAGGCCTGGACGATCATGGCTGCCATCCTCGGACAAGGGAGTAGCATTCTAGCCGCGTGGCAAGGCATGGCAAAGGGGTTGGGCGTTGTCTCTCCTGACAGCCACCGCCTCGCCCTTCTTGCCGGAATCCCCCGGCATTTGAATAAAATCCGCCTGTGGATATTTACCCTGCGTTCCGCCGGACCGGCCAAGGTATATTAGGGCGAGGTAATGGAGGGATCATTGACCAGCGATTTTTCAGCCGCCCGGGTGCATCTCGAACGCGCCTATCACTATTTGCGCGGCGACGACGAGACAAGCCGCTCGGCATGCGAAGCCCTCGACCTGCTGATCGAAGCGGTCGCGGAGGCGCAGCACAGGCGATCGGAGGCAGAGGTGTTGGAGTTTCCGCGATCGGCACGGTTCGCCGACCGCCAGTGATCGTTCCACCGCGCCCGGCCGACCTCCCGGAGCCGTTCCAGGGCCGTGCTTAACAGCTCTTCGGGATTGCCTAATGGAGTGTTGGAGTGGCTCGGCGATTCTGGCGGGCGGCTTGCCCGCTTCAGGCGCGCCGCCTGCCGGGCGTTCCGGCCGTCGCGCGCGAAACGATCGCCTCCAGCGGCTCGGGACGATGCAGAAAGAAGCCCTGGCCGTAGGCGACCCCCATGTCCTGGAGCATCGCCAGCGTATCGTGCCGTTCGATCTTCTCGCCTACCACGGCGAAGTCGAGGCTCCTGGCAATGCCGGTCATCGCCAGCACGATCTCGCGGTCGAAGCGGCTGTCGGTGATATGTTCGATGAACGAGCCGTCGATCTTGATCGCATCGACGGGAAAGCGCCTGAGATACTCGAACGAGCTCATGCCGGCGCCGAAATCGTCGAGGCTGACCCGGCAGCGTCGCTCGCGCGCCTTGCGCACGAAGTCCTCGGCGGCGTCGAAATTGGTGACGGCCGCGGTTTCGGTGATCTCGAATCCGATGCCGGAATGCGGCGCACCGGTTTCCTCGATGGTGTTGTCGACGAAATCCCACAGCCCCGGATCGCTCAATGTCTGAGCCGACAGGTTGAAGCCCAGCGTCAGCGCCCCGGCACGCAGCGCCGGTCCGTGCCGCAAAAGCGCCGTGCGAATGATCCAGCGGTCGAGTTTCGAGGCGATGCCGAAACGCTCGGCCACCGGGATGAATTCGCTCGGCGGCACCAGCCGCCCGTTGCGCGCGGCGAGCCTCGCCAGCACTTCGACGTGCCGGCACTCTTGCCATGGCTTTCCCAGGAGATGGATTTCCTGGCCGAACAGTTTCAGCCGCCCGTCGTCCATGGCATCGACGGTGTCGGCTGCGATGCGCGCCGCATTGAGGCCGGCGGCCCCAGATCGCGCCGCGGCCGAAAACACCGCGAAGCGGTTGCGCCCCGCCGCCTTGGCCGCGTAGCAGGCGTCGTCGGCGCAAGCCAGCGCATCGGCCACGGTGGTCGCGGCGTCATCGATGAAGGCGATGCCGATCGAGGCCGCCAGTCGGCGCGATGACGCGGCCGGGCCGAGATCGGCCTCGCGCACCGCCCCAAGCACGGCGCCGGCGATCCGCTCGGCCTGCACCGCGTCGCAATGCGGCACCAGCAGCGCGAACTCGTCGCCGCCCAGGCGCGCCGCATGCGCCGACGGCGGCAGGCAGCCGCGCATGCCCCCCGCGACGCTCTTCAGCGCCAGGTCGCCGGCGGCATGCCCGGCGAAGTCGTTGAGCGCCTTGAAATAATCGAGATCGACATAGAACACCGCCAGCGGCGCTCCCGCCGCGATATGCTCGCCAAGCAGCCTGTCGAAGGCGGCGCGGTTCCACAGGCCGGTCAGCGCGTCGTGGCGGGCGGCATGGGCCAGTTCCTGTTCGCGCAGCTTGTCTTCGGTGATGTCGCGCACCGTGCCGAGGATCTGGCCGGCGGCACCGGCGGCGGCGACGAAACGCACCAGCGATTCGACATGACGGATATCGCCGTCGCGCCTGATGATGCGATATTGCGCGGCAATGACGCCGTCGGTTTCCAGCGGCGCCCTGTGGGCGCGTTCGGCCGCCTGCTTGTCGTCGGGATGCAGGTAGCTGTGCCATAGGTCGGCCGTCACCTCGTCGGTAACGGCGACAAGGCCGAAAATTTCCCTGGTGCGGGAATCCCAATAGCTTTTGTTGCTGGCGATGTCGTAGTGCCAGATGCCGGTGCCGCTGGCCGCGAGCGCCAGGCGGAAGCGGATGTTGACCCGTTCCAGCGCGGCCTCTGCCGCCTTCTGTTTCGAAATATCGGTCTGCACGCCCATCAGCCGGATCGGTTGGCCATCGCCGTCGCGCTCGACGATGCCGCCGCGGTCGAGCACCCAGACCCAGTGGCCTTGCTTGTGCCGGAGCCTGAGCTCGGTCTCGATGGTGTCGGTCAGGCCGGCGATGTGACGGTCGCCGCTGGCCAGCGCCTGCTCGCGATCGTCGGGATGGGTAAGCCGCAGCCAGAGGTCGCTGCTGTTGGCAAGCTCGCTTTCGTCATAGCCCAGCATCCGCGCCCAGGTGGCGGAATAGAAACACTCGCCTGTCCGAAGGTCCCAGTCCCAGACACCAAGTTGGGCGCGCTCCAGGGCCTTCTCCCAGAACGTTCCATTACGGCTTTTCTTGTCCTGACCCGCCATCTTCCGTTTCGTCCAACCCCGCCGGGGGCAATCTGCGGCAAAACCAGAGAAGAAAGCGTTACCACGCCGGTGGCTCTGCCGCGTTCCTCGCTTGCGGTCCCGACTTTCGATTGGCGGGCAAGAAGCGGAGTTTGCCCGCCCGCCGATCCTCCTAGTGTTTGCGCGGGGTCGCCGCCCGCCCTGGCGATCTCGTGCAAACACAAGAGGACTTTTCCCATGACCAAACAGGAAGACAACAAGGCCGTCGTCGTTAGATGGTTCACTGATTTCTGGGGTGAAACCTTGCGATCTTTCCGTCGTCGACGCCATCGCCGCGCCCGACATGCTGCTCAAATATTCGCTGCATGAACCGCGCCGCGGCCGCGAGGACATCAAGGCCTTCATGACCGATTTCCGCGCTGCCTTCCCGGACCTCAACTTCTGGGCCACCGCCGACCTCATCGCCGAAGGCGACTATGTCGTCGGCCAGTGGGAAGGCGGCGGCACCCATGCCGGTCCGGCCTTCAGCGATTTTCTCGTCGGTTCGCTGCCCGCCGCCACCGGCCGCACCATGCGCTTCACCGGCACCACGGTGCTGAAGGTGATCGACGGCAGGATCGTCGAGGAGATCGGCCTCGACGACGGCGTCGCGGCGTTGACCCAGCTCGGCCTGATCAAGGCGGCTTGAATGAGAGGGACCATCGCCGTCCAGGCAGTGGTCCCTCTCGATTGCACGTGCGTGACGAAAGGCCTCTTGGCAGCAACCCAACACAGGGCCAGCACCGCCATCGACCTCAGCCCGTATTTGAATACAATACTACACTATTGAGTATTATATTGGAAACCAGACACCATTACGGGTGCAACAAGATATTAATACGTTGCCGCCAGAACAATCATAACAAGTTCGAAAGCTGGCGGGACCTCCCTGATGAGTGGGCACACCGGAACACAGGGCGGCGATCTCCGATCGGTTTCCACTGTTGATCTTGGCGTGGCGACAACCAGAAGCAGCTGGCTGCTGACGGGCCTGTGCCTGGTCTGCGTCGCGACGGCGCTTTGCCTGCGGCCTGAGCGATATCTTCTGCTGTCCATAAAGTACTTCGGGACATTCCTCGGCTTGCTGCCGGTGCTGCTGGTGGTTGGCCTCGGGTTGACGGCATTGGTGTATGGCGGGCCCAGGCCGACAAGATTCATGGTGCACATACTCAAGGAACGCGGGCCGGCGGCCGCGCGGGTCGTCTTGCTATTCTTTCTCGGCATCATCGCTTTCACGACATTCAGGATCACCATACCGGAGATCGTGCCTTACTATGCCGATCCCATGCTGGCCGACCTCGATCGTTGGCTGCACGGCGTCGATCCTTGGGTATGGACGCACGGCATCGTTTCAGAGCCCGCCTCCATGCTGGTTTTCAAGGCCTATATGTCCTGGTGGTTCATGCAATGGCTTGGCGTCGTGCTCTTCGTCGCCTTCTGGAACAGTCCCGCCCGGCGCATCCGCTATCTCTGGGCGTTCGCGCTCACCATGGTGTTGTGTGGCACCGTTCTTCCAATCATGCTGTCATCCAGCGGGCCGATATTCTACGACCGGTTCTATGGCGGCAGCCGATTTGCCGGGGTGCTCGCAGCGCTGATGGCAGACCCGTATGCCTTGCCGGTGCGGTTCGCCGCCAGCTATCTGCTCGATGCACACGACAGCGGCAGCTCCGCGCTGGGCAGCGGCATCACGGCGATGCCAAGCATGCATGTCGCCATCGTCACGCTCAATGCCTTCTTCCTCACCGGCTTTGGTCGCCGCTGGGCCGTTGCAGGCTGGTCGTTCGCCGCACTCATCCTGTTCGGCTCGGTCTATACCGGCTGGCACTATGCCGTGGACGGCTACCTGTCGATCATCGTGGTCTCTCTGCTCTGGTACCTGACCGGACGCTTCGTTCTACCGGCATCGGGGCAGCAGGCTTCCGACGTGGTCCAACAGTCTTCCGATACGGGATCGGCGGCCCCTAATCCCGCGCCGCGATAACGGGCCGGAGCGGACAGCGTCGAGCCAGGCGGCCTTCACCGCCCGGCTTCATTGCTTACTGGCTGGGCGCCACCGCGTGTTCGCACGACACTTTCGGGTTCATGTCGGCGAAGGTGCCGGTCGGGTTGCCCTTCCAGGCCCAGACATGCAGCTCGTAGAATTCGCCCAGGCCGTAACGGTTGGGCGCACTGTTGAAGTTGAACAATTGGCCGTCCAGTGACGCCGGCCCCTTGGCGGTGATGTATTCGACCGCCACCAGCTTCAGTGTGCCGTCGGCCATCGGCTCGTACATCACGGCCTCGGGACGGGCGATGTCGATCTTGTCGTCCTTCAGGTATTGCCCGTTGACATAGTGAATGCCCATCGCGCCGCCGGTGATGCCGCTGGCGCAGGGAATGGGCGCATAGCCTTCGTCCGTGGCGACCTTGACGTCGAGGAACCGGCCGTTCGCCGCCCGCACCTTACCGGCCAGTGGATTCGCGCCGGATGTAGATGCGACCTCGTCCTGATGGGCCTGGGCGAAAGTGGCGCAGACGGCCAGCATGGCCCCCGCCATGAGAAGCCCGTTGTGGAATTTGCGTATCATGTTCATTCCATTCTTCTTGAAAAGGCCCAGCGCGCCGGCCGCCGGAAATACGGAGGCGCGGCAGGCAAGCGCCGTGATTGTCGTTGCTCGGAGCACCCGCAAGCGATGCGACGGATGGAGGAAAGCTTCATCCCTTCGGCAGATACGGGATCGTCCCCGCCAGGTCGGTGTTGTCGATCATCTGGAAGCGGCTGTCGCTGCCATCCTGGCGGGCCGAGACGAAGGGCGCGTAGGCCGGATCGTTGGCGAAGGCGCGCGCCGCCGCTTCCGACGGGAATGCCATCAGCGCGATCAGAGTGGTGTCGAGCGGCTTGCCTTCAAGCGTCTTCACATTGCCGCTGCGCGACAAATACTTGCCGCCATGCTTGTGGACGAGGTCGTGCACCGATGCGGCGTAGGCCGGCATCCACTGCGGGTTCTTCACCTTGATGTCTGCAATGACGTATGTGGTCATGGTCTTCTCCCTGTTACGGCGCACAGGGGAGATCCCCGCGGCCGGTCAAAGGGCTCGCATGGCAGAGCCCGCGCCGGCCAGTCCGCGATCTGTACCGGGCCGGTACAGTTTCCGTACTGGCCGCTTCCTTCATGAAGGCCTAATGTTCAGCCCAGTTTCGAGGGAGGACGTCGGATCATGGTCCACGGATACAAGCAGTTCTGCCCGCTATCGATGGCCGCCGAGGTGCTGTGCACCCGCTGGACGATGGTGCTGATGCGCGAATTGGTGGCGGGTTCGACCCGTTTCAACGACCTGCGCCGCGGCGTTCCCAAAATGTCGCCCAGCCTTCTGTCGCAACGGCTGAAAGAGCTCGAGCTCGCCGGGATCGTCGAGCGCAAGGAGGTGCCGGGCGAGAAGGGCATCTCCGAATACCGGCTGACGGAGGCCGGCCGGGATTTGCGCCCCGTCGTCGAGGCGATGGGCTTTTGGGGACAGAAATGGGTCGAGTCCCGGCTGTCCCTCAAGAACCTCGATCCGTCGCTGCTGATGTGGGACATGCGGCGCAATCTGAACCCCTCGCCGCTGCCCGACGGGCGCACCGTGATACAATTCCTGTACCAGGAGCTGCCGGCGTCCAAACGGTCGTGGTGGCTGATCGTCGAAAAGCATGGCGAGGTCGATCTGTGCTGGTACGATCCGGGCTTCGATATCGACCTCTACGTCTCAACCGACCTGCACACGATGACGGCGATCTGGATGGGATTGATCACCGTCGAGAAGGCCGGCGCGAAGGTCGCCTTGACCGGAGATCAGCACATCGCAAGGAAGATGCAGACCTGGCTCGGCCTCAGCCCGTTCGCGGTCGAGCCCAAACGGGCGGCGTAGGATTCTGGAGCCCGTTAGGCGCGCTTTCGACCCCGATCATTTGCAAGATGATAGGGTTGCACGAGGATTTCGGCCGGAATGTTCCATTCCTTGTTCAGTTTGAAGACCATGTCCAGGGTCAAGGCCCGCTTCCTGTTCAGCACCTCCGTTGCCCGGGGTGATGATCCGATCACCTCGGCCAGAGCCTTTCGCGGCAAGTTGAACAACTCCATGTGGGATTGAATGGCTTCAACGGGATCGGGTGCTTCAATGGGATAGTGCTTGTCCTCATAGGCCTCGATCAGGGTTGCGAGAACATCAAATCGGTCGCCATCGGGAGAGCCGATTTCCGGCTCGTTCTCGAAATATTGGGTGATTTCGGCAATTGCCCAATCGTAATCGGCTTCGGTCTTAAGAGGTCGAATGTTTTCCATCACACCTTCTCCGGATCAATCTTGTCATACTCTTTGTGTGTCCCGACGAATAGGCTCGCGTCCACCTCTCAGTTGGCAGGAAACGGGTGGCGACGCGGGTCGTCTGCGGCTTCAATGCCGGCCATGTTCATCACCCTTGCCAAGGATCTCAAACCCGCGCCGCTGCCGGTCGCCGACGATCCGCGCTGGACGCAAGTCGTGGCGCGCGACAAATCGGCCGATGGCAGCTTCTGGTATTCGGTGGCCACGACCGGCGTCTATTGCCGGCCCTCCTGCCCGTCGCGGCGCGCCAACCCGAAGAACGTGCAGCTCCACGACACGCTGGACGAGGCCAGGGCGACCGGCTTTCGCGCCTGCCGGCGCTGCAATCCCGACGGACCTTCGCTCGAGGCCGGCAACGCCGCGATGGTGGCCGAGGCCTGCCGCAGGATCGAACAGAGCGAGGAGGAACCGTCGCTCGGTGAACTGGCCGCCGCCGCCGGCCGCAGCGCCGGCTATTTCCACCGCACCTTCAAGGCCGTCACCGGCCTGACGCCAAAGGACTACGCGGCCGCCCGGCGCGCCGAAAGGGTGCGCCGGGGCCTGGAAGACGGCGCCAGCGTGACAGCGGCGATCTACGATGCCGGCTTCAATTCGAGCGGACGCTTCTATGAGAAGTCGGCCGGCATGCTCGGCATGACGCCGACGCGCTCCCGCGCCGGCGGCGCCAGCGAGGAGATCCGCTTCGCCGTCGGCGAATGCTCGCTCGGCGCCATCCTTATCGCATCGAGCAGGAAGGGGGTCGCCGCGATCCTGCTCGGCGACGACCCGGACGCGCTGGTGCGCGACCTGCAGGACCGTTTCCCCAAGGCGCGCCTGATCGGCGCCGACCGCGATTATGAGGCGCTCGTCGCCCGCGTCGTCGGTTTCGTCGAGGCTCCAAGGCTTGGTCTCGACCTGCCGCTCGACCTGCGCGGCACCGCGTTCCGGCAGCGCGTCTGGCAGGCCCTGCGGGACATCCCGGCCGGCCGCACCGTCTCCTATGCCGAGATAGCAGGGCGCATCGGCGCGCCGAAGGCGACCCGCGCCGTTGCCGGCGCCTGCGCCGCCAACGCGCTCGCGGTCGCCATTCCCTGCCACCGCGTGATCCGCAAGGACGGCGCCCTGTCCGGCTACGCCTGGGGCGCGGAGCGCAAGCGCGCGCTGCTCGGCCGCGAGGCCTGAGGAGGAGCGGCAATGGGCGCGATGGCAAGGTCTTCCACCACCGATGCGGACATTGGGATCCCCCATCGCGGCGCCGTCAGACGCGCCAAAGATGCGCGGTCGCTGGTGATGGCTGCGCTCGGGGAGCTTGTCGAGAGCGGCAAGGCCGAGTGGAGCCGTGGCGCGACCGGCGAGATCGAACTGCGGCTGTTATCAGGCGAGGTTTTTTTGCTTGGCGAGGTTGCTGTCATTCGTATCGCATAAATCAGCGCTCTACGGCGCCCCCCTCTGTCCTGCCGGAGGGGGGCGCCGTAGGGTACTTACCTCCGCACCGTTCCGGAAATTGAATTTGAAAGCAAGCATCGGAGTGAGGAACGGAAGGCACGCGGCTAGGGTTCAGGCACACAGAAGGAGTGAAGCAATGAACCTCATGCAAACCCACACGCCGGCGACAGCCTCCGGCGCCGACACCATCACCTACGCCATCGCCCAATCCGCGATCGGCAAAATCCTCGCCGCGCGCGGTTCCCTCGGCGTCTGCACCATCCTGATCGGCGACGACGCAGAGGCGCTGGCGCAGGACCTCGCCAGCCGCTTTCCCGGCAAGATGCTGGTCGAGAACGAGACCGCCTTGCATGACGATCTCGCGGCGATAGCATGTTTCATCGAAACGCCCGCCGCCGGCCTGGACCTGCCGCTCGACATCAGCCACGGCACGCCGTTCCAGCAAAAAGTTTGGGGCGAGCTTCGCAGCATCCGCCGCGGCGCAACCATCACCTACGCCGCCCTTGCCCAGCGTCTCGGCCAATCGAACGGCGCCCGCGCCGTGGCGACGGCCTGCGCCGCCAACGCGATCGCGCTCGGCATTCCCTGCCACCGCGTCGTCCGCGCCGACGGCACGCCCTCCGGCTACCGCTGGGGCACTGAGTGCAAGCACGCTTTGCTCGACAAAGAGGCCGCAATATGAACGCCCATGCCAAGGTTGCGGCATCGGTGGTGAAAGCCGCCGAGGAACGCGTTGCCGCTTACGACTGGCCAGCCCTAGCCGCCGAACTCGACGGCTTCGGCTGTGCGGTGATGGAAAAGCTGCTCACGCCGCAGGAGTGCCGGCAACTCGCCGGGCTCTATCCGCATGAAGAACATTTCCGCAGCCATATCCACATGGCCAGGCACGGCTTCGGCAAGGGCGAATACCGCTATTTCCGCTACCCCTTGCCAGACCTGATCGGCGGGCTTCGCACGGCGCTCTATCCCAGGCTCGCCGAGGTCGCCAACCGGTGGAACGAACGCATGGGCATCGCCACGCGCTATCCCGAAACGCATGCCGCCTTTCTCGAGCAGTGCCACGCCGCCGGCCAGGTCAGGCCGACGCCACTTCTGCTGCAATATGTGCCCGGCGACTTCAACTGCCTGCACCAGGACCTCTATGGCGACCTCGCCTTTCCGCTGCAGGTGGCGGTTCTGCTTTCAGAACCCGGCGAGGATTTCACCGGCGGCGAGTTCGCCCTGACCGAACAGCGGCCGCGCATGCAGAGCCGGGTGGAAGTGGTGCCCTTGCGCCAGGGCGATGCCGTCTCCTTCGCCGTCCACAATCGGCCGGTGCAGGGCACCAAGGGCAATTACCGCGTCAATCTGCGCCACGGCGTCAGCCGCCTGCGCTCGGGCATGCGGCACACGGTGGGCATCATTTTTCATGATGCGAAGTGAATTGGTGAGGCCAAGGTGTTGACCAAGAGTACATCGAGGCGCGTGTTCCCTTCGCCCCTGGGGGCTAAGGCACAACCGCGCTTGGTGCTGCATCGCCGACTGCCATGCCCAAGCTCAACGGCAGGCATGATATCAGTGCAATGCCTTTCGATTAGCCGGCCGGCGCGTAGCGACTCACCACCATGCCGCTCGCATAGGATTTCGAGCCGAGCAGCCGCAGCCTGCCGAACCCGCCTTGGTCGAAGATGCGGCGGCCGGCGCCCAGCACGGCCGGGTTGATGAACAGCTGGAACTCGTCGACCAGCCTGGCCGCGATCAGCGCCGAGGCGAAGCCGGCGCCGCCGAACACCGCGATGTCGCCGCCCTCACCCCTCTTCAGCAAGTCGACCTCCCGCGGCAGGTCGCCGCTGACCACTGTCGTGCGCTCCCATCGCGAGGCCTTGAGCCTGTCGCTCGGCACCACCTTCCTCGCCTCGACGATGCGCTGGGCGAAAGCATAGAACGGGTCGCGCGGATATCTCTTCGCCGCATTGCCCCAATGGGTGAGGTAGCCTTCCTCGGCCATCTTGCGGCTCAAGAGGATGGTATCGATGCCGGCGAAGACGGCGTTGAAGTCCCGCTTCAGCTCCTCGTCCCAGGCGCTGTCGTCGCCCCATTCCCAGAGCTGCCAGCGATGATCCCCGGCGGCGCCGACAAAACCGTCGACCGACATCTGCATCTGGAGGATCAGCTTTTTCATCATGGTTCTCCCAGTCAAGGGCCGAGCGGCTCGTTTTACCCGTCCGGCCGGCACGGTTGCCGATGGTTTACATTTGGAACTATTGACCTGAGATGAAAACGATATCAATAGTAAAGCGATTTAAAAATGGAACCATACACATGTCGACACGGGACCGGTCTGGCTGCCCCATCAACCTGTCGCTCGAACTGCTCGGCGACCGCTGGACGCTGCTCATCATCCGCGACCTGGTCTTCGCCGGAAAAAAGCACTTTCGCGAATTCCTGCAATCCGATGAGGGCATTTCCTCGCGTACGCTGGCCGAGCGCCTCCAGACATTGCAGGACGAAGGCATCCTCACCCGCAGCGGTGATCCCACGCATGGGCTGAAGGCGATCTATCGCCTGACCGAGGCCGGCATCGACCTTTTGCCCGTGCTGGCCACGCTCGGCGCCTGGGGCAGCAAGCACCGCAAGGCCGACGATGATCTGGCAAGGATCGCCGATAAGCTCGCTGCCGACGGCGAGCCGGCGCTGGAGCGCCTCAAGCAGGCGCTGCGGGCGGAGCATCTCGGTTGATGGATGTCGCCAAGGTGGCCTCGGGGACAACGACCCGCACAGGCAACGCGCGTTAGAAAGTGCGTCACGGCCCTCTGTTCGGAATAGCGCAAAAACAAGCAATTGGAACGGTTGCGTGATGCATTGCAGCACGCCGGCGACGAGCTATGGCGTGCGCAATATGTCGGCGCCCGCCTGCTCATCGAACAGCACGGCGCAGCCGCACTGCAGCGCGACTTCACTCAGCGCATTCGCGACTGTTTCGTCGGCCGAGACGAAATCGCCGGTCAGCACCCGCAATTCCTCCACGGCCTTGGCCATCGAAACCAGCCGCCCCGCGGCGCGGTCGGTCGAGCAGGCGTTGACGACGCAAACCAGATCGATCATTTCAAAGTTGCCCATGCCAGCCTCCGCACGCGGCGCCCTTCGGCCGTCAACGCGATTGTGAGCGACAATGTTCCGGCGGATCGCGACCTCGCTTGACAGCGAGCAATGTTTGTTCTCTTTATGTTCCATACTCTACAACGTCGCGAGGAACCGGGGATGGAGCCCACCATCCTGCATGCCGATCTCGACGCTTTCTACGCCTCGGTCGAGCAGCTTCTCGACCCCTCGCTGCGCGGCAAGCCGATCGCGGTCGGCGGCGGCGTCGTGCTCGCCGCCTCCTACGAAGCCCGCGCCTTCGGCGTGCGCGGCGGCATGCCGGGGCGCAAGGCGCGCGAGCTCTGCCCGCAGTTGATTTTCGTCGGCGGAAATTTCCGCGACTACCAGCGGCTCGGCGACGCCGCGATGAAGGTGCTCGACGATTTCACGCCGCTGGTCGAGCGCATCTCCATCGACGAGGCCTTCGCCGATGTCGCCGGTTGCACGCATCTGTTCGGCCAGCCGCGGGAGATCGCCTCGACCATTCGCCGCCGCGTGCGAAGCGAACTCGGCCTGCCGATCTCGATCGGCGTGGCGCGCACCAAGCACCTGGCCAAGATCGCCTCGCAGGTGGCCAAGCCCGATGGGCTGGTGGTGGTCGAGCCCGGCACCGAGATCGCCTTCCTGCATGACCTGCCGGTCTCCCTGATGTGGGGCGTCGGCCCGGCGACCAGCGCGCGGCTGGCCGAGATCGGCGTCCAGACAATCGGCGAACTGGCCAGGACGCACAGCGGCGCGCTGGCGCGGCTGCTCGGCCCTGCCGCCGGCGAAAAGCTTGCCGCCTTGTCGTGGAACCGCGATCCGCGCAAATTGGAAACACGTCGCCGCGCCCATTCGGCCGGTGCCCAGTCGGCGCTTGGCCGCAAGCCGGCACTGGAATGCGTCTACATACCCGTCCTGCTGCATCTGGCCGACCGGGTCGCCAGCCGGCTGCGCGCCAAGGCGCGCCCCGGCCGCACGGTGACGGTGCGCGTGCGCTTCGCCGACCTCAGCGCCGTCACCCGCTCGATCACGCTCGACCAGCCGATCTCGGCGACGGTGATGCTGGCCGAGATCGCGACAGACCTGGTGCGGGGCGTGCTTGCCGATCATCCGCATGACAGGACGATTTCGCTGCTGGCGATCTCGGTCTCGCATCTGGAGGAAAGTGCCGAATTGCAGCTCGAACTGCCGCTCGGCCTCGCCGACGAAAAGCGCCGCCCCGGCACCAGGAAGGGCCTCGCACGCTTCGGCGCCGACCGCGCCATCGACAAGATCCGCGAGCGTTTCGGCAAACAGGCCGTCGGCTACGGCACCGTGGCGCTGGAGGCGGCCCGCTCGGTGCCCGACGAGTTCAGGGAATTGGCGCAGAAGGAATTGTAAGCGGGAATGGCTGTCTGCGCTTCCCGAATGGCGCACACCAGTTGGCTTCAGAGCCGCATCGTGCCGAAGACCCGATCCCAGAACAGCGACGTCACGCCGAAATTGACGTTTTCGTCGACATGATGATGCAGCGCGTGGCGGCGCTTCAGCGTGTAGAGATAGCTCGGATGAGTGGGATGCCAGTGATGGATCACATGGTGGATGCTGACGTACCATAGGTAGCCCAGCATCAGCCCGCAGCTCGCCGCGCTGGCGACCGCGAAATCCGAGACCATCCATACGGGAAAGAACGCGACAAGCGCATGCACGCCGAGGCTGAGCCAGGTCGGCGTGCCCACCGGACTGCGCTCCTCGACATGATGGCGGGCGTGCAGATCCCTGATCCAGGGAATGTGGTGAAGGACGAAGCGGTGCATGACGTATTCGATCAGCGTCCACAGACACAGGCACGCCAGCGCCGTCGCCAGCCAGCCTGGCGCGCTCTCTTCGCCGGCCTCGATAAGCCCGGCCACAGCCAGCAGGGCGATCGCCAGGGGGTAAACCACGAAGTCGCTGTAGTATCCAATGAGACCGAGTTCCATCGGAGCAAGCCTTCAACGCCGAAGAAGCGACAGATTGCCGAATGCGCGGGCGGGGAGCAACGCGGATGCGCCTGACATAGCGTCGCAATCACCTCGCGCAAGGCCGGCGGCAACGATTTGGAAGCAGAGTCAACCGGCTGCTGCCCTCGAAACCAGCCTCGCAACGAGCTGAAAAATGGCGGAACTCAGCGCGGCCCGAATGGACGGCCAACTCTTGATCGCCATCAACCGCGCGGCACCGTCGACGTGGCCGCGATGGCGTACTTCACATTGGATGGCACACCCTCACCCAAACCTCGCCGCCGTCCACGCCCCATCAGCCGCGTTCGACTCCACCGCCGCGGCGACGAACTTCACGCCGCGCGCGCCGTCGACCACATCGGGCACCTGCGCCGCCCGGGCCGCATCGACAGCAGCGCCCGAACGATGCGCGCGGATGATGTCGGCGGCGTCGCGGTAGAAATTGGCGAAGGCCTCGATATAGCCTTCGGGATGGGCGGCCGGCATGCGTGACACGCGCCGGCTTTGCTCGGTCGAGCCATGGCCGCCGCGCACGAGCGTGCGGGTTTCCTCGCCATATCTGGAGAAGCGCAGTTCCTCGGGCCGCGTGCCCGACCATTCAAGCCCCGCCTTGTCGCCATAGATGCGCACGGAGAGATCATTATAGTGGCCGGGCGACGTCTGGCTGGCCAGGATCGTGCCGCGTGCCCCGCCCGCCCAGCGCACCAGCACATGCGCGTTATCATCGAGCCGCCGTCCCGGCACGGCGGTGAACAGGTCGGCCGACACCGTCTCGGCCTCGCGGCCGCTGATGAAACTCGCCAGATTGAAGGCATGCACGCCGATATCGGCCAGCACCGCCGACTGGCCGGCGCGCGCCGGGTCGGTGCGCCATTCCGCCTGTTTCTGGCCGTCGGCATCGATCGGCCTGGTCAGCCAGTCCTGGATATAGGCGCCGTGCACGGAGACGATGCGGCCGAGTTCGCCCGCCGCCACCATCTCGCGCGCCTGGCGCACCATGGCGTAGCCGGTGTTGTTGAGGGTCACGACGAAGCGGCGATTTTTCTCCCGCGTCAGCGCCACCAGGGCTTGCGCCTCGCCCAGCGTCGTCGACAGCGGCTTGTCGCAGATCACATCGATGCCGGCTTCCAGAAAGGCTGTCGCGACCGGCGCGTGCAGGTGGTTGGGCGTGACGATGACGACCGCCTCGATGCCGTCCGGGCGCGCCGCCTCCGCCTTTGCCATCATGCGGTAATCGGCATAGCTGCGCTCCGGCGCGATGCCGATCTCGGCGGCCGAGGCGGCGGCGTTCCCGGGGTCGGACGACAGCGCGCCGGCCACCAGCGCGATCTGGTCGTCGAGCCGCATGGCGAGGCGATGCACCGCGCCGATGAAGGCGCCCTGCCCGCCTCCCACCATGCCGACGCGCAAACGCTTGCCCGCCGATCCGTCCGATGTCGCATAGACCATGTTTGTCTCCTCCGATTTAAGGATGTTAAGCCAGCACCCACCGTCGAGTTCTGTAGCGCCCCCCTCTGTCCTGCCGGACATCTCCCCCACAGGTGGGGAGATTGGCAGCGTCGACCGCGACGCCTTTCATGCAACGCTGGCAATTTGGCGAAAGCCGGCGTGACATCCGATCTCCCCCCTTGTGGGGGAGATGTCCGGCAGGACAGAGGGGGGCGCCATAGGGTGCTATGTTGAATGCATCGAACTTCTTCGCTGCAGAACAGCTACCACCCTCGAACAGGATTTCCAATTTTCATATTGTAAAACGATCGTATCGCGCTAGCCTGAAATCATGAGCGGGGCGCGCAAATCATCCGGACGGTCCAGCGCCGACGAGGCGACGACCCGCAAGCGCGGGCGCTCGCTGGCGGCGCTCGGCTATATCAAGCCGCAGACTTACGAGGAGCTGCGCGCGGTGCTGTCGTCGGGCACGGTCCATTTTCCCAAGCGGCTGCGCCAGGTCGCGATCTTCCTGTGGCAGCATCCGAGCGACGTCGCGCTCGGCACCATCGCACAGGTCGCCGCGCAGGCAGGGGTGCAGCCTTCGACGCTGGTGCGCTTCGCCCAGATCTTCGGCTATGCCGGCTTTTCCGATTTCCAGGGCCTGTTCAAGGACCATGTCAAGGCGTCCTGGCCGGAAGGGCGCGGCCAGGAACGCACGCCGCGCGTATCCAATGCCGACCTGCATTTCCTGCGCGGCATGGTCGGCGCCTCGCAGGCCTCGCTCGGCCGCATCGAAACCGGCTTCGATATCGAGAGCTTCGAGAAAATGGTGGCGTTGCTTTCGGCCGCCGAGCTGATCTACGTCATCGGCTCCAAGCGCGCCTTTCCCGTCACCAGCTATCTCTCGCTGACCTTGTCGCAGCAAGGCGTGCGCAATGTGCTGGTCGACAATGTCGGCTCCACCGCGCTCGACCAGGTCGGCTGCATCGGCAGACGCGACGCGGTGCTGGCGGTCTCCTTCAGTCCCTACAATTCGATCACGCCCGACCTCGTCGCGGTCGCCCACGAGCGGCGCGCGCGGATCGTCACCATCACCGACAGCACTTTTTCTCCGCTGGTCAAGTTCTCGGACACCTGGCTGGAAGTTGTGGAACAGGACTTCGCAGGCTTCCGCTCGCTGGCGGCGTCGCTCGCCGTCGGCATGGCTTTGGTCCATGGTGTCGTGGCCCAACGGGCAGAATGATTGCGCGGTTGACTAACGGGAACTGACATTCCATATCTTCAGAAATAGAAACTTTGTTCCGGGAGGAGGAATGGAGCTTCAGCTCGACGGCAAGATGGTGCTGGTCACCGGCGCGACGCAAGGCATCGGCCGGGCAGTCGCCGAAACCTTGGCGCGTGCCGGCGCCGGCGGCCTGCTGGTCACCGGCCGCGACGGGACGCGCGGCGAGGCCGTTGCTGCGGAGCTCTCGCAAGCGGGCACGCCGGCACACTTCATCGCCGCCGAGCTTTCCGACCCGGCAGCCCCTGCCCTCCTGGCGCAAGCCTGCATCGACCGCTTCGGCCGTATCGACGGTCTCGTCAATGCCGCCGGCCTGACCGACCGGGCCTCCTTCCTCGATGCGACCCCCGACGACTGGGCCTCGCTGTTCGCCGTCAATGCCCGCGCCCCTTTCTTCCTCATGCAGGCGGCGATTGCCGACATGCGGAAGCGGGGCCAGGGCGGCGCGATCGTCAACATCCTGTCGATCAATGCCCATTGCGGTTCGCCCGAGCTCGCCGTCTATTCCGCCACCAAGGGCGCGCTGGCGACGCTGACCAGGAACGCCGCCAACGCCCACCGCTTCGACCGCATCCGCGTCAACGGCATCAATGTCGGCTGGACCGATACGCCCGCCGAGCGCGTCATGCAGGCCGAGACGCTCGGCCACGGCGCCGGCTGGCTCGATGCCGCCAACGCCGCGCAGCCCTTCGGCCGGCTGTTCTCGGCGGAGGACGTGGCCAGGCTCGCCGTCTTCCTTCTCTCCGACGCCGCGGGACCGATGACCGGCTCGCTGATCGACCAGGAACAGTGGGTGATCGGAGCCAACCGGTGAGCAGAGCCGCGCACGAGACGCTCGGTCCGGCCTTGCTCGGCCGCCTGACGGCGACGGTGCAAAGGCCCGGCTATGACCGTGCCTTGCTCCAGGCAGGCATGGCGCATCTCGGCGTCGGCGCCTTCCACCGCTGCCACCAGGCCGAATACACCGACGACCTCTTGGCGCGGAGCTTCGGCCGCTGGGGCGTGGTCGGCATCAACATCCGTCCGCCGGCGCTCGCCGATACGCTCGGCCCTCAGGACGGGCTCTACACCAGGCTCATCCGCCAGGATTCCCATGTCGAGGCCCGCGTCATCGGCAGCATCGTGCGCATTGTCGATAGCCAGGCGAGCGCTATGCCCGCGCTCGAAGTGCTCTCCTCCCCGGACATCGAATTCGTGACGCTGACCGTTACCGAAAAGGGCTATTGTCATATTCCGGCCAGCGGCGCGCTCGACCTCGACCATCCCGACATCGTCCACGATCTCGCAAACCCGCTGACGCCGCGCAGCGTGCCCGGCATTCTGGCGCGGGCGCTGGAGCAACGCATGGCCACGCACGGCCGGCCGCTGACGCTGCTCTCCTGCGACAACATCCCGGCGAACGGCACCATCCTGGAAAATGTCGTGCGGACTTTTGCCGAACGGCGCGGCAACGGCCTTGCCGGCTGGATCGCCCCCAATGCCGCCTTCCCCAGCGCCATGGTCGACCGCATCGTGCCGGCGAGCACGCAGGCCGATCTCGACGGTGTGGAGCAGCTTTTCGGCTACCGCGATGGAGCCGTCGTTGCCGGCGAGCCGTTCCGGCAATGGGTGATCGAGCAGAAATTCGCCGGCCGCGTGCCGCGCTGGGACCTGGTGGGGGCAACCTTCGTCGACGACGTCACGCCGTTCGAGCATCTCAAGATGCGTGTGCTGAACGGCGCTCAGACGACGCTCAGCTATCTCGGCGTGCTGGCCGGCCTTGAACACACTTTCGATGCGATGGCGGACCCGCTGCTGTCGGCCTTCGTGCGCCGCATGCTCGTCGAGGAGACGCTGCCAACGTTGAAGCCGGTGCCCGGCATGGACCCATCAGCCTATGTCGAGCAGAGCCTTGGCCGTCTGCAGAATACCGCGATCCGCCACCGCAACCACCAGATCGCCACCGACGGCTCGCAAAAGATCGTGCAGCGCCTGCTCAACCCGATCCGCGATCGGCTGGGCGAGGAAAAAAGCATTGCGCTGCTGTCGGTATCCGTCGCCGGCTGGATGGCCTATCTGATCCAGGCTTCATCCCGGTTCGGCCGGCGCTGGCCGGTGTCGGACCCCTATGCCGGCAAGATCGCAGGCATAGCGGAGGCAAGCGGACGCGACGTCCCGGTACTGGCTGCGGGCATCCTGGCGATTGACGCCATCTTCGATCCCGCCCTCGCCGCCAACGACATGTTCCGCAAGGCCGTCACATCGGCGCTCGACGGGCTGTTGTCGGACGATCCGATGGCAACCGTCAGGCATGCATGCGCGCAACCGGCAGATGAGCGGTTGAAGCAACCGGCACGATCTGCATAGTAGGAATCGGTCGTGAATTCACGACCAGGGGAGGCACTATGAGGCTTGGACTGCTCACCGCACCGTTCGCGGAGACGCCGCTCGACGCGGTCGCCGACTGGGCAAGCTCGGCAGGCTTCGAGGCGCTGGAAATCGCCTGCTGGCCGAGAGCCTCCGGCGCCAGCCGCCGCTATGCCGGTACAAGCCACATCGACACCGCCGCGACCTCGCCGGCGCAGGCCAGGGACATCGCGGCAAACCTTGCCGGCAAGGGGCTGACCATTTCCGGTCTCGGCTATTATCCCAACCCGCTGCATCCCGATGCCGCCCACCGCAAGACGGTGATCGACCATCTGAAGCAGGTGATCGTGCTGGCCGCGAATATGGGCGTGCCCCTGGTCAACACCTTCTGCGGTGGCGATGCCTCGAAGACCGTCGACGTCAACTGGCAGCACGCGCTCGAAATCTGGCCCGATATCGTCGCCCATGCGCGCGATCACGGCGTCAAGCTCGCTTTCGAGAACTGCCCGATGATCTTCAGCTATGACGAATGGCCGGGCGGCCACAACATCGCCTATTCGCCGCTGGTCTGGCGCCGCATCCTCGAAACCTGGGGCGGCGATGTCGGGATGAATTTCGATCCTTCACACCTGGTCTGGCAGATGATCGACCAGGCCCGCTTCATCAGGGAATTCGGCCCCTACATGTTGCATGTCCACGCCAAGGACCTGATGATTGATCATGATGGTTTGTACGAGCGCGGAATCCTTTCGTCTGGCATAGGCTGGCAGGTGCCGCGCATGCCGGGGCTGGGCGATGTCGGCTGGAACGGCTTCTTCTCCGGCCTCTACCGTGCCGGCTATGACGGCCCGATCATCATCGAGCACGAGGACCGGTGGTTCGAGGGCAGCGACGATAAGGTCAAGCGCGGTTTCCTGCTTGCCCGCGACGTGCTGCGTCCCTTCGTCAAATGAAGGCGCAAAAACAACATCGGGGCGCCGCCTGAATCTCTTTCTGCGCGGCCCGGTGTAACGACTTGGAATTGAAACGAAAATCAAAGTGGAGGAAATCTGAAATGAAGAAATACCTGACCATGGTGCCGCTGCCCATTGTTCCGCTCCTTGCCGGCGCTGCCTTGCTGGCCTCGATGGGCGCCTCGTCCGCCGAGGGCAAATACACGATCGGCATCTCCAACACCGTGCAGGGCAATGGCTGGCGCGAGGAGATGGTCTGCGCCATGAAGGCGCAGGCGCTGGCCTCCGGCGAAGTGACCAAGCTCAACATCGCCCACCGCAATACCGACGCCGCCGGGCAGCTCGAGGACATCCGCAACCTGATCAGCGCCAAGGTCGACGCCATCGTCGTCAATCCGGCTGATCCCGCCGGCATCAAGGCGGGGCTGGAGGAAGCCACCAAGGCCGGCATCGTTGTCGTCGCCGTCGACCAGGCGGTCACCGAACCCTCGGCCTACATCATCTCCAACAACCAGGAACAATATGCCTATCTCGGCGCCAAATGGCTGTTCCAGCAGATGGGCGGCAAGGGTGAGGTGTTTTACATGCGCGGCGCCGCCGGCGCCTCCGCCGACTCGGATCGCGACAAGGGCTTCAAGAAGGCGCTGGCCGAATTCCCCGACGTGAAGGTCGCGCAGGAAGTGTTCACCGGCTGGCAGCAGGACCAGGCCAAGCAGCAGATGCTGTCCTTCCTCGCCACCGGCACGCCGTTCAACGGCGTGTGGACCTCGGGCATCGACAACGTCATCGTCGACGCGCTGGTGGAATCGCAGGCGCCGATGGTGCCCGTGGTCGGCGCCGACAATGCCGGTTTCGTCGGCCAGCTGAATTCGGTCAAGGACCTGGTCGGGGCCGCCGTGACCAATCCCGGCTCGATCGGCGGCGCCGGCGTGACGCTCGCGCTCCAGATCCTCGACGGCAAGAAGCCGGCGCAGCAGACCGTTCTGGTCGAGCCGCAGCTCTGGGAAAACGCCACCGAGGAAGGCAAGGCCAAGCTGAAGGCCGCCGCCGATCCGTCGCTCAGCCCGGAATGGCCGGTCTCGATCTCGATCCCGGACTGGACGACCTACACCAAGGACCAGATCGTAGCGTGCAAGGGGCCGGGGGAGTAAGGGCTATTTTGATTGGCTAGCGAGGATGGCGTTTGCCGTCCCCGCCAACCAAAGGTTTGATAGGTTAGCGCTCTACGGCGCCCCCCTCTGTCCTGCCGGGCGAAGTGCATGCCCTGATGGGCGCCAATGGCGCCGGCAAGTCGACGCTGGTGAAGATCCTGACCGG
>NZ_VFUE01000023.1:0-95450 GCF_006441495.1 Mesorhizobium sp. B2-6-4
TGAAAGCCCGATGGGGCTCCAGAACGCGCTTACGGTGTCCGCCCATCTTGCCCGGCGCCACCGAGCCGGTGGCACGGCAACGCTGCGACCACTTCACCACAGAGGAAACCGCAACGCCAAAGCGCGAGGCAACCGCACGGCAGGTCTCCCCGTCGACAACTGCCGCTACTGCACGCTCACGAAGATCATTTGAAAGCGCTCGCGTCATCAGATGCTGGCCTCCAATCCAGCCAGCATCTTGAATCACAAACATCCGGTTTTGGGAATCCTACGATTCTCCCAAAATAGGAAATGCTCTAGTGCGGGTGACCCGAGCCAAAATTGTCACCGCGGCAACACCGGGAGTTCCACAAGAACTTGAGTATTGGCCGGCTGTTTGTTCGCCTCAATCGTCCCGAATAGGTGCGCACATTGCTCCGCACTGCCCGACCGCGAAGTCGTCAGCTCCGGCAATTAGCGACCGAGCCTACCCGCGAGTTCACATAATCGCGCCAGGCTTGGAATAGTTTGGCGGCAGCCTCGGTATATGCAGCATCGAGGTGAAGTTTTGTCCGTTCTTGCCGTTTTGGGAAATTTCCGGGTGCTCAAGCACGTCGTCTCAGGCGCCAGAGTGCGGGAGATGCGTGAGGACGATAGAGGATCGGCGCCCACGTGCTCGCGCCCGAAAGTGCTGCCAATCGGACCCTGCATCCCCCTGCCCTGTTTCCTGAACTGGATCGATCCTGCCGGGGAGCCTTGTCCTGTCGATCATCGCTCGAATTCCGGCCACTGTCGGGCCACAGCTGCGGAAATGACGCTGAAACGAAGAGCGTATATCAAAAGGAGGAAACCATGACAACCGATCGAACACTGTCGCAACGCTTCGACGAATACCAACCTTCCAAGACACTTTGGTTTTGGTCGCTAGTGGGTGCTGCTGTACTGACGATGGTCGTCGGCTTCACCGCCGGTGGCTGGACGACGGCAGGGACGGCATCGGCGATGGCGAAGACATCCGCCATCAAGGCCAAGGCTGAACTTGCGGCCAATCTTTGTGTGGAGAAATTCATCACTGCGTCCAACGCGAGCGACAACCTGGCCAAGCTGAAGGGAACGTCTTCCTATCAGAGAGACAGCTTCATCAGCGACGGCGGGTGGGTCAAACTGGCCGGCGTGAAGAAAGATGTGCCAGGCGCCGCAGATCTATGTGCGGACAAATTGGCAGCGATGGACACAATCCCGGCGAACAGTGTAGCTCAGGACAACACCAAGAGTTGATTGCCGATCTTGGACTTTCGCCAGGCAGCGCTATGCCGAGCGACCGTCGCAATGGAGGCTGACCATGTATGAAGCGTGGTTTCAAGGGCCGGTGCCGGTGGCCACCAGCATATCTGGGAGACAGCAGCTTTCCAATCAGGCAGCCACCAACGTTGAAACGAGTTCGGCGCAACCAGGCATCGAATTGGTCCCAGCATTCCAAGCGCCGATCGCAGTTTGGGCAAGATCTCACAGGCGAATGCAGGACCATCTCGCCACAGCGCAGCCGAAGGATCGTTATGCGTGTTGAAAAGGGGAATTTCGGCCAGCCCACGCCGAACCTGATTTCAGGTCCATCGACAATCCAGATCGAGGCCACGGGGTTGAGGACGTTGATCGGCTCGTAGGAGTCCAGACTGTGCCGGCCTTGACGTGCCTGTGCGGGATGGCTCGCGTCAGCCATGGATAGTGGACTACTCGGGGATGTCCGAGGGAATGCGCAGGCTTTTGCGCATGGCCAGCCATTCTCGAAGCGCAAGGCGAATGACCTCCAACCGATCGAGGCTCATCTCGGCGGCGACTTCCGAAATTGCCGTTTCAGTGCGCACATCAAAGGCTATCGTCGAAGCACGTAGCATGGCCGCGGCCTGAAGATCGGTGTGCCGCATGGCCGTATCCTTCTTCCCAGCAGTCAAGGCCCTTCTCGTGATCCTCCGTTGGCGTTTTGGCTGATTTCCGCGCCGCCGTAGTCCCGGAGCGCAACGATCCAATTGTCTCTTATCGTCACCAGGACGAGGCGAGATCCGTGCGGGTAGTACCTGGGCAGAGCCGCTGCTTGATGCGCCAGGACGGTCCCGTTCAGCCCACACCGTTCACCGCCGAGCAGCCAGTTCTGGTGCTCGCTGTCTCGCAGAACGGCAATGTACTCTCCGTCACCCGGCGCATTAGCCTGTCTCATCAAAGTGCTCGGTTAGGAGGGTCTCGTTTGCGCAAGCAACCAGCGGAATCGTGGCCCCCTGTTGCCTAGCTTGCGACAACCACAGTGAACGGTTTTCCTGCGACAGCCCTTTCATTGCAGAGCGCGCGGCGGAGGTGATCTCGAAACCTCCGCAAGACGCACATTGGAATTCGATCTTGCGAAGAGTGACGTCGGCCTCGAGCGCCGTGCCGGTGCAGACAGGACACGTGGCGGGAAAATACCGCCTTTCGAATGACAAGACGTTCATTGTTCTGTCTTTGCTATTGGCGCGCTGGCCGTCGCCGACCGATCAAAGCAAGTCCAACCTATACCTTTCCAACTGATCACGAACGGTACGGAGTTCCATAGACCAATTGCTGAGCGCATTTGTTTACCTCATGCCACTGCCAACTTTTTAGCCCCTGATCTTCGCAGAGACGTTTCTTCGCGTTGCCACTTCGATTTGCTTTGCTTCCACCTCAAGCCGGTCCGGCGCGGCCGAGCCCATCAGGGCGTAGGCTGTGCCTCCCGATTGCCAATAGACTGTCGGGACGCGACCGTCGGTCGCTGTGGTCGGCGAAACGGCGTCCTCGCCGTTCATCGGAGCCGCGACAAGTGTGATTCGACCGGCGCTTGGTGTGTCGGCCGTCACGACCAGGCTTTGCTGTCCGTTCCAAGGCTGTACTTGGACATCCTTCACCACCCACACCGATGGAAGGGTCGGCATGCTGACGTTGACGGCGCCAACCAGTCGCTCGATCTTGTCCTGCTTCGGCTCGGTGCCCGTCTCCGGACCTGCATTCAGTTGTGCCACCCGCAAGGCATCTCGGGCGGCCAGGATGAAGGTCTCATCGGCTGTCTTGCCTCCCTGGCGAAGCGGCACGGTCAGCGAGTTGGCCGACCACCCGATCGCAACCAGCGCGACGGCCGCGACTTGAAGTCTGAGCAATGCGAACATCTTCCTGCGGCGAAACGCCCTCTCCAGCTGCCTGGCTTTCTTCAGGCTCACGCTGGGCGGAAACAACCGCCGGGGTTGGGACTTGCGCAACGCTTCCATGCGCTGCGCGTGGGCAAAAACCTCTGCCGCCTGTTCCGGATCGCGGGCAAGCCTGGCTTCCAGCTCGGATCTCTGCGAGGGCGACAGCTCGCCATCCAGCAAGCGGCCGATATCCTCTTGCGATACACGATTATCGGGCCACATAACGCCCTCCCACGACCTTCAAATGAGGGGAAGCTCCATCGTCCAAATTTTCCATGTTGTGCTTCAAGGCAGCGCGAGCTCGGCTAAGCCGGGACATCACGGTTCCTGGCGGCAGTCCAAGCAGTTCGGCCGCTTCGGAGTAGGTAAAGCCCAGCACTCCAACCAGATGGAGTATTTCGGCCTGATCGGCCGGCATTCGCGCGAGCGCCCTTCCGACTTTGGAGAGCTCGGCGCAATGTTCTTGTGATGGCGGCCACGCCGTGTCGGACGTGTCCGCGACGGACGCCAAGCGTCGTCGGTCAGCATTGGCCCGGCTAGCGCCGGTCAAAAAAGTGTTCCTAACGATCCGGATCAGCCAGGGAAGCAGCGGTCTGGAGGTGTCATAGCCGCCCGCCATCGACAGCGCACGGGCGAGAGCCTCCTGCACCAGATCGTCGGCGTCTGAATCGTTGCCTGTGAGCACCCGGCCGTAGCGCCAAAGATCCTCCAGATGCGGTATGACGTCGATCGTCGTTTTCATCCCGTCTCATACTGCGTTAGCCCGAGCGCCATTTCCAACTCGGACTCTTCGTCTGCCGGCCGAAAACCCGAGGATCGGCCCAGCGGTCAGGGACAGGGACAGGCAACCGCTGGGCCGATGGGAGCGTGCTCCTCCCGCCTGCAAGCTGCGAGAGGCAAGCCACCCTCCAGCACTCGCTACCGCTCCCTGTATCATTGTGACGATCAGTTTATGCGCCACGCATTTCCGTTCACCCTCGTTCTTGCGCCATCTACTGAGCTGTGCCGGATATTATTCCATTCCAATCGAACTTTTTTGCCGCGCTTTTGCGAAGGACCGTGGAATAAGATCCCTTGTTCGTCGGTATCTTCGGGTAATCGTCTAACCGGGTGCCCTTACGAGGATGGTGATGCAACTTGGCAAGTTCATCGCAAACACCTTCGCCGCAATCCTGGCGCTATGCGCTCTCGCCATCGTATTTCTGGTAGCGGGAAGACCGCTCTTCCCGAGGCGTCAGGCGCGAATGGTTATCATTCTGCCTGCCCATTCGGATATCACAGCCGTAGTCAGCAGCTCGCACCCGCCTTTGCCCGCGACCTTTGATCTTGCTCTTGCACCCCTTAGGCCAGTCAAACAGGGCTGAGCATGCTTTCTTGAATCGTTTCGTCCGCACCTCATGCGGCGGCCTGCGGCAAGGGTGGGTACAGCTAGAGTGGCAAGCGCTCCAGCGCTGCTACGGCCATCATGACGCCGCGCAACTCGGCAAGCCCCTTGAGGCGGCCGATCATCGGATAGCCAGGATGGGTCAGCTTGCCGACGTCGTCGAGCAACTCGTGACCGTGGTCAGGCCGCATCGGGATGCGCCAGTCGCGCCGCCCTTCCTCGAGCCGCCGCTTTTGCTCGCGTAGCAATATCGTAACCACGGCCACCATGTCGGTGTCGCCCCCCAAATGATCGGCCTCCATGAAGGAGCCGTCCGACTCCTTGGCCACATTGCGAAGATGAGCGAAATGGATCCGTTCGGCAAAACGCCCCGCGATCGCCGGCACGTCATTGTCCGCCCCCGCCCCCAGGGAACCGGAGCATAGCGTGAAACCGTTCGAGCGCGACGAAGCTGCATCAAGGATGAGGGCGATGTCCTCGGCATTTGATATGATACGCGGTAAGCCGAACAATGGGCGCGGCGGATCGTCGGGGTGTACGCACATATTGATGCCGACCTCTTCGGCGGTAGGGATGACGGCAGCAAGAAAGCGCATGAAATTCTGCCGCAATTCCGCCTTCCCAATGCCGTGGTAGCGAGCGAGCGCCGCCTTCAGCCCCGGCACGTCATAGCGCTCGTAGGCGCCAGGCAGGCCGGCCATGATGTTGGCCAGCAAGCGCGAGCGGGCGCTTTCTGAAGAGGCGTCGAACCATGCTGTGGCTCGTGCCAGGATCTCGGGCGTGTGCTCCCTTTCAGCACCGGTGCGTTCGAGCATGAAGCAATCGAAGGCAGCATATTCGTGCGCATTGAAACGCAACGCCGAGGCGCCTCCGGGCAGCGGCGCGGACAACTCGGTGCGGGTCCAGTCGAGCACTGGCATGAAATTGTAGCAAACGGTGGTGATGCCGCAATGGGCCAGGTTTCTGAGCGATTGCCGGTAGTTGGCGAAGAGCGGATCCAGATCGCCGTCTCCGGATTTGATGGCCTCGTGAACCGGAAGGCTCTCCACGACGCGCCACTCCAGGCCGAGCCCGGCATCGGCAATCAGGCGCTTGCGCTTTTCGATCTCATTG
The DNA here is from genome assembly GCF_006441495.1 of Mesorhizobium sp. B2-6-4. NCBI lineage: Bacteria > Pseudomonadati > Pseudomonadota > Alphaproteobacteria > Hyphomicrobiales > Phyllobacteriaceae > Mesorhizobium > Mesorhizobium sp. B2-6-4. Next base: position 5,671 of record NZ_VFUE01000023.1, read on the forward strand.
ATGCTCCACACGACGCCATAGGGGATGTGGTGCAGCGCGGTGACGATGCCTGTCGCTCCAGCCTGCCTGATATGGGGGAGGCGGACGACGTCGTCCGGTCCGAACCAGCGGAAGGTCTGTTCCATCGCTTTGCGATCCTTGCGTATTTTTCAATGGGAAAGTGGGTGTGGCCGTGACGGTTACTCGTCGGCCTGGATCAGATCGGGCCGGCTGGCCGCCAGGCCACGCGTAATCTTCAGCACCTCCGACAGGTGCTCGCGCATGGCGATTTCCGCCGCCGCGACATCGCTGTCGATCACGGCCTTGAAGATCGCCTCGTGCTGGGCGATCAGTATATCGACCGGGGTGATCGCCGGCAGGCTGAGGAAGCGCAGACGATCGAACTGCGCCTTCTCGCGCTCGATGACCCCCCAGACACTGCTCTGGCCGATGCCTCGGGCCAGGGCAGCATGGAAATCGTCATCGGCTTCGGTGAAGCGGGCCGCGTCGCCGCCAGCATCGCGCTGACGGGAAAGGGCGGCACGAATATTCCGTGCGGTTTCCTCGCTGATTCCGTTGGCAGCGGCACTCCGTGCTACGGCGACCTCCAGCGCCTCACGCACGAAGCGGGCACGCTCCACGGCCTTGAGCGAGATGCGGCGCACGAAGCTGCCGCGCTGCGGCAACACCTCGATCATCTCTTCCTCGACCAGGCGGATCAGCGCCTCGCGCACCGGCGTGCGGCTGGTGCCGAAACGCACAGCCAGTTCGTTCTCCGACAGCCGCTCGCCGGGGGTCAGGCGCAACGAGACGATGTCCCGCCGCAGCGCTGCATGGATCTCACGCACCGAAGCAGGCATTCCGCGAAAGCCGGACAGGCTGGTCGATCGGGTCGCCGGGAGGCCCTTGGTCACGTCCATCCTCCTATTCAAAGAACAGGCTCGGCAGCCACAGCGATATGGCGGGTATGTAGGATACAAGCATCAGAACGATAATATTGCAGATCAGGAAGGGCACGACGGCCTTGCTGACTTGGGCAAGCGAAACCTTGCCTATATTGGCGGCGACGAACAGGCATACGCCGACCGGCGGCGTGGTCAGGCCGATCATCAGATTTAGGATACAGAAGATTGCGAAGTGGATCGGATCGACGCCCACCTGCGTAGCCACTGCCAGCAACGGCGGAAACAGGATGATCAGGGCGGCGATCGTTTCCATGAAGGTGCCGACGATCAGCAGCAGAATGTTGATGAAAAGAATGATCAGGTACTTGTTCGTCGTCACCGCTAGCATCGCTGCCGCGATCGCCTGCGGGATCTGCTCGCTCGTCATGATCCAGCCAAAGACGTTGGCAAGCCCGACCAGCAGGATCAACGCGCCCGACCCGACTGCGCTTTCCAAGAGGATGCCAGGCAGGTCTTTGACACCGAATCCCTTGTAGACGAACAGGCCGACAAGGAAGGCATAGAGCGAGGCGACGATGGACGCTTCCGTGGGCGTGAACACGCCGCCGACGATGCCAACCAAGATAATCAGCGTCATAAGGATCGCCCAGATCGCGGCGCGGCTGGAACGCAGCAACGCACGGAAGCCGACCCATTCGCCCTTGGGGTAGCCGCGCCGGCGGGACAGGATATAGACAGTAATGAGCATACCGAGACCGAGCAGCAAGCCGGGGATCGCGCCGGCCACGAACATCTTGCCAACCGATAGGCCGGTGAGCGTTCCGGCAATGATCATCGGAACGCTGGGCGGAATGATCGGACCGACCGTGGAGGCGGCGGCGGTGAGTGCCGAAGCAAAGGGGGCATCGTAGCCTGCCTTTTTCATCGCCGGGATCATCACTGCGCCGATCGAGGCGGTTTCCGCGACTGCCGTGCCCGATATGCCGGCGAAGATCATCGAACCGGTAACGTTGGCCAGGCCGAGCCCTCCCCGTATGTGGCCGACAAGCGCGTTGCCGAAACGCACGATTTGGTCGGTGATGCCGCCGCCGTTCATGAGATTGCCGGCCAGCACGAACCCGGGGATGCACAAGAGCACAAAGCTGTCCATGCCCGAATACATGAACTGCGCCACGACCGTCAGGTCGATGTCGGCGAGATAAAGATAAATGGCCGACGCGACGCCGAGCGCGATCGCAACGGGCACGCCGAGGATGAGGCAGACGGCGAAGCTGCCGAAAAGGGCCGCGACCAGCATTAGATCAGCTCCTCGTGTCGCATTGGCTGTCCGAAGCCGAACAGCCGGGCCAGCGAGAAAATGGCAAGCGCGACCGGGATAATCAGCACGGTGACGTAGACGATAAGCATCGGTGCGTCGAGGGAGCGTGCGCGCTCGCCGACGCTTCCCGAGACATAGGCATAGGCGCCGGGAATGACCGCGAGGCTGAACAGGATCGTGATGATGTCTGCCACCCGCTCAACCTGGCGCCGGGCGTGGGCTGGCAGGGATGCGGTGAAGAGATCGACATTGACCAGTTCTCCACGCAGCACGGCGAGGCCGCACGAAAAAGCGACCATGTGCAGCAAGGCGAAACGCGCCACCTCTTCAGTCCAGGCCGGGGACGGGAAGCCTGGCAGACGCCCGAGCACCTGGACGGTCACGACGGCGATGAGAACCGCGAAAGCAAAAATGGTTCCAGCCTTGCAGATCGCCTTCAGGCCAGCCAACAGCATGCCGACGGTTCGTTTCATGGGCTCCTCCCAGACAGAGGCCGGGCCTTCATCGCGGACCGGCGTTGTTGGTGCTTTGTGCGCAGAGGCCGCCCAAACGGCGACCCCGGAGCACTCGTCTACTTTGTGCCGAGAATCTCCTCGTAGAGCGGCTTCAGGTCGGAGCTGAGCGAGGCGGTTACTGCATCCTTGCCTTTGGCGGCGAAAGCCTTCCTGTCCACCTCAACGAACTCCATCCCCTTGGCCTTCAATTCGTCGGCAATGCGAGCCTCGTCTGCCAGGAAAAGCTTGCGCTCGAATTCCTGAGCCACCTTCGCCGCCTCCCGGATGGCCTTCTGCTGCTCTTGTGGCAATTTGCCGAGCTTTCGGCTGCCGCCAACGAGATAGATCCAGCTGAGCACGTGGTCGGTCTTGTTCAGATACTTCTGCACCTCGAAGAAACTTGCCGACTGGATCAGTGCCAGCGGGTTCTCCTGCGCGTCAACGACGTGGCTCTGCAGCGAGGTGAAGACCTCGGAAAAGGCCATCGGTGTCGGCTTGGCACCGAGCGCCTGCCAGAACGAGACGAACAGCGGCACGTTAGGCACACGCAGCTTGAGACCGGCCAACTCATCGGGCGTACGGATCGCCTTATTGGCCGTCAGCTCGCGAGGCCCCCGCGCGAACCAGGTCAGCGGCACGAGTTTTGTCTTGTCCTCGATATCGGCGGCGATCTTCTGCCCGACGGGGCCTTCGATCACGGTCTCCATATGGTCGAGATCGCGTATGGCGTAGGGCACTGCGAGCAAAGCTGCCAGCGGCGCCCAGTTCTGCAGCGACTCACCGGTGATCGTGAAATCGACGGTGCCGAGTTGGATGCCTTTGATGAGGTCGGTTTCCTTGCCTAGCTGCTCGTTCGGAAAGACTTTGATTTCGATCTCGCCGTTGGTGCGATTGGCAACCTCGTCGGCGAACTTCAGCGAGGCCTTGTGCCAACTGTTCTGCTCGTTCGCGAGGTGACCCAGCTTCAGTACGGTCTTGGACTGGGCACGGCCAACGATGGTGATGCTGGCGCCAACGCCGAGAGCGGTGGCCAGCACGCCGCGACGTGAAATTCTCGTTGCAAACATAGTCGTTCCTCCTTCAGTGGTTATGGATCAAAGTCGAGATGGACCTTGACGACCTGCCCCGGTTCGCTCTCGATCAGCGAAAACGCAGCCTTCGCCTCGGCGGCGGCGAAGGTGTGGGTAATCATGGCGGCCGGACTCAACCTCCCTTGGTCAAGCCAGCCGACAACTTGCGGCAATAATTTTTGGCTGAGTCTTGAGCCGTGCAGCGACAGTTCCTTCTTGACGATTTCCTGCTGACTGACGTTGCACGGTGCGGGCGAAAAGCCGAGCAGGCCTATCCGGCCAGCAGGACTTGCCAGCGCGCAGGCCTCCGCCAGAAGTGCGGGGACGCCTGCGCCGTCGATGACCACGGACGGCCCGAGACCTTCATTCTCACCGGCGACGGCGAGCGGTACAGTTTCTTTCGCGGAGTGGATAACGCGGTCGGCTCCGAAGGCCTCCGCGCGCGCCAGGCGGTTGGCATCGAGATCAGCAACGATCACCCGCGCGCCATGGAGCTTTGCCACCTGAAGCACGGTCAGGCCCACTGTGCCAGCGCCATAGACCAATACCACGTCGTCAGCCGAGCAGCCGGTTCGCGAAAGGACGTTGGCGGCGATCGAGAAGGGCTCGGCAAGCGCGGCGATCTCAACGGGCAGCGTCGGCGTCAATTTCACCGCATTGGCGGCGGGCACGACAATCCGATCGCGGAAGCCGCCGTCCCGATGGACGCCCAGCACTTCCAGATTAGCGCAGACATTCGAACGGCCGAGACGACAGGCATAGCAATGGCCGCAGGAAACAACCGGGTCGACGACGACGCGGTCGCCCAGTGCCAGCCCGGACACCTGCCGCCCTACCGCCTCAACGACTCCGGCAAATTCATGGCCGATGATGCGTGGATATTTTGCAAAGGGATTGGTGCCGTGAAGTATATGGATGTCCGAGCCGCAGATGCCTGCGCGCTGCACACGCACCAGCACATCATCCACCGCCACCGCGCCAGGCTCGTTGTCAACTAGGGTAAGCTTGCCCGGTCTTTCAACGACGACGGCAACCATGTCCGCTCACTTCCATACTAGTGTGCATCACTTGTATGGAAGTTTACCCAACCTGTCAAATTGTGCTCCTTCCCAGGCTAGGGTTTCCATCTCGTGTCGAGCCTGATCACTCCCTACGGTCGCACATCGGGGCCTTTTTTGAGTGGATGAAATCGGTGATGTGACGTTGCCGCCGAACGTGCCATGGTTGGATCACGCCGTTCGAGCACCCGCGCGGCAGCTGCCCTGGCTTGTTCGAGCCGACCGAGCTTCGCGAGCGCGGCCGCCAACTGCACATAAATGATTGTAGTGCAGAATTGGCCTGAACGGTCTTGCAAGCGCCGCGGTAGGCTCCGTCAAAGCAGCCACGCAGCAAATGACCGCCGCCTGCGCACCGAAAGCGGCGAAAGCCCATGGGTCAGATGGGCTTTCGCCGCATGCCTCGTTGGCTCCACTGGATGAAGCCTCGGCGCCCCCTGCCGCTTCTGGCCACGACCGCGGTCGTGAGGCAGGCCGCATCCGCCGGCTCGTCGGTCCATGGGGTCCGGAGGGCGAGCAGGTCCAGAAGGAGTTTAGCGATGACCGGCCACAGTACCGATCTGGCGGCATACCGGACTCTGTCAGGCGAATGAGACCAACGGGCTTGTCGCGCTGGGCCGTGACGGCGGAGATCTCGCTCTCGATGTGATCGAAGGCCGGTCGTAGGCTTCGCAGCAAGCGCTCTCCGCCGACGGTCACGGACAGGCTGCGTCTGGTGTGTCAGATCAGCCGGGCTCCCGCTGCTCCAGCGTCCTGATAGTGTCGCTGAGCGCCGATTACATCGGGTCCAATCGAATGGCACGTTCTATAAAAGACGATTATTGCGATGCAATTCAATGGGCTCCACCGCGGCGTCGCTGTCGAACAGCTCAGCCGTTTGGCTTGCCCTCACAGACCCGGCGCGCGGATTTCCCGCACTCGGCACTGACCAAGAACTGGAATGGTGCTGCCGTTTTACAAATCCTCCATTCCCCCGTAAGATCATCATCGGAGAACAGTCCGATTCATATGATGGCTTTTGGCATTGATCGTCTGGAGGCGCCATGCAAGGTTCAGGTCGGCAAAGGCCGCGCCGTTCGCTATCGTCGCGGGTATCGGACGCCTTGCGGGCGCAGATCGAGGCTGGCTATTACGCGCCCGGCGACAAACTGCCGACCGAGCCCGCGCTGATCGACCGGTTCGGTTTCAGTCGCACGGTGATCCGCGAGGCGATTGCCGCCCTTCGCGCCGACGGATTGGTCGAATCCCGCCAGGGAGCCGGCGTGTTCGTCATCGGTCCCCGCCAGATCGATCCGGGTCTGAAACTGTTCACTGGCGAGACCGACAAGATTTCTGATATCATCGAGGAGCTCGAGCTGCGCATCGCCATCGAAGTCGAGGCTGCCGGACTTGCAGCGGCCCGGAGCTCCCCTGCTCAAGAGGCTGAAATCCAGGCGCAGGTCGATCATTTCGCGTCGCTGATTGCACAGGGAGAACCGACCGCCGAGGCCGACTTCCTGTTCCATATGGCGATCGCCACAGCCACCAACAACGCTCGCTTCCGGAGCTTTCTCGAACATGTCGGGCGTCGCATGATTCCGCGCGTGAAGTTCCGCTCGGTGATGGGCGGCGTCGATCCCCTGCCCAGCCGGGACGAACCGATCCTGCTGGAACATCGCGAGATCGCCGATGCGATCCTGGCGCGCGATCCCGACCGGGCCCGTGAGGCGATGCGCCGACATCTGGTCACCGGCATCAAGCGCTACCGGTCGCTGACCGCGTGGAGGCCGGCCCCGAAATCCGATGGGGACGGTTGACTCATCTCAAAAGTCATCATATGAATTTTCTGGTCATGAACGAACAAGATGAGAGGAAATTCGTTGTCGCCGGAAGAGATAAAATCGCGTGTCGGTTCAGGACTGCTGTCGTTCCCGGTTACTCATTTCACCGAGAATCTTGAGCTCAATCTCGACAGTTACCGCCGGCACGTGGAGCGGCTTTCCAGCTATGAGGCAGCGGCGCTCTTCGCCGCCGGCGGCACCGGCGAATTCTTCTCGCTGGCGCCTAGCGAGGTGGGGCAGGTTACCGCCGCGGCAAAAGAAGCCGCGGGAAATGTCCCGATTATCGCCGGTTGCGGCTACGGCACGGCGCTCGCAGTGGAGACGGCAAGAATCGTCGAAGCGGCGGGAGCCGATGGCATGCTGCTCCTGCCCCACTATCTGGCGGAAGCCCCGCAGGACGGCATCTTCGCTCACGTCAAGGCTGTATGCGATTCGACCCGCCTTGGCGTCATTCTCTACAACCGGGCCAATTCCGTCGCCAGCGCCGATACTGTGGCGCGCTTGGCGGAAGCATGCCCGAACCTGATCGGGTTCAAGGACGGCACCGGCAGGATCGATCTGGTGCGCCACATCACCGCCAAGCTGGGCGACCGGCTCTGCTACATAGGCGGTATGCCGACGCATGAGCTTTTCGCGGAAGGGTTCAACGGCGTCGGGGTCACCACCTATTCATCGGCGGTCTTCAATTTCGTACCCGAACTGGCCCTGCGCTTTTATCGCGCGATGCGTTCCGGCGACCGGACGATGATGGAGGAAATCCTTCACAGCTTCTTCTTCCCGTTTGCAGCGCTGCGCGACCGCAAGCCCGGCTACCCTGTTTCGATCATCAAGGCTGGCGTCGATCTCGTAGGTTATACGCCGGGGCCCGTGCGTCCGCCGCTCGTCAATCTGACACAAGACGAACGCGAGGCGCTGCGCGGGCTGATTGAGGCCGCGCGCAACTGATCATCGGCGGTGCGACGGCGAGCGGATGGCATTGTCGCGTGGAGTGTCATTGTTTCAATCGGGAGGAATGCATGAGAAGCGCAACTATAATCATGGTAGGCGTCCTGCTCGCAGGCGGATGGATCGGCTCGGCCGTGGCGCAGGATGCGTCCGAAGTCCGCATCGTCCTTCCAGAACAGCCGGCAAACCTGGAGCCATGCGGCACCATCATCACCAATATCGGTCAAATCCTGGCGCGCAACGTGGTCGAGCCGCTGACGATCATCGACGCGGCCTCGGGCCAGGCAAAGCCCGGTCTCGCTACGGAGTGGACACAAAAGGATCCAAACAGCTGGACGCTCAAGCTTCGCGAAGGCGTGAAATTCCAGGACGGCGCACCATTCAACTCCGAGGCGGTGAAATTCTCCATCGAGCGCATGACCGGCGGGAAGTTAACCTGCAGCAACATCGCAAAATTCGGCGACGCAAAGCTGACGGTGAAACAGGTCGACGACCTGACCGTCGAAATCATCTCGGACAAGCCGCAACCTATCCTGCCGACATTGCTTAGCGTGGTCATGATCGTCTCGCCGAATACGCCTGTGGACAGGGCGGTCAACGATCCTGTCGGCACAGGACCCTACAGGATTTCCAGCTTCACCCCGCAAACCGTCGTACTCGAGGCGTTCGACGGCTATTGGGGCAAGAAACCCGCCATCACCAAGGCGAGCTATGTCTGGCGCTCGGAATCCTCTATCCGCGCCGCCATGGTCGAGACCGGCGAAGCCGATCTGACGCCTTCCATCGCAGCCCAGGATGCTAGAAATCCCGAGACCGACTTTGCCTATCTGAACTCCGAAACGACCGCGATCCGCATCGACGCCGGCTTCGCGCCGTTGAACGACGTTCGCATCCGCAAGGCGCTCAACCTCGCCATCGACTGGGACGGGCTGGCGCAATTGTTCGGCCAGGATATCAAGCGCGCCTCGCAGATGGTCGTACCCGGCATTAACGGCCACGACGACAAGCTGGAAGCCTGGCCATATGATGTCGAAAAGGCCCGCGCTCTGATCGCCGAAGCCAAGGCTGCTGGCGCGCCGACCGATACGCAGATCCAACTCATCGGTCGCAACGGCATCTATCCGAACGGCGCCGAAGCCATGGAGGCCGTGATGGCCATGTGGCAGGATGTCGGGCTGAACGTGAAATTGACCATGCTCGACGTGAACGACTGGCTGCGCTTCCTGCAGAAGCCGTTCCCGGAAGGCCGCGGCCCGAATCTGCTGCAGATGATGCACGACAACAACAAGGGCGACGCCGCCTTTACCATCCCAATCTTCTACACCTCGAACGGCAGCTATTCGACGGTCAGCGACCCGGCGCTCGACGAACAAGTTGCGAATGCCATGGCATCCACCGGTGAGGCGCGCACCACGAATTTCAAGGCGATATTCGACAAGGTCCGCAACGACGTGGTGACCGACGTTCCGATGTTCCATATGATCGGCTACACCCGTGTTGGCAAGCGTTTGGACTGGAAGCCGGACATCTCTACCAACAGCGAAATTCCGCTGGCCAATATCGCTCTCAAGAACTGAACCGGCGTGGCAGGCGAGGCGTGGGCACAGCTTTTCGCGCTTCGCCTGGCCTTCAAGCGAATTCAGAGGCTCCGCATGATGCTCGGTTATATCGGGCGGCGGGCATATCACAGCATCCTCTGCGTGATCGGCCTGTTGACGCTCGTTTTCTTCCTCACCCGTTTGACCGGTGACCCGTCGGCGCTCTATCTACCTCTCGACTCAAGCATCGAAGCCCGTCAGGCTTTTGCGCGGCTCAATGGGCTCGACCAGCCCGTCTACGTGCAGTTCCTCCACTATCTGCGCGATCTGCTGTCCCTCGATTTCGGCGAGTCGCTGCGCCAGCATCGCTCGGCCATCGATGTCGCACTCGAGGCCTTTCCCCAGACGCTGAAGCTCGCGGTTGTCGCCATGTCCCTATCCATCGTGCTGGCCATCGTCGTTGGGGCCCTGGCGGCCGCCCGCCCCGGCAGCCTGTTCGATCGCATCGCCGGCCTTATCTCGCTGGCGGGGGCCAGCACACCGGATTTCTGGATCGCCATCGTTGGAATTCTCGTGTTCTCCGTCGGCCTGGGTATCCTGCCCACTTCGGGAACCGGAAGCATCCTTCACTGGATCATGCCGGTCTTCGTCCTGACGCTGCGGCCGTTCGGCCTTCTGGTGCAGGTTGTGCGTGGAACGATGATCTCGGCTCTGGCGTCGCCCTACATCAAGACAGCCCACGCCAAGGGCTTGAAGCGCCGCAAGATCATTTTCGGACATGCTCTGCGGAACTCGCTGCTGCCGGTCGTCACGGTGGCGGGGGATTTGACCACCGGGCTGATCAACGGCGCCGTGGTTGTCGAGACCATCTTCGGCTGGCCCGGTATCGGCAAGCTGATGATCGATTCCATCATCCAGCGCGACTTCGCCGTGGTTCAGTCGACCATCTTGGTGACAGCAATCGCCATTTTCATCGTCAATATCGCGATCGACCTTCTCTATGTCGGCCTCGATCCGCGCATCCGCTACTAGGGAGCCGACGGTGACCGACGTGACCTCGCCTTCGCCAAAGTCGCCCGGAAGCGCGCGGCAGCTTGCGATCTATCTCACCCGGGACAAGTTCGCTTTGGTTGCAGCGGCGTTTCTGACGCTGCTGCTGCTTTGCGCTCTGTTCGGTCCGCTGCTTGTCGGAGAACAAGCCGCCAAGCTCGGCCTTCGCCAGCGCAATCTTCCGCCCTTCTCGACCCAACAGGGCTGGATCTATATGCTTGGCGCAGACACCCTGGGGCGGCCGATCCTTGCCCGGCTGGTCGTCGGAGCGCAGAAGACTCTTACCATTGCCGCGGCGGCCGTTCTCTGTTCGATGATCGTGGGCGGCACGCTCGGTCTCGTCGCCGGCTATTCGGAGCGCTGGTACAGCCACGTCATCCAGCGGCTGGCCGATGTGGTGATGAGCTTTCCTTCGCTCCTCCTGGCGCTGATCGTGCTCTATACGCTCGGTCCCAGCATGCTCAATCTTATCATCGTGCTGGCCATCACGCGCATGCCTGTCTTCATCAGGACGGCGCGCGCCGAGGTTCTGGAACTTCGCGAGCGCATGTTCGTCAGCGCGGCCAGGTCCATGGGGGCGAGTTCGACGAGGGTATTGGTGCGCCATATCGCACCGCTGGCCTTGCCGACGCTTGTGACTATCGCAGCGATCGACGTCGCCACCGTCATCCTGACAGAATCCGCGCTGAGTTTCCTCGGCCTCGGCATCCAGCCGCCGGACTTTACCTGGGGCGCCATGGTCGCCAACGGCCGGGGCTATCTCGCGACGGCCTGGTGGATCGCATTCTGGCCGGGGCTCGCCATCCTGCTCACGACGCTATCTCTGAACGTTCTGTCTAGCTGGGCGCGAACGGTCGCGGATCCACAGCAGCGCTGGCGATTGCAATCGTTGCGAAAGATCTCTCGATGACGGAAGCAGCCACACCTATTCTGACCATCGACGGGTTGACGGTCGATTTCTTGTCGGAAGGCGACCCGGTGCGTGCGGTCGACGAGGTCTCGTTTAATGTCTGCCGTGGCGAAACGCTCGTCATTCTGGGTGAAAGCGGCTCCGGCAAGAGCGTCAGCACAGGCACCGTCATGGGGCTGATCGATTGCCCGCCCGGTGAAGTCGTGTCGGGTTCCTTTGTCTTGGATGGGATCGACCTGTCGCAACTGGACGAGAACGGCCGGCGTGAATTGAACGGGCGCCGCATAGCCATGATCTTCCAGGATCCGCTGGCCTATCTCAATCCCGTCTACACGGTTGGGCGGCAAATCGCCGAGGTCTTCGAAAGCCATGAGGCCGGCGAAGGCAGCGCGGTCCGGGAAAAGGTGATCGCGCTTCTCGAGCGTGTCGGCATTCCTGACGCGCAAAAGCGCATCGACTATTATCCGCATCAGTTTTCCGGTGGACAGAGGCAGCGTGTGATGATCGCAATGGCGATCGCCCTCAAACCCGACATCCTCATTGCCGATGAACCAACCACGGCGCTCGATGTCAGCATCCAGGCCCAGATTCTCGATCTCCTGCGCGATCTACAGCGGGAAACCGGTATGGCGCTTATTATGATCACCCATGACCTGCAGGTTGCGGCTGCCATGGCGGATCGTATCGTCGTGATGAATGCTGGCAAAATCGTCGAGACCGGCAAGGCCGAAGACGTCTTCAAGCAACCAAAACATGCCTACACTCGGGGGCTCGTTACAGCCCTGCCTGATGCGTATTCAACCGCAAAACCACGACCAGATCGCCAGGACGAAACGCTTCTGCGGGTGGAGCATCTGAGCAAATACTACACTCTCAAATCTTCTGTCTTTTCGGCCAAGCGCGAATTCAGGGCTGTCGATGATGTCAGTTTTGCCGTTCAGCGCGGCGAGACACTCGGGATCGTGGGGGAATCCGGTTCCGGCAAGTCGACTATCGCGCGGATGCTACTGCGTCTCAACGAACCAACTTCCGGACGCGCCGTCTTCGCCGGTGAGGATATATTCAAGCTGGAGAATGTCGCTCTAAAGAGATTCCGCAGGCAGGTGCAGATGGTGTTTCAGGACCCGTTCGGCTCTATGAACCCACGCATGAACGTCCGCGCCATCATTTCTGAACCCTGGGCGATCCACCGGGACATCCTGCCGCGCAATCGATGGAAAGACCGCGTGGTCGAGCTTCTTGAAGTGGTCGGGCTCAGGGCTGAACATGCCAACCGTCACCCGCACCAGTTTTCCGGCGGCCAACGACAGCGCATCGCGATCGCACGCGCGCTGGCGAGCGAACCGGAGCTGATCGTCTGCGACGAAGCCGTCTCGGCCCTGGACGTATCGATTCAGATGCAGGTGATCGAGCTGCTTACCGATCTTCGCCAGCGCCTGAGCCTGTCCTACATTTTTATCACTCACGACTTGCCTGTCGTTCGCCGGTTCGCCGACCGCATCCTGGTGATGCAGCAAGGCAAGGTTGTCGAGGAGAACAGGACGGAGGCTTTGTTCGCTGAACCACGGCACATATACACCCGCAAACTGTTACACGCCGTTCCACAACCAAAATGGTTGGACGGGAGCCGAATGGGTAGTGTGTTTGCGAATTCTCCAGATTAGTGAAATTGGGGCTAAAAGTGACCCGGGCACCGGCGCACGCAACTGCCTGACCGCGTTGCTCTTTCGTGAATTTTTCGCGGCGCTCACAATAGTGGGTTAAGGGATTCTCCTAACCCGATTAATCCGTAGCAGCCGACATCGGCCGACCGAGGGTGACGCGTTGATCCACATGGAACGATCGCGGAGCCTGCGAGCCTCTGGCACCTCGGCGTTCCATCAGGATTTCACGATCGGCTCCGTTCCGGCGCCCCGATCGGCGGCTGGCGCGGGGTAAGAGCCTATTCAAAAGCAGGACAGCACAAAAAACGGTCGGCCTGGCGTACGTCTCCCAAAGCGGGCTTCGGCTTCACGTGTTCGCCAGACGAATGGCGGCGACCGATAGCGGGGGCAGCGCAATTTTGAGGACCAAGCTACCGGCCTCGCTCTTGGTCGCGACCGGCTCGCTGCGAAGCTCCGAAATATTTTTGAGCTCATCCACGGTCGGCGCGTCAAGATATTCGGGCTTGCCCATTTCTTCCCAGCGGCGCTTGGCGTTGGCGTGCTCGGCGTCGATGCGTTGCACGCAAGCCGAAGTCGCGCTCGATGCGGCTTTCAGCGTGAACAACACCTCCTCGGTCTCGATCGGATGACGCGGCAGGGCGAAATTCGTCAGTATCAGCGTGGACGCGCGATCGCCGCGGACGAACCAGGCGTCCACCGTCTCATGAGCGCCCTCGACCGGCAGCATCTCGGTGCCAACTTCATGCAGCAATTGAAAGGCACGATAGGCCGGCTTGGCGATGCCGTGGATGTTCAACAGTCCGAACCCGCCCTGGAAGGGCAGCGAGGGAAAAAAGTTCTCCTCGAAAATATCGGAGAAAGTCCAGTAACTGTATCCCTGAACCAGTCCGGTCGCTTCCAGAACGGTCTTGACGATGAACGCGGCGGCATATGGATCATCATGCAAGGGATCGCGCGGGTTCGAGGAGGTGCACCATTCGGTATAATAGAGGGGCACATCGCCTGCCTGCTTGCGCGCGCCTCGCGCTTCCTCGCGCAACGCGCTGCGTTTGCTGGCGGCGAGCTGCGCTTCGGTATCGTCGCCAGGTTGGCCGAAATCATCGGTCGGATAATGGTGCGTGCTGACGAAGTCAGCGGGCAGAGCGCTTGTCCGGCAAAAATTCAGGAAATCCCCGATCCACGCATTGTCGGCCGTCGCCGGACCGCCGACCCGCAACAGCTTGTCGACACCCTTGATGGCTTTGGCGGTATAGCGATAAAGCTCGAAATAGTCGCTTTGCTTGCCGCTGCCGAAGGCGGTCAGGTTCGGCTCGTTCCAGACCTCGAAGAACCATTGGCGCACCTCGTCCAGGCCGTAGCGGCCCACCCAGTGGCTCACCAGTTTGCGGATCAGCACCGCCCATTGGGCGTAGTCCTTCGGCGGCGAGATATTAGCGCGATAATGAAACACGGTTCTGTCGCCCGAAGCCAGAACACTGGGCATGAAGCTCAATTCGACGAAGGGCCTCATACCGATCGAGCGCAGAAAATCGAAGATGAGATCGGCGTTGAAGAACGAATAGAACAATGTGGTGCCCTCGCCGATCAGCGTGCCCATCTCGTCGCATAATATCCCGTGGAAGCGGACATAGCGCATGCCGAGCTCGTCATGCGTTCGCTTTAATTGCGCCTGCCAGTCTGCACGCAGGCCGAGCGTGGCGTGCCCACTGCCGATCGTGTGTTCCCAGAAATGCGGCAGTGCCGTCGCCGGTCCGTTGAGATCGCATGAAAATGTCGCCGTCATACAAGCCGCCCGCCACGCGCAGCGCGTTGGCGATGATTGTCAGTGTGGGATTGACCACCGCGATCGAGAGAAGAAGCTCGCATCGCCATCCCTGCGCCGCCATGTTTGCTTCGTCTGGTAGGCGCCGACCACGAACACGGTCTTGCAATCCCAGTTGGCGCGCGAGCGCGGCAGGTAGCCGCCGCGCTCGATGAGCGACACGCGCAGTCCGTTCCGCGCCAGATGATGGCCGAGCGAAGCGCCGCCAGATCCGCTTCCGATGACGATGAGATCATATTGCCGCCCATTCCGATCAACCGTTGGTCGAAAAGCCAGGAAAGAGGGTCATGCCGCCATCGACGAAAAGCGTGGTGCCGACAACGTAGTCGGACTCGTCGGACGCCAGCCAGACGGCTGCCCGCGCGATGTCCTCCGGCAGGCCGATGCGCCCATACGGAATCAGCGTCAGCAGGCCCTTGAGCGCTTCGGGCGTATCCCAGGCGGAGGTATTGATGGGCGTGCGTATCGCACCCGGCGCGATGGCGTTGACACGGATGCGTCTTGGGGCAAGCTCCTGCGCCATGCTTTCCATGAGCAGCTTGATGCCACCCTTGGAGGTGGCGTAGTTCGCATGGCCTGCCCACGGGATTTCCTGGTGCACCGAACTGATGCAGATGATCTTGCCGGCCGCGCACGAGACTGACGGCACCACGCCGCGCCGCAGGAACTCGCGTGTCGCAGCCTGGGCGCAAAGGAACTGGCCGGTCAGATTGACGCCGAGAACCTTAGTCCAGCTCGCCAGCGGCATGTCAGCAAACGCTGAGTCGCGTTGCAGGCCGGCATTGGCGACAAGGATGTCGATGGTGCCGAACTCGCGCACCGTGCGCTGGAACATGTCTCCAACCTGATCTTCCATCGAGACATCGGCCATGTGGGCGATCGCCTTGCTGCCGGCCTGATGGATCTGGTCCACGACGGCCTTCGCGGCGTCCTCGTTTTCGACATAGTTCACCACCACGTCGGCGCCCGCCCGGCCAAGAGCAAGGGCGACGCTTTCGCCGATGCCTGAATTGGCCCCGGTTACGATGGCTTTCTGCCGCGCCAGAGGCTTGTGATCGGCCATGGAGAACTCATTCGAAGAGAAGGTAGCCTCGGACTAAATTATGCCAATGCCAGGTCAGCCGGCTCCCATGAAACGCAAGCGAAGACCAAAAGGTCCGGCTGGCGCCATTACAATGCGGTAACGCGCAGGAACATGAATGTGATCGCGGCTTGCGAACCAATTCAACGCTCCAACGTAAGAGTGGGTCGAGAGTGCGCCGATCGCGCACGGATGATCCGGCGCGAACTTCGGCCGGAGCCCGAAGAATGCATCCGATGCCCGCCATCCTCGCCACGTTCGCTGTACGCTGCCTGTTGGGCGTGCTGTTTCTGCCTTTCAGCGCGCCGGACAAGGTGCTGAAGTTCAAGCGGGCGAACAATCAGGCGGCGAAACTTGTCTTGGCATCGATCATTCGGCGGCCGCCGTTTCCAACAGCGCCGGGAGCGTCACGCCCTACGAGAACCTCGGCCTGTCGTGCCAGCCCGTTCCTTCAGCCTGGGCGCCATCCCGCTGGGGTCGGTGTGAACCGTCCTGTAGCTCCCACAAAGCTCTCCGTCTTTTCGATCCAGCGAAGACCGCTCGAACCCAAAGCCGCCTCGTGAGGCAATCTTCCTGGCCGCACAACCGCGTCTTGTGGTATGAACAAGAACATCATCGGTTTCCAATCTGACAGTCGGACAAAGGGAGTTGAATGATGTCCATCAAAAGCAAAGTTTCTCGCCGCCGGTTCCTCGGCGGCAGCGCCGTCGCCTTGGCGGCCGGCACGTTGGGGATACCGTTCGTGCGAACGGCACGCGCGCAGGTGGTGACCTTCAAGGCCGGTGTCATCACCTCGCTGTCGGGCGAGAACATACTCGGTGGCAACCTGACCAAGCGCGGGTACGATCTCTGGGCAGAGGCCATAAATGCTAAGGGCGGCGTCGAGGTCGCCGGCCAGCGTTTCAAGGTCGACATGTTCTACGGTGACGACCAGAGTAACCCAGCGACCGGCGCCGACGCTGCCGAACGCCTGATCGTGCAGAACGAGGTTGATGTGCTGTTCGGCCCCTACACCAGCGGCTCGACCATCGCCGTGCAGCCGATCTGCCAGAAGTACCAGGTACCGATGATTTCTGGCTCCGCGGAATCGCCAAACGTCTGGAAGGCCAAACCGGAATTCAACTTCGGCATCATCCCGGCCGTCGACACCACCGCAGGCAAGTCGCTGGCCGTGCTGGCGAAACTGTCCAACCCAACGGCCAAGACGATTGCGGTGATTGGTGTCAACGAGCCCTTCTCGAAGGAAACCGGCGAAGGTTTTCGCGACGGGGCCAAGGAAGCCGGACTGGAACTCGTCGCCTACGAATTGGTGCCGGCCTCGGGCGACCTGACCCCGGTCATCTCCAAGATCGCAGCGCTCAATCCCGACATCGTCGCCGTCGGCGGCCATGAGGAGCCGCTGATCAACGTCGTCAAGACCTCGAAGTCGCTCAACTTCCGGCCCAAGGCGCTGATAATGCACTATGGCGTCACCGACCCGGCCTTTGCCCAGGCGCTTGCCGCGGACGCCGATGGCACCTGCGGCGTCTCCGTGTGGTTGCCATCGGTACCATACAAGGACGACCTCTTCGGCACCGCAAGGCAGTTTGCCGAGATGGCGCAAAAGAAGTCTGGACACGAGCCCGACTATACCGAAGCGGCCTGCGCGGCCAGCGGGCTCGTTTTCGGCGATGCCGTCAAGCGGCTTGGCAAGAAGCCGGCGCTCACGCCCGAAGACAGGGTGGCTCTGAAGGACGCGATAGCCGCCACCGACATCCAGACCTTTTATGGACCGATCAAGTTCGAGAAGGAAGGCAACCACTACCACGACAACGTCCAGCCGGTGCCGGTGCTGATCCAGATTCAGGGTGGCAAGACGGTGGCGGTGGGGCCGAAGGAAGCCGCGGCAGCAGACCTCAGCTACCCGCTGCCGGCCTGGAAATAGGCGGTTTTGGACAGGGTGTGGGCGACCTCGTCGCCATCACTCTGCCAGGCCGAACCACGGTTGCGCGTGCGCGGAAAATGACGGACCATGCCGTTGAGCGCGCTCGCCTTGCCATGGCATTCCCGCTCTTTCGCTTGCCTGACTGAGGGACGGTTTGCACCTTGGATCTTTTCCTACAGACCTTGCTGAACGGCCTTCTGATCGGCGGCGTCATCGCCACCTTCACGATCGGATTCCAGCTCGCTTTCGGCGTGCTGCACGTCATCGATTTCGCCGTGGGAGGCTGGGTCGTGCTGGGTGGCTATCTCGGCTACTACATGGCCGCCGGACTAGGCGTCGACGGATTCCTTGCGATCCCGGTCGCCTTCGTGCTGTTCGGCGCCATCGGCTACCTGATCGGGCCGATCCTCTACAATGTCCGTAACAGCCGCACGGCGCGGCCGGAATTGATGGCGCTGGCACTGACCTTCGGATTATTCACGCTGCTGCGCGGTGGCATGCTGACCGCATGGGGCTTCAATACCCACAGCGTTCCGACGGCCTTGAGCGGCGAGAGCCTCGCCGTCGGGCCGTTGACGGTGCCGCTGATCCGCGTGGCGGCGGCGGTGTTCGCGGTCGCCATCGCCAGCGGATTGTTCATATTCCTTTACCGCACCCGCTATGGATTGGCGATCCGAGCGACGGCCGAAAACCGGCAGAACGCCGCGCTGATGGGCGTCGACATCCGCCGCCTCAGCGCCAATGTTTACGGGCTCTATGCGGGCATCACTGCTATGGCCGGCGTGCTGATGGGTGCAATTTTCTCAGTCAATCCGGAGGTCGGCCTGCGCTATACGCTGTTCGCATTCTTCGTGGCTGTGCTTGCCGGCTTAGGCTCCGTCGGCGGTGCCCTTGTCGCCGCGCTGCTGCTCGGCGTCATCGAAGCCTTCGTCGCGACCTATGTCGGGTCGAGCTATTCGCTGCTGGCGATCTTCGCAACGCTGTTCCTCGTCCTGCTCGTATCCCCGCGCGGGATCCTGCGGCACGGCTTGTGAGACCCGACATGAACCCACGCTGGGCCGGCCTCCTCCTGCTGATCGCGGTGATCGGCGTGCTGGCGCTGCTGCCGATGCTGGTCAACAACTACTGGCTGCGTATCGCCACCGGCGCGCTGATGTGGGCGGGGCTGGCCTGCTCCTGGAACATACTCGGCGGCTACGCCGGTTACATCAATTTCGGCCATTCGGCCTTCTTTGGGCTCGGCGCCTATGTCACCGCGCTGCTGATGGGCGACGAGCTCGCCTGGCCCTTCTTCGCCACCGTCCCCGCCGGTATGGTGGTGACAGCGCTGTTTGCCATCATCATCGGCGCGCCGACGCTGCGCCTGCGCGGCGCCTATTTCGCCATAGCCACCTGGGCCTTCGCCGAGGTGCTCATCCAGTTCGCCTCGGTGATGGACTTCACCGGCGGCATCGGCGGAATTGGGCTGCCGCCCTTTCTCGATGAGCGCTTCTTCTACTTCGCCATGTTCGCCGCAGCGGCGCTGACTTACCTAATCACCTGGGCGCTGTTCGAGCGCTCACGGTTTGGTCTGAAGGTCAAAGCGCTGCGCGACCACGAACTAGCGGCCGAGGCGATGGGCATCAACACTTCGCTGGTCAAGCTGCAGACCTTCGTGCTCAGCGCTGTCAGCGCCTCCGTGTTTGGCGCGATCTTCGCTTACTGGGTCACTTTCATCAATCCGAAGAGCGTCTTCGGCGGCGACATCACCGACCAGATGGTGGTCATGGTGCTGCTGGGCGGGCTGGGCAGCCTGTGGGGGCCGGCACTGGGCGGCGTGGGGCTATTCGTCGTCAACCGGCTGATCTGGATGTATTGGGGCGACACCGCCTTCTATATCGCCATATTGGGCGCGGCCATCGTGCTGGTAGTGCTGTTCATGCCGAACGGCATCGCCGGCCTGTTTTCGACGCGCGCCGCCAACTCCGGCGCCGTGCTGGACAAGGCGGTCGGCAAGCTGGTCGGCGAGGACCAGGGAGGGCCCAAGTGAGCGCGGCCGACGACAGAGCCGCTGGTGACCGCGACCCTATCCTCGTCGTGCGCGAACTCTACCGCCATTTCGGCGGCATCAAAGCCGTCGACGGTGTCTCCCTGGATGTCGCTCGGCGCGAGATCGCCGGCCTGATCGGGCCTAACGGGTCGGGCAAGTCGACGCTGTTCAGCCTGGTGTCGGGCGCGGTGGCCCCTGATCGCGGCCAGATCCGTTTCGACGGTCACGAGATCGGCGGCCGAAAGACTCACGTTATCGCGCGGCTGGGGCTTGCCCGCACCTTCCAGATTCCGGCCATGTTCGACAATATGACCGTCACCGAAAACCTACTGGCGGCAGCGGCCGAGGGCCATTGGCAGGGCGCGCACGAGCGGGCAGCCGAAACACTGGCGCTGCTCAAGCTGGACCATGTCGCCGACAATCGCGCCTCCGACGTTTCGGGCGGCCAGCAGAAACTGCTGGAGTTCGGGCGCGTCATCATGCGCCAGGCCTCGCTCATTCTGCTCGACGAGGTGACGGCGGGCGTGCATCCAACCATCCGCAAGATTATCGTCGAGGCCATCGCGCGGCTGCGCAAGCGCGGCATCACCTTCCTGGTCATCGAGCACGATATGGAGATGGTGCGCAATGTGTGCGACCGCATCATCGTCATGGACGCAGGCCGTGTCGTGGCTAGCGGCTCTTTCAACGACATCGTTCGCGACTCGGAAGTCATGCGGACCTATCTGGGGCGGCCGTAATGAGCCCCACGCTCACCGCAGAAAGCATCGTCACCGGCTATGGCAAGCAGGAGATCGTCCACGGCGTCTCGCTTAGTGCGGAGGCTGGCAAGATCACCTGCATCTTCGGACCGAACGGCTGTGGCAAGTCGACCTTGCTCAAGGCCATTGCCGGCGCGCTGCCGGTGTGGAGCGGCAGGGCGAGCCTGGGCGATACAACGCTCTCCAACCTTGCCGTTCATGAGGTAGTGCGCGAAGGACTGGTGCTGATGCCCCAGGGCGGCGGCGTGTTCCCACGCCTGACGGTGATGGAAAATTTGCGTATGGGTGGCTACGCCATCGCGGACCGCCGGCTAGTCGAGCAGCGCATCGAGGCGCTGATCGAGCAATATCCCTCTTTGGCGCGGCGGCGGCGCACCGCGGCCGGTTCGCTTTCAGGCGGCGAGCAGGCAATGCTTGCGCTGGCGCGAGCGCTGGTCTCGCAACCGCGCTTCATTCTGCTTGACGAGCCTTCCGCGGGATTGTCGCCGGCCATGGTCATCGAGACGCTAGAACGCGTTACCACCCTCACCGCGCATGGCATCGGCATCGTGATGGTGGAGCAGAATATCCGCGAGGCCATGCCCATCGCAGACAAGCTTTACATCCTGGCGGCCGGCGAAAGGCGCTTCGAGGGAAGGCCTCGGGACGTGCGCGACGACCGGCAAATCATGGACATCTACATGGGCGGAGCGTGAGAAGGTCATTTCAGTTCTGCTGCCACTGAACTGTTACCCAATGTCGATTAGACCCCTTGGCCGTTTCTGCTACGGCTCTTGGCCCGGGTTGAGCAACGGCGGGGGCGCCGATCCTTCGATCAGCACAGCGTCGGTTTTCGTAGGGGAGAAGGGAGTGAGCTTTCTCACCTGCTACGACGTCTGTAACGCCGTGGAAAAAGGGCGTGCTTGGCTTTGTGCCGCTGGACAACAGAAGGCCGAAGGAGACGCTTTTTATCTGTATTGCCGCCGGCAAGAAGGCCTTGGCGCAGCGGCTCGCTGAGATGGTTTCGCCGACTGTGGCCATCGCACGGCGGCCGAGCTCGTCGCCGACGGCCAGGTCGAAGCAGTCCTCGCCTTTATCCGGGATCTCGAAACGGGGCGCGCGGGTGAAGACCATCCAAATCGGCCCTGACGAAATCCTCCACCGCTTTCTGACACCCAAATGGGCTTTCCTGCCCCCCAGCGGCGCACGAGCGGCCATCGACAGCGGACGAGGCATCAATAGGCCAGGTCGAAGCACCTTATTAGTCCCGTTCGGCGCAAACTGCGCTGGAGCAATACAGACAGGGCGCCAGCATTACTCCACCGGCCACGCTTTCGGCCTACAGATTGCGCTCGCCGAGGTGGCCGACGTTTCGCAGGGGCTCGATACAAACGTCTGGCATGAGGCCTGAAGGATTAGGATTGTACCTGGCGGCAGATTGCCCGCGTTGACATGAAGGTTCTGCCGTCATGGAAGCTTGCCCATTGATGCCCGACGGCGTGGAAAGTGATCGCTGCTGCCAATCCATCCAAGGTGAGTCTGCGACGTTCCCCGATACCATCGCTGTTGAATTGAACTGCTGTGTACTATTTGGCAGCGCACCTGCGGTATGGCAAAGATGGGGTCATGACCCGAGCATCCTTCGCCAAAGAGCTAGAAAGTGCCGCCGACCGCATTGCGGACATTCCGCGGCCGGAACTTCAAATCATCCTTCGCCGGGCCGCCCTGATGCTCCGAAACATAGCCGGCGTTAACTTGGAGCCGGCAACGGAAGATGCACTCACCGCCCTTGCGACTGAGATGAAGATCAGCCGGTCGGATCTCATTCAGATTGTGTTGCGCGAATGGCTGGAAACTAACGCCTATCTCCCGATGCGCCAAATCGATGAGGACAGCGAAACGGACGGGAGCGCTTAAGCTAAGCGCTTCCGCGATGACGCCATAACGAGATCGTCGATAAAATAAAACTCGGCGGATCCGTGTCCACTTGGCCGGCGCCCTATGCCCGCCAGCTCCCGACCGGCGCCGGCCGTCTTTTCACCCGATGGACGTCGGCTTGCGGTGGCGGTTGCGCTTCGCTGGACAGAATGGGTATGAAGGATACCGGCTGGCGGCGCTACCTTTTTGCATCAGGTCACCGGGCATGAACACCCAGACCACGAGCCGCTCGAGATCGATTAACTGGTGCCACGATCTCTCGCGCCGATGTTCCGTCGAGCGCTGGCGGGCTATTGGGGGCGCGCGTTCTCGCGCTTTTTGCTGGGCGCCGAAGTCGTGTAGGGAATGTCAGGCGTCAGCCGCTGCTCCCGCAGCCGAGCTGTTTTCGCATCCCTTGCCGCGCGCTCGACCTCGATCAACTCGCGCGCAGCATCCGAGGTGCGCTCCGTTCTGTCTTGTTTTTCCTTCTCGGTGAACCGCTGCCTTTTCCGCATCACTACCCTGATCTGACGTTGCCGCCCAGTGTTGCCGCACAGAACGAGTGTCCCTAGGCCGGGTTCCCCCGGACAGCAAAAAACCCGCCACCTTTCGCCAGTGGACGCGTTTTTAATGGCCGCCGTAGCATCGTCGAAATGCAAAAGCAGCCCGCCTCAAGCCATTGCCGTGGGCGAGACGGGCTGCGGAAGCTGGGAGTCTCGCTGCGAAGCTTCCGGCGCTCCAACTTCGGAAATAGCACGTTGTTCCGCGTCAACGAAAAAAGACCGACGAGGCCCCGAAACGCAAAAACGGGGCGGGCGGTAAGTTCCGAGAGTTGGCTAGCGGCCCAGCGGCTGCTTCGAAAGCAAAACCAACTCGGCCTCGTCAACCACACCTGCCATGTAATTCGCGATAATTCGGGAGGCAATCACCTCGCGCTCGTCAGGCGATGGGTTGCCCAGCTTAAGCTTGTCGAAGACCCGCCCAAGCAATGCCAACTCAGATGCGTCGAAAATACCGCTCTCGGCCGCCTTTCGTTGAATTGGCATGATTTTCTCCCGGAATCCACCACCAAGAACATGCAGCAGGCCCTCCGGCCGTGCAAGGCCTTCAAGGACAGCGATCCTGGTCGAGATCAAAACGGTCAGCGCTGGTTTTTAGGAAACGGGCTTCGCGCAGCAAAGAACTCCAGTCGGTGCCAATGAGCTGGGTCAAGCCGTGCGCTTCTCGTTCCGAGATGCCGGCCTCCGCAGCCAGCCGCCGACCACGCAACAGCATGCCCTCGTCATCTTCGGGTCCGCCGCCGTCCTCTCGCATCGGAACCTCCTTTAATCTCCGAATTTGCCGGAGGCGGTCTCGTTTCGCTGCCAAATAGAAAAGCGCCGGCCGGAGCCCGCGGCCTTCGAAGGGCCGCGAGTATTTGCCTTCGGCAGGTGGAGCTATGCACTAAAGGGACGAGGAGGCCTCAGAATCCGCGTCGGCCGAAGGGGAAGAGAAAGACGAACGAAGAGCACTCCTCCGCAGCCAGGGCTATGATCCACCTGATAGCCTTCCGTCAAGGCTCGCTCTCGGTCCCCCGCAGTTCTCCCAAGGTGTGACTGAGGAGAACAGGTACCTAGTCAGCCAGGAGCTGTTCCTACCCCTTGCGCATTGAGCAGGTTTGCAAGCCCCGTGATGATCTGGGCCATGACGAACGGCTTGGTGATCATGAGGCTGTTTGGCACCCCAAGTGAAGACCAATCTTCGGCACCATCGCCGCTCATGTAAATGACCGGCAAAGTCGGATTGATGCTTCGCATATGCCGGGCAAGCTCCCAGCCAGTTGGACCGTCTCTAAGCCTTATGTCCGTCAAAAGAGCGGCAATATGCTGCGGGTCACGATCAAAGGCTGCGATAGCATCATTCCCGCTGTAGACGGCCATCACCTCGAACCCGGCCTCGACCAGGGAGTGCTCGACGTCCAAGAGGATGATGCTCTCATCCTCGGCGACCAGGACGGCACCTGATGTCATTAAAATTTGCGCTTTCGCTAATCCCCAACGGGGTCAACGGCAAGAGGCCGGCTAGGTTCCCTCAGGCGTGTGTCATTTGTTAATTGGGTCGTAGCACTCCCGCTTCCCTAGCGGCGGCGAGAAACGCCTCTCGGGCCTCCTGAGGTGTCGCTCGGTCCACCAGAGCGTTCATGCATGTGCGCACCGCCTGGTTCCACTTAGGGCCGCCCTTTGTCCATGTGAGGAGATGTTCGCATGCTGCCTCGACGTTGCTGACGATGTAGATAATGCCTGACTGCTTGCCGCTGATCGGGACCGGTGGGGAGAACCAGTGGGTTGCCATCAGAAGAACCGGCCTGAGGAGATCCTGTCCTTCATGCAGATGGCGTTCAGGAGCATCACGAGGTCCGTCGCGTAGGTGATCTCGAGGCCGACCGCGGGGTGACCCTCGGGTTCAGTGGGTTTCCCGGTCTTTCGGTCGACCACCGTCCATCCCTCGGGGTCTCTTTTCAGTTCGTACCTTGGGTCCATGAGACCATTCGCCGTATCTGCGTTTCAGTTCGTCGAGCAGGGACCGATGCTCCTGGGGAAGTTCGTCGTCTACCCGCAGCCCCAGCAACTGACGAAGGTGACGGCGGAACGTCTCTGTCTTGATCCACTGGCGAATAAGGCGGGCGATGGCCCGCTGGTGTGCGTTGTCGAGTTCTTCCATAGTCGGCCTGCACGACTAGTTCAGCATCGAACTTCGAGGCTGCCTGGATGGTTCCGCACCCGTGGCGCGGAGAGGCATCGACTGGACACCTCCGCTCGGAACTACTTTGGCGTCGACTGGTTCGGTGTCGGGCCGAGCCGCATCGTAGCGCCACGTTATAAGGGGGAGGTCTCGAGGTCTCAGATCAATTTTTAGCCAACGTTAGCCGGGCTGCCCGCATTTCTGAGGGCCATGTCTAACGGGCGACGCCTTATTATTTTTGAGCCTGGTGCTAGACCGTGAATTGTCGGCGGAGGCGCTTCGGGAGCAACTGCGACTTAGCCCGTCGGCACTCTCTCAACAGATGGCCGAGTTGCGAAGACTTGGCTTGGTTCGTGTCCGCTACGACAACAATACGGTCTATTATTCCTCCGATCACCAGCGGGCGCGCGAACTGCTTGTCATGTTGGACAGCAGAATATGGAAAGGCTCCCTCGAACCAAAAGAAGTGAGTCTCCCGGGACGCTCAGATGGTTCCCTATTCGTGGAGGTCGAAGAGAACCGCCTTTCCGGTCGCTGACGCCACAAAGACCACCCGCTCTGAAAGCTCGTTAACCGTGCCGAGCTCGTCCAGCTCGTCCTTCAATTCCGGACGCTTTGCTCGAATTAGGGCGACGGCCTTTTTTAGGGAGACGACGTTGCCTTCGAGAGCTTCGTCAATGGCATTCTGGATGATTGCGTCGGTGGATTTCCACAGGTGATCCACTGGGTACCTCCCAAGCTCCCTCTCTCGGGCACTATGGGGACAAGCTGTGGGAAAATGCAACAAGGTTGGACGGCTCTCACTTGCTTATGATCCAACCTACCAAGCCACCTTCGATCTGCTCGCACCCGGCGTATTCGAGTACCAAGCTCTTGGCCAGATCGTGCCATTGAGACTCCGGCAAGTTCATTTCTACGACCAAATTTCGAAATGAAGCGTGGAGAAGGTCGGCATCGAACGCGGACACGGCAATGGCAGCCGGATCTGCATCTTCCCGGGGTCGGGCAGTGTCCTCGCCCTGGTGCCGGCGAAGGTGCTTCAGCAGCTCGCGCGATGCTTTGATCGCCTTTCGGGTATTGTCTATATCGCGGCGAAAGGCGGCGGTTCCAGCAATAGAATTTTGCCGCAGCAGGAAGGTGGCTTCAATGGCGCGCGTGATCTCTGTATGCGTGTCGAGCATCGCCTGCCTCCCTTCGTAGAATTTTATTTAATCCCTTTCGAACCGAGCCTCCAATCAAATTAGACGTACAGAGGCGGGAATGTTTGATAGAAATTTCTGAGCAAGAGATCGGATATCTGGCTCGCGGGAGGACCCCTTCTGATCCCTACGCATGGCGTTGCGTGATGCTGCGGTTGTTGTTCGCGGAACGATCGGGGTGTGGGTTGGGCGCTGGCTCCCGATCCATCAATCATCATAACCGACGTCGACTAGCGCGTGAGCTCCGTGACAGACGTGTGGACGCGCGAGCGTATGTCGATAGCTCGCGATGAGCTTGCCCGCGCGAATGGAAGCCAGGGATGCCGCCGACTACCGATCCCATGGCCGGCCGGGCGTAACGTCAAAGCGAAGCGGATGAGACCGCAGGTTTGTGTTCTGTTATTCGCCCGCCGACCGGCGGCGTGATTGCGATCTGCTTAGGCGTGCGAGCTTGCGCACGGTGTTCGTCATTCTGCACCCGCCTCAGATGTTGCACTTGGTGCGGCACTTTTTGGGTCCGCCAGCGGAACGAAAGGGTTAAGTGACGAGTTTCTAATGGAGGTTGCGGACGCAAAGACACATTGAGGTTTCCCGCCATGACAATGCTGTTCGAGCCACTGAACTCTGACGGTCACAAGCGCAGCGTCCTTTACCACGCCGCGCGGTCGTCGATGCTGCACGATCGCCTCGTGAACTATATGGGCCGGGTTGATCGCTTGGCCGATGAGGTTGAGCGTGCGGCGGCCGTTCTGATTGATGTTACCCATGGTTCTGCTGTCGTGGCATTTCAGGACGCGGTCTTCAGGACCTCGTCGGCAGCTTTCCTTCACCTCGAAGCAGGTCAGACACTCGGGCTCTGACCCGAGAAGAGGAGTGCGCAGATCCGATCACCGATCCTGCGGCATGGCACTGCAGCGCTGGCAGGCTAGCCGGCGCCGGCCGGAGCTCTTTTGCCAGCCTGAAGGAGACGACAGACTCTTGAAGAACGGCGACATAGCCGTTCAATTCCACAGTGATTGAGTTCTCATGACGACCTTACTGCGTTAGCTGAGGATTGGGTCGGCTGTTCAGGTTTACCGGTGGGCAGCTTCATTCGCAGCCAAGCAAGTCCAGTGCACCCAGGAGCATGACGGGGTCGAGTAGATGGGGAACTAACCCGCAAACCTGGCTGGAATTGAGATCACCACGACATACGCGGAACGGGCCGCGCTAGAGTTCAGGCACCGGGCGCGTAAAGCTGTTGGGGCAGACCGTCCGCAACTAAAGATCGGGAATAGTAGGCCTCCTCCAGAAAAAGCGGACTATTTATCTGATGCATGGCGACCCTTGTCTACTTTGCAATGTCTGGCACGTCGACTAAAAGGCTCTTCCAGTTGATGCCGCAATGTGGGCGTTTTTATGCCAGGAACCGGCGGAAACTTGCTGGTGCAATTTAATCGCCAGCGATCCGACATGACGCAATCGGTGCTGTCGGCAGCGCCATTCGATGCCCTGCCTACGGCTTGGCGTCGGGCCGATGCGCGGATCACGATGACGGAGGTTGGGCAACGCATTCCCGACGGCTTCGAGGTGCATGTGCGCAGACTGTTCGACCTGACGCCGGCAGAAGCCGAGCTCTTGAGGGGGCTAAAACATGTAGCGTCTTATCTGCGATTGAGCGGCTCGGTGCTCTTGAGCAGCGCGACGAGTTGGCTTTGCTGATGCGTTCCGGTCTTGGCGAATATCCGTTCCAGATAGGTCCGGCTGGTCTTCACCGTGATCTTTAAGCCTGAGGCAACATCCTTCAAGGGCTGCCCTTGCGACAGCGCGGCGGCCAGACGTGCCTCGGCGGGCGTCAGATCAAACAGGCCGATGAGAATTGTTGGTGATGGTACGACGGAGCTGGCGCTCACCGCTGTCGCTGCGACCAGGATGTCGGCGCCGGAGAAAATATCATGTGCGGCCCGACGCAGCGGCAAAAGGTGGATCACCAGAGCCGGCCGGCTTTCGTTCGCCGCGGTGGGAACGGAGCGCACTGCGAAATTGTGCCGGTTTTCCAGGATCGCCTCTTGGAAAAGCGCATTGGCGGAGGCATTGCTGATCGCCACACCCCCGTACGCGGTTGGCAGAAAAACGTCGGGCATGTCTTCGAGAAGGCTGTTGGCCGTCAGCACGCGCCCTGATGCGGTCATCACCGCGGCCGGCAACCCCAGCGCCTCGAGCGCCGAGACCGTCGCCTTCGCCTGCTCCAATCCCAATCGCGCCGAGACCATGCCGGCCCGCGCGAGATGCGGGCGAAGCTGGTCGAGGCTGTCGATCGCGCCCTGATCGTAAGAAGCATCTTTGATCCAACGTTGAAAGACGAATGTGATAAGTTCCCCGCTCGGAACGGGAATTGCTGCGCAAGCGTGAGCGCCGATACCAGCCGCTCTCAGCTGTATACGCACCCGATCACGTTCGACCTCGTCGGCTGTCAAGAAATCTTCGACCTGCACAAAGCTCGCCGGTCGCATGTCATACATCCGCATCACCGCAGACGATAACTTCCAGTTGTCGCCGATTAGGAACTCATCGAATAGAGGCCGGATTCTTTCAAGGGACTTGGCGTGACCGGGCGACTCGTTACTGAGCCTGCCGCGAGCAGGAGAACCGTCAGTAAAGACGAAAATCGAGCCGCTGGCCGAACCCGAAAGAGCGCTGGCCGTTTCAAGCGCCCCCGCCCACAAATCCGGCACAAAGGCGGCCTCGTAGATCTTGTCCGTAAGATCGTCAAACATGGGAGCGAGCCTGTTCTAGGATCGGCACATAGCTGTCGAGATTGCGAAAGCTCCTACACGCAACCGGCTCTCGAACGACCAAAATGCCATAATGGAAGGTGAGGTCAACCCTAGATTGCTGCGGGCCAACTTGGGAAAACGAGTGACCGAAGACCCGTTGCACGCCGGATCGGCAACGCGACCACGAGCGCGAATTCTTCGTGGCAAGCGCATTTCTCGTACAGGCCGGTGGAAACGGCGGGCCGTCGTCGATTAGCTGGCCTAGGCCGTTGGACGGCAAGGGCCAATATCACCGCCGCGCCGCCCGCAAATATCTTAAGCGCATATTCCCCAAAACGAGCCTCACCGAAGCGGCACCTGAACGCAGGATCACGGCAGACCGGCTCCGGAACAGACAGCTTTGGGTTCCTGTGCTTTATGGCACGGGCGCGTTTTTGAGGGCTTGTAGTCGTCAAATGCCGACTGTCGCTTTCTCCGTTTCTAGGTCATCAGTACCAAGTGCCGATGGTCGTCCTTGCCATTTGCAATCAATGACCACCAGCGGAGCACAGGATGAAGCTCGAAAGAGGGTACGGCCTGCTGGCGAATACCGACGGATTCGACACAAGCGAAAAGTCGCGCTTCAGTCGCTCCACTCACGCGACCACCCTGAGGCGTATGCGCGGTTGCTGGCCTCGCCGGCATTCTTCGTCGGCGGTCTCTCCGGAATTTATGCATGAGCAGCCGCCCATCCAGTCGGTGCGGAGATCGCAATGCGCTTACTAACCCGTCGTACGGCAACACGATCACCAGTAGATGACGAGCGTATCGTGCTCAGGGCGCGAATGGCGGCGCCTCATCTTCCTCGACCAAAAACCGGCACCAGTCAGCAAATGCCGTTGTCTTTGAGTGTCCCGTTTTCCCAGTCCGTTTCGTCGCGGCGCTCTGGTTCCCGCAAACCGACAACATGCAGAGGAGAAAATTGTGGTCAATGCAATAGGGCGCCGAAATATAAAAGATGGACTTAGAGAAAATGCGCTAGAAGCCAGAAAAAAGTATTTCATGCGTCAACGAGACTACCTCCGCATTCCGGAAAGGACCGCGACCGGAACAATATTTTTTCGTCGCGCAGGAATGTTGACCTTGGAGACGTCAGTCGGTTTGGCTTATGGCCATGAACTGGCAATGCTGACGTTCGGTCGAGAGGTCCGTTCAAGATCGACCTTCACGAAGCGCATTGAACCGGCAAGGCGGCTGCAAACGCTGAAGAATTTTCAGCTTGCCGTTCTTTACTCGTTGTCCATCTGTGATCCCATTTCACGGCTGCGCTATTTGAAACTGATATGTGATTTTGTCCTGTGGAAACGCGATGCCACTGGCTTTGAGACGATCCTGTCCTCCGCAATCGAATCTGCCTGGCCCTATTGCAACGACGAGCTTGCAGCAATGGCTTGCGAAACGTGGCTTCGGTACGTGCCAACAGGAGCGCAGGCACGTTCGGAGGGAATAACGGTACTTAACGGCGGCAGCGCGGAGTTCGATCTCTTCGATGTTGCCGACCTTGAAGCGCTTGATCTTGGGCGACGTGTCAAGACTCGACCGAACGGCGCAGTGGGCAAGTTCGGCGGCTACGGTCCCGGCGGCAACGGCATGGGCGGCTACGGCCCTGGCGGCGGTACGGGCGGCTACGGTCCCGGCGGCGGCATGGGCGGCTACGGCCCCGGCGGCGGCATGGGCGGCTACGGCCCCGGCGGCGGCATGGGCGGCTACGGTCCCGGTTCGGGTGAACTCGCCGGTCCGTTCGGTCGAGGTAGATCGCCTGGTGAACAACGCACGGATAGTCATGATATGGGCGCGCCGCTTGTCGGAGCAGGTGCCGGAATGCTTGTCGGAGGGCTCATTTATGCGGCAGGCACCACGGCTAGTGCCGCAGCCGCGCCGGCTGTAGGAATTGGACTCGCCTTTGCGGGAGCCGTAGCCATTGGCGTTGGCCTCGGCTTACTTGATACAAAACAGCCTGAGCATTCGGGAAACGATGCGAGTGGGGATTCCAGCGGCGGCATCCCGGAGTCAGACGCCGATCAGGCGAGCGAGGATACCGATACGCTTTCGATGATCGACGACGAAGAAGCTCCCGCAGATCCGGAAAACGAGGAGGGCAAGCCCGATCCGAATAGTGACAGAGGCAGACCCGACCCGAACGCGTACTATCCGAGCCCGGACGATCCGAACGGCGGCGGGCCTAACAGCTTGTCGTCGGTTTCCGCGTTTCCTACATCACGCGACTACTACCCTGCCCCGGATGGGGATGGTGCTGTCGGGCCCCACGCAGCCGACGCAAAACTCGCGAGTGTCCCTATTGCGCTTGGCAGAGGGATGCAATCGACGATCAGGCAGATTGGAGCGAAAAGCGGACGTATCGCAAGGTGAACGCAATCGCGGGGCAGCCTCCCGATTGGAGGTGTTCTTGAGGTTTTACGGGCCGCAAGTCGTTTCCCAGCGGTCCAACATTTCTTGGCGGCGATTCCCTTGTCGGTGAAGGCGTGCTCAAGGCCGACGCCAGTGGTCCAGCTGGCTCACCGATGCCGACCCTGAACGCTGAAACTTCATACTTGGTCGCGCCGACGCGGGCAGTGATATAAGGCAACATAGTTGACGCTCAGTCGCGCTGACCCCGACCACTTTAGGATCGCCAGATCGTACCCTCCGATTGAGGGCAGTTATGTCCCTTCTTCGAAGGCCACGCCGTCGGCACTGTATTCCGACAAGATATCCGGCGCGGCCGCTGAGACTAACGGGAGTTCCACCAGCGTCCCCGCAATCTGCGGCCACCGCTTGCGAGTCAGGCGAGAATGGTCCTGGGGGCCTCCGCCGATGTCGATGACCGAACTGATCGCGGAGAACTCCATCGCCTTAGCCAGATGCCGGCCGAAAATCAATCCGCCCCGGTGCGAGCATTCGGCTTAAGACCGCCGCAGCCTCGAGCCCCGCTTCGGAAAAGTCATGCAGCGCGGCCGGCGATTCTGTCGCGGCGACTCTGCGATCAGCAGGTCGGCACCCCAGAACTCGCGCAGAAGCGTAGGTCGGCTTGGACGCATCGAGGAAGCGCGACGCTTCGGCTCCGAAATTGACTATCCTTGACTTCGACGAAACCGATGCTGCCAAGCGCAGGTATTTGCCTTCACGTCAACGACGGCGCCCGTTATCGGTCCGCACCTCCGCCGGTCATAAGGTTGTCGGAATGCGCGGCTTCCAGCCGAGGCCATTGAGAAATCGGACGGCCGTCGCGACGAAACGGATGGCTGGCTTCGCCCCAGTGCTTTGGCCAATCGGCTGGCGAGTCTTCAAAATCCTCCTGCCGCCCATAGACGGTCAGATCAAGCAACCGGTAGGTGTTGTCCAATGCCTCGACGCCACGCCGAGTCGTCCAGTATGTCTCGAACACATCGGATCCGCGCCGAAGATAGCACACGATGTGCATCATGCCGATCTGGCGCCCGACCAGCAGCTTATCGAGCGAGGCCTGCGCCGAATACCAAGGCATCGTCCAGCCCATGAAGTCACGGTAGCGCTTGCTCTCTTCGTAAGGACCCTGGCTGAACGTGGCGTAAGTCACATCCCGTGAATGCAGGTGCGACAGTTCTCGAAGCTGTGTGCTGAAGAACGTGCATCCTTCGCACTGTTGCGGCGCCGGTTTGCCCGGAAACCACATGAAATAATAGGCGATGAGCATCCTGCGCTCCTCGAATGCATCGATCAGCGTCGCATTCCCATGTTCGCCAACAAGCGGAGTTGTGCCATCGATCGCGACCATCGGCAGCCGCCGGCGATCAGCCGCGATGGCATCGCCCAGGCGGGTGTAAGCTTTCTCTCGAATGCGCAAGGCCTCGAGTCGCGTCTCGAACACGGTGCGATCAACGACCTCCGGGGCCGCGATTTGATCTCCCATAATGTGGTTCATTCCTTCCTCCATCTTCGCCTGTGGGATTCAGTGCTGCGGCAACCCACCTTGTCGGCGGCCTTCCGCAACTCCTTTCAACCGTTGCCCGTCCACTCGGACCACCACGGGACCTCAGGCCTCCTCGCGGAAGGGTGCAGATCGCGCCCGGCCTAGCAACACCGCCGCGAGCGCTGCGGTTGCGAGCAGGCCCAGGACGGAAATACCGGCGGTCAGTTGCATGCCGGCTGTAAAAGCTTCCCGCGCCGCTGCAACGAGCGCACCGGCTTCGTCCGCCGAGAGCATCTCAGCCGCGGCTACCGCCCCGCCGATCGTGGCACGCGCCGCCTCTGACGAGGCAGCAGCGGGTTCGCTCGCCATTGCGCCTCTGTAGACCGCCATGGCGACGCTGCCGAGGACCGCGATCCCGAGCGTTCCGCCAAGCTCGTTGCTTGTCTCGCTAAGTGCGGCCGCGGAGCCGGCGCGCTCCGGGGGAGCCGCGCCCACTACTATGTCGGTGGTCAACGTGATCACCGGCGTCAACCCGAGCGAGAAAGCCACCGAGCCGACTACAGCAGTAGCGAGCGAGCCGGTCGCATCCACTTGCGTCAACACCGCAAACCCTGTTGCAGCCACCACAAGCGCGGCTATCAGCACCCGTTCCGCCCGCAGCCTGGCCGCGATCCACGGCACGAGGAGCGAACCCGCGATGAAGGCAATGCCCGAGGGCAAAGTCCACAGCCCGGCCTCGAAGGGAGATAAGCCGACCACGAGTTGCAGGTACTGCGGGACAAAGAAGAATATGCTGAACATGAAGAAGAAGCCCGCCAGGTTCACGCCCACCGCGACACTGAATGCCGTGCTGCGGAACAGTTCGAGGTCGACTAACGGATCTGCCAATCGACGCTGGCGTCGGAGGAAAATGACACCAAGCGCCAGTCCCGCGACGATCGCCGCTCCGACAATCGCGTCCGGCCCGTGCTCCGCTGCGCGTTTCAGGCCCCAAACGACTGAGAGCACCGCGACGAGCGACTGGCCGGCGCTGACCACGTCGAGCCGCCCAGCGTTCGAGTCGCGATACTCCGGCAGCAGCATCGGGCCGAGGATGAGCAAAACCATCATTATCGGTACGTTTACGAGGAACACCGAACCCCACCAGAAGAACTCGAGCAGCAGCCCGCCCACGACGGGTCCTATCGCAGCCCCAGCGGAGAAGCTTGCGATCCACAAGCCGATCGCGATACGCCGCTCACCATCTTCCTCGAACATGTTGCGGATCAGGGAGAGGGTGGAGGGCGCCAGAGTCGCGGCGGCAAGGCCCAGCAGGGCCCGCGCCGCGATGAGTTGAATGGGGCTGGTCGCAAATGCCGCCGCTGCCGAGGCTACGCCGAAGAAAGCAGCACCGATCAGCAGCAGCCGCCGGCGTCCGATGCGGTCGCCGAGCGTGCCCATTGTCATGAGCGCGCCCGCGACCATGAAGCCGTAGACGTCAGCGATCCACAGCAACTCGGCTGCGCTCGGGCCGAGGTCGGCGGCCAGATGTGGGACCGCGAGGTTCAGCACGGTCATGTCCATCGATACCAGGATGCAAGGTAGTGCGATGACGCCCAGGCCCATCCAGGACCGCGCCGACGCTTGCCAGGCTTCGTGAGGCCAGGAGGTGATTTTGATCGCATGACGCCCTCTTTATCCAGTGTGCTCGGCTAAATTTACCGGTCAGCCCTCGCTCCTTGCGTGTTCCGGTAGTGGTCCGTGTGAGGGAGCGTAGGCCTGGATACCGAATGATGAGAGTTACAAATCTGACGGGATTCTGAGAGCTCGCGTCAGGCTCCGTTGTGGCGTTGGTTTCAGCAATCGCGCTAAGCGTCGTTCTGTTGGGGCTACCATGCTTGAACGCTCGCTCATCGCTCTACTTTCGCAGCGGAGATCGGAAGCGGCGTTTTCTCGTTGGCTCGGATATGGGCTTCGAGATACCCAGGGCGTGTTTGCCGGTCGAAACATCACGCCCGACAAGGAGACCGGCATCGGCAGCTGGACCCCGGAGCAGCTCGTCGCTGCGATCCAGACAGGCCAGCGGCCGGACGGCCGCACCTTGGCGCCGATTATGCCCTGGCCGGCTTTTGCGCATCTCACAGCGGACGATGCCATGGCGATCGCGGCGTTCCTGCAAAGTGTGAAGCCGATAAGCAACAAGGTCCCGGGTCGGTTCAAGCCTGGCGACACGGTGTCGAGATCCATGATGCGGATCATACCGCCGGGCGGAACCGCTGCCACCGCGCCAAACTAATCCGCTCCAGCGTGAGGCCCACGCCCTGATCAGAACCCCTGCGATTTCAGGCGGGTGGCGAGAAAGTCTATCAGCTTGCGAACGCGTTCCAACAGCGCACCCGTAGGAGACCATACGATTTGCATCGGAATCCGGTCAGGCTCGAAAGTGGCCAGAACGATTTCAGCTTCGCCGGCACGGACCAGCGGCTCAACCTGCCAATACGGCAAGCGGGCAATTCCAAGACCCTTTGCCATGGCGCTTCGCATCACGCTGGCGCTGTTAGTGCGAAGTTTGCCACGCAGCTTTACCCTCAATTCACGGCCGTCCGTTGCAAACGGCCACTCGGCAATCGGGTCGGCGCCGGCCCGCAAGACGCACTCGTGAGAGGTTAGATCGGTGGGCGTATTCGGCTTACCATGAACGGCAAAATAGCTTGCGGCCCCAACGACCACGACGCGCATGCCACCTAATTGCCGGGCAATCAGTCCCTCATCCGACGACTTACCGATCCGCACCGCGAGATCGAGCCCGGCGGCGATCACATCAACCTGCTCATCAGCCGTTTTCAACTCGACTTCGATCCCAGGGTAGCGCTGCATAAAATCGCAGATGGCCGGCGCCACATGTGCGGATGCAAACAGATGAGGTGCGCCGATCGTCAGCAGACCGGTCAGACCGTCGCGCTGGCTCGACGCTTTGTCCCGAGCCCGCACGATGTCGGCGAAAGCCGACTTGATGCTGTTGTAGTAGTCCAGGCCGACTTCGGTCGGCTCAGAAGAACGGGTTGATCGCCGGATCAGTTGCACGCCGACTGATGCCTCGACTGCGGCAAGCGACCGGTTCACCGATTGTAAAGATCGGCGCAAATGGCGGGCGGCCGCCGCTTGCGTTCCCTTCTCCACGATAACCAGAAAGGCTTCGAGATCGTTCAAACGCTCCATTCGGTATTCCATTTTGCGGAATAATCTATCGCCGAAACGCTTGATGGCCGACGTCGTTGCATCGGCTAGGTTGAAGCGGTGGAGCGAGTGAACCAGAGCAATCGCTCGGCCGCTACCAAGTTACACGTGATGGAGAACAGTAGCAGTGGCGGACCCCGATATGGACGCAATTCGCGCGGCGTTGACGGTGCATCCTCGACATGCTGCTCTGGCCGAAGGTCGGCAACGAATGGACGGTCTGGCAGCACAGTTCCCACTAGGACCAGACATCGAGGTTCAGCCAGTCAATGCAGGCAGCGTGGCCGCCGAGTGGACCGCTTCGCCACATGTCGACCCAACTTGGATCGTGACGTTTTTGCACGGCGGCGGCTATGTCACAGGCTCCTTGCGTAGCCACCGGCACATGGTCGCTCAGGCGGGCCGAAAGGCGCAAGCAACGACTTTTGCAGCCCGTTACCGCTTGGCTCTCGAGCACCCTTTTCCGGCGGCTCAGAAAGACGCTGTCGAGGCCGACCGGTTTTTGCTGGCGCAGCCTTCCCCGGCGCGCATCGCACTCGCCGGCGAGGAAGCCAGGGGCGGTTTGGCGCTGGCGATGCTGACCTCATTGCGGGCTTAGTTGAACCCGGGAGCGAAACGATAGCCAAGAGGTGAAACATGGAAGGATTCAAACCTGAAAACAGTTTCCGCGGCGACGTCGCCAAACGCTATGACGACAACCTACGAGGTGACGAAGAGGAGACGGTCGCCTTTTTGGAGGAACTCGCGGCCGGTAAGGATTGTCTCGAGTTTGCGGTTGGCACCGGACGCATCGCACTGCTGCTTTCTGCGAGAGGACTTCGCGTCGACGGCATCGAACTGTCGCCCGATATGATCAATGTGCTGCGCGCCAAACCCGGCGGTGCGAACCTGACAGTCGTTAATGCCGACATGACCTTGGCAGACATGGGTCGCCGCTATGGTCTTGTTTATCTGGTCTTCAATTCGATTGGCAACGTGATCACCC
This sequence comes from Mesorhizobium sp. B2-6-4, assembly GCF_006441495.1. NCBI lineage: Bacteria > Pseudomonadati > Pseudomonadota > Alphaproteobacteria > Hyphomicrobiales > Phyllobacteriaceae > Mesorhizobium > Mesorhizobium sp. B2-6-4. The sequence goes on from NZ_VFUE01000023.1 coordinate 42,737, forward strand.
AGGATGGCCAGGTCGAATGCTTTGAGAACGCGGCCCGGCATCTCGATGAAGGCGGTCTGTTCGTGCTCGAGTGCCGGATCCCAACGGCGCCCAAACGGGAGGGTGAAGGATTTGTCGACGTGTACAATATCGGCACCACATCGGTTCACCTTGCCACCTGCCGATACGACCCTGTCAGCCAGGTGCTCGATCTCTCGCATATCGATCTAAGCAACGACGGAATTCAAATGGTTCCGCTCAGATTGCGACTGGCGCATCCACCGGAGTTCGACCTGATGGCGCGCTGCGCGGGCCTCAAGCTGGATCGGCGCTATGGCGGCTGGAGGCATGAGCCGTTCGACGCGAGAAGCTGGCGTCACGTGAGCGTTTACCGGAAGGCGTAATGGCGACAGCAACGGGGCTTGTGTGCGGCCCGACCTGTACATGCCTACCTTTTGCTCGTCGACGAAGACCGACAGGCAGCCTCGGCGTCAATGTTATGGACTGCCGGGCTAGGTGGCCGATCCATGTCGGCCGCAATGTCGGCGCTGAAGGTACGCGCGCCATCCGCGCTTCGTGGTTCGTCCGACCGAGCCGATCCGAACTGAGCTGAGCTGAGCTGAGCTGTCGAGAAGCCGCCACATACGAAAAGTTGGCCACGGGCTGGGAAACGACATCAAAGGAAACAAGAAGGATGCTTGCACGTGCTTCATCTACAACGAGAAATGAAAACTTCCATGCGCCCGACAATCGGCCGTCTTGATACCCTTCGCGACGAGATCGCTACGCTGGCCGCCGAGCACAAGGCCGAGGGTGACACGATGCGTAGACTACCGACGCCTCTGGCAGAGGCGTTCGTCAGGCACGACGTTTATCGCCTGCTGCTGCCACATGATCTCGCCGGCTCGGCGGTCGACCCGCTCGATTACCTACAACTCATCGAGGACATCGCCCGCGTTGACGGGTCGACCGCTTGGTGCCTGGCTATCGGAATCGGCTCTGGTCTCTACGCCGGTTATCTGCCGCCCGAGCGGAGCAGGAAGATGTTTGCGGATCCGGATTGTTGCATTGCAGGCGCCTATGCGCCGATTGGGCGTGGCATATCCGTTCCCGGCGGATATCGAGTGAGCGGCCATTGGGGCTGGGCAAGCGGTGTCGATCAGGCACGCTGGATGGTATTCGGCTTCACGGTGGGCGAGAGCGGCCGCATGAATGGCCTCCAGGCTCTTGCGCCTCGCGAGACATTCCGAATCCTGGACACATGGCATACGAGCGGCATGCGCGGCACTGGCAGCAGCGAATATGAGGTTGAAAATCTGTTTGTGCCCGCCGGGATGACCTTCCAGATGTTCATGGGCAAGCCACTTCACTCAGCCCAGATATTCAGGCTGCCAGGCGCCTTCTTCAGCGCTATCGTCGCTACTGTGGCGGTCGGCATCGCGCTTGGCTCGATCGAGGCGCTGACGGAGCTCGCGGCGATCAAGCGCGGGCCTGCCGGGCGACCGTCCCTACGTGACCAAGCCTTCGCCCAGTATTCTGTCGCCAAAGCGCAGGCGCTGACCGAATCCGGCGGCGCATACCTACGCCGATCAATTGCCGATATCTGGGCAGCTGTCGGCGGCGGTGACGAAATCAGCCTGGAGCAGCGGACCCATGCCCGGCGCGCCTCGGTGCATGCTGCGGAAGCCAGCGTCGAAGCCGTTGATCTCTGCTGCCGAGCAGCCGGAGGTCACGCACTTTTGGAATCGCATCCTTTCGAGCGAGCACATCGCGACGCCCATGCAATCATGGGGCAAATCGTCCTGCAGCGTGTCGCCATGGAGGATGCTGGGCGGGCTCGTCTTGGGTTGCCTCCACTGTCGCCGACTTTTTGAGGTGGGCAAAGCCTTCTTGGCCACTGAAAGGTCCGCATTTGGAAATCAGCCGAGGCAGCCCAGACGACCGAGATAGGGCGCAAAGCAGCGGTCGCGTCGTGATAGTGCCGAGCCAGCGACCTTGATGAGCGCGTGCTCCATGGACGCAAGAAAGATGTCGACCTGTTCAGCCCTGCAGACGAGCGGCGGGCGCACTTTCAATGGATCCTCCTTGGCCCCTGTCGTGCTGATCAGCACACCGTCGTCCCGCATTGCATTCACGACATCCAGCGCCATTGGCATGCCGGCCTGTGCTTCACGGCCTCCTGCAAGAGATAGAATAGCGAATAGATGTTCGCGCGGAAAGTGCGGTCCCATTCCTCGGCTGTGATATCCTCCAGCTTCTCGAAAGTCGCCTAATGCGTGGCGTGTTGACCAGGACGTCGAGCCGTCCGCATTCGTCCATAGCCCGTTGCACCAGCGAGCGCGCAAAGCCTTGGTGGCTGATGTCGCCGCGCGCGATGACAGGTTTCCGTCCAGCTTTCTCGGGGCGCCGAGATCGTCTCGACTGGGTTGTCGCTGAAACTTTGCCTGCTCGCCGGGATCAAAGCCGAAGTGTCTATCCGCGCGGCCAGTGCCATGGCATGGGCACCGCGGCGCCGTGGTAGCGCAACCGGCGACAATGACGCGCACGCTGGACGCGAGCCGCTGGCTTTACGGCAAGCGCAACCAGGCGAGCGACGCGATTTCGCGCCGGGTAAGATGGCGCGCGGAACCCGCCGCCAGAGGAGTGATGGCCGACAGGCCAGAGGGGGTCGTCGTGCGTAAGAGCGGCGACGTTGCGTTTCGGCCGGCAATTCCGTGGCGCCCCTCCTCGGACAACACAACGGGCCCAATCGATCCCGGACGCCGACCGGCCAAGGCGGATATACGCTTCCGCGGGTGCGATCCCCTCGCAAGCTGCGTTGGATGAAGAGATCTTCCGCACCCTCACACGCGGTCTGCGTTACTGATCTTTGGTCCTGTCATCCACGGCGGTGCGGCTGGCACGTGCTCAATGAGGCCGATCTTGCGGGCCCAAGTCGTAAAGGCCTTGCGCGCGACCTCGACAGGCTTCCGACCGTCGTAGGCGGAGTAGCACGCCTCACAGGCCGCCGCGTGAAGGAGGCCCCGTCTTTCGACAGGCCATTCCTCTAAGAACTCAATGGCATCCACGACGCAGTCGATCTTTTGAATGTAGCTAGTTTTTCCTACGAAAACTGGCTGCTTGAAAGCATCACTTTGCATAGTGACCTCCCTTCAACAACTGAACCTGGCGATGGTTTCCGCAGATGCACTGCTCGTACTCGAACCGCTGAATCCAACTGGACACAAAAAAGGTTGGAAGCACCTCTTTTTAATTCAAGAGCAGCTTGGCAGGCGACCGCCAGCAGCATCTCGACGCGACATTTGGCACCGAATGGCAGGCCCTGCCGCGGCGATTTCTAAGAGCGAACGGCCAGCGGCACCAGGCCCTCGTGCCCCTCGCCGAGGTAGCAGACGACCCGGTCGCCGACGCGCTGGAAATTGAGATCGACCTTCGCCTCGCCCACGGCTAAATGCCGGATGACGATGTTGTCGATGCCTATCGGTAGTCGCGGGCGTTCGACATTGATCTCGCCCTTCCAGCCATCGATGCGGATCCCCAGACAGGCCTGCAGCATCATAAAAGCCGAACCGGCAGACCACGCCTGCGGCAGACAGGCAACCGGATAGGCGATCGGCGCGTCCCCGATGGCGCGCGTAAAGCCGCAGAACAGCTCCGGAAGCCGCATGTTGAACTGGACCGCCGCCTCGAACATGCTGCTCATGAGCTTCACGACGCTGGTGCGCTCCTGGTAGCGGGCGAGCCCCGCGGCACAGATTGCGGTGTCATGCGGCCAGATCGAGCCGTTATGATAGGACATCGGGTTGAACGGAAGCTCATCGTCGGCCAAGGTGCGAACGCCCCAACCGCTGTGGAGATGCGCCGACAGCAACTGCTCGGCAATTGATCGCGCGCGTTCCGCCGATGGCAACCCGACATAAAGCAGGTGACCCGCGTTGGAGGCGCGCACCGCGCATTGCTTGCCTTGCCCATCGATTGCCAAAGCGTAGAAGTTTCGCTCCGGCATCCAAAACCGCGTCTCCACCGCGCTGCGGATTTTTTCTGCCATGGCGCTCCAGTGCGCTGCCTTGGCGGCGTCGCCGCGCCTTGCCGCCAGCCCAGCCATGCCCTGATAGGCTGCGAAGACATAGCCTTGCACCTCGACCAGGGCGATTGGCCCTCTCGGTATCGTGCCATCGGCATGGAAGATCGCATCGGCGCTGTCCTTCCAGCCCTGGTTGAAAAGCCCGGTATCTGCCGCCCTGCTGTAGGTGACGAAGCTGTCCCCGTTGCGAGCTCCCACCTCCTCCATCCATCCGATTGCTGCGCACAGCGAATCCCACATGCGATCGACGAATTCGTGGTCGCCGGTGCGATCGGCGTAGCAACAAGCCAAGTAGACATAGAGCGGAGTGGTGTCGACGCCACCATAGTAGCGGCCGAACGGCAGCTCGCGCAGAATAGCCATCTCCCCCTTGCGGGTTTCATGCATGATCTTGCCGGGCTCGGCATCGTCAAATATCGAGGTCTCTGTCGACTGATAGCGGGCAAGGAACGCCAGGACGCCGCGGGCGAGCGCCGGGTTCAGCCACAGCATCTGCAAGGCGGAAATGACGCCGTCGCGGCCAAAGGCAGTCGAGAACCAAGGAATCCCGGCATACGGATATGGTCCGGTCTCCAGATCCGTGGTCAGCAACGCAATGTCGGCGCGTGTACGCGTGAGCCAGTCGTTGAACACGCGGCCGGAGCTGAACACAGTGGCGCCGTGTCGACGCTTTGAGCGCATGGCAAATCGCGCTCGCGCCGCGGCAGCGCGGAAACGATCGCTGGATGGGATCTCTTCGTTGTGACCGACCTCCAGATACAGTGCTCTTCTGTCGCGCCTTTTTACCAGAATGAGGAACTCGGCGTGATCGGCATGCACCTGATCGGGCCGCAACGAAAACGCGATGACGGATTGGCGCGAAACATTGTCGAGGCCCTCGTACCGGAACGTGACGCTCGTCTCGCCGACCAGTGCATCATGCGCGCGACCACGGCGGCTTCGAGTGGTGCCACGCACCTCGAACATGTCACGGAAATCGGCGTCAAAGTCGAAACGGACCGGCAGCAACACCTCCCGTCCGGAGTAGTTCGAGAATGTGATTCGCTCGAACATGCGATCTTGCCAGATGAATCGGGTCCGCTCGATGTGAACGACGCCCGGTAGCGTTTCGCTGCCGTCTGGTCCGATGGTGGCCAGATTGGTCAGATTGGCGCTGAATAGAATGTTGTCCTGCGAGAGCGAGGCGCCAAGCAGCGAGGGCATGCGGCCGCCGACGAATAGACGGAAGCGCGACAGCACACGCGTATCGTCGCGGAAGAGCCCGTCGCCAGTGCCACGTATGTCGCCATAGCTGTCGGCGACGATGAAACAGTCCTCATGCTTCAGAGCAAATTGCCGGTGCGGCTCGCGCGGTGCCGATTCGTCGAGCGACGGGAGAGCCACCGCTGGATTAAGCTTGCGTTCTTCGACTTCAATGGTCATGTCAGCCCTCCTGTTCAGAAGAGACTTGGGCGGCAGAAACGCACGGGGTCCCATACGCCTGCACCGAAGCATCCTTCATCAACAGCATCTCGCGTCAATCCCGCACTCGAGTGCGGTCGCGCAAAGCGTGGTTCGAATTCTTGGCGAATAATTGACGAACGTCTATTTTGGCCAGGTCAAAAGCGGCGAAGCCATCGGCTCTAAGCCGCCGGCCCGGTCTCGGCCAGGACCATCGCAGCCGCATCTTCAGCAAAACCATTTTGAGACCCAAGTGCACGTCGCTTGCCGGCCGCGAGCGAGCGGTAGACCGCCATGTAGTCGCGGCACATACGCCCAACCGTGAACCGCTTTTCAAAAGTTTCCCGCACCCGTGCACGATCAAGATATCCTACCCGCCGTACGGCCTCGACAGCTTCGTCCACACCTTCCACGATCAGACCGGATACACCATCGTCGATAACCTCTGGAACGGCGCCACGATTGAAGGCTATGACCGGGGTGCCGCAGGCCATCGCCTCGATCGTTACGAGGCCGAACGGTTCGGGCCAGTCGATCGGAAATAGCAGCGCCGTCGCATTGCCCAAAAATTGCGCCTTCTGCCGCTCATCGATCTCGCCAATGAACTCGACCTTCGAATGTCGAAGCAACTGGGGTTCGACTTTCTCACTCCAAAAGGATTGATCTACCGCGTCGATTTTGGCCGCGATCTTTAGCGGCATTCCGGCTCGCCCAGCGATTTCCATCGCGACTTCAGGCCCTTTTTCCGGGGAGATGCGGCCAAGGAACGCCAGATAACCCGAGGCTTTGGGTTGGAAGCGGAGAATGTTCGGCGGCAAGCCATGGTAGACGGTTCCGAGCCAATTGACCGGCGGCATGGGCCGGCGCTGGTCATTGGAAATCGAGACCAGCGGAATGTCGTGGAACATCGCGTAAAGCTGCGCCAGGTCCGGAAGGTCGAGCCGGCCATGAAGGGTCGTAACGGTTCGCCGCGCGAACTCACGGATTATAGGAAAGTGTAGAACATCGACGTGAAAATGCAGCACGTCGAATTCATCCGCCCGTCGGCGAACCTGTTCCAGCATCATGACGTGGTACGGGATGTGATTATGGGCGTTCGGGTTCAGGCGTAGTGCGGTGTCGCAACACGCCACCAGTTCGGCCGAAGTGTTTGAATCGCCGCTGGCGAACAACGTCACATCGTGGCCCTGTCGAACGAGCTCTTCGGTCAAGTAGGAAACGATCCGCTCGGTCCCGCCATAAAGCTTGGGCGGAACCGACTCCATCAGGGGTGCGATCTGGGCTATCTTCATCTGTGCACTGTCGCTCAAGAGGTTGAGACGGCCACGAAAAGCGATTGCCCCTGCCGCTCGATGCGGAACAGGATTGGCTTGTTCTGCTGCCGGGATTTTGTCCACTCCTCTCGCACATCCGAGGGCTGGGTAACCGTCAGGTTGTTTGCCGAGACGATCACATCGCCGGGCTTTAAACCGTTTTCAGCGGCAAGACTGTTTGGCGCCACTTCCTGGACGAACACGCCGGTGGTACCCGGCTGGAGACCGAGTTGCTGGCGCGCTTCGTCCGGAATGGGGCTGAGCGACAATCCAAGACGTTGGTCCGCCGCTTCCGGACCCGGAACGGCACCGGTCTGCACCTCCTCGTCCTTGCGTTGCCCGACCGTCAGCTCCACCTCCTGCTGGGAGCCGCCGCGGTTCCTTGTCAGCGTCGCTTTCGACCCTGGCTTTTCGTTCGCCGCCGCAAGCGTCAAGTCATGGACGCCCTGGATGTCCTTGCCGTTGAACCGGGTGATTACATCGCCCGATCGTAAGCCGGCCTTCTCCGCCGGACTGCCGGGCTCGACCGAGGCGACCAACGCTCCCTTGGTGCCCGACATCCCAAGGGCCTCGGCAAGCGACGGGGTCACCTCCTGGAGGCGCACACCGATGAAACCGCGCTCGATACGACCGGTGCGGATCAGCTGTTCGGCGATGCTCCGTGCAGTTCGGGACGGCACGGCGAAACCGATACCTATGCTGCCGCCTGACGGAGAGACGATGGCCGTGTTGACGCCGATCACCTCGCCGCGCGCGTTAAATAGGGGGCCGCCGGAATTGCCTCTGTTGATCGAGGCGTCTGTCTGGAGGAAATCGTCATAAGGGCCGGCTTGGATGTCGCGCGAGCGGGCGGAAAGAACGCCGACGGTGACTGTTCCCCCAAGTCCGAAGGGACTGCCGATCGCGATGGTCCAGGCACCCGGCTGCATTGCGTCTGAGTCACCCCAGGCGGTGGTCGTCATGTTGGGGCGTGGCTCGATCTTCAGCACCGCGATGTCGGTGGCCGGATCGCGGCCCACCAGTCGCGCGGGCGAAGTCTCCTTGTCGGAGAACACGACGTGAATCTCGGTTGCACCGGCAACGACATGATTGTTGGTGACGATGTAACCCTCGGGACTGATGACAAAGCCAGAGCCCAGCGCCTCTCGCACCTGCGGCTGCACCTGTCCGCGGCTGTCGAAGGGATCGAGAAAGTCGTTGAGGGTCGTTTGGTCCTGGATGATCTGCCTGGTCGTGATGGCGACCACCGCCGGCAGCTTTTGGCGCACGATCATGCTGAAGTCGTTTGGGATTTCCTGTGCTGAAACCGGAGCAAAGCCGCCAGCTGAGAGCATTAGCGCTCCCGCGACGAGGCCAATGCACAGCCGCTTCCTGGATATGTAAGACATGATCGGTTCTCCTGTCCGGACCGCGCCGGCGCCCGCGGCACGTTGCCTGCTAAGTGCTCGAACTGAGATTGAAGCCGATTGTTTCACCGGCCGGAAAATGTTGATTGCTGGTTGAACATGTGCCTTTGCCGGGCCGTTGAAATTTGGCCGAAACTCTCCAAATTTCAGCCGGTGGAAATCACGAGCCACCAGGGTAACGTCAACAGAGGAGCCTATTGAAAGCGGAGGACCATCGATGGAAGGAGCCATTTCGACGAGTTTTCCCCCAGTCGGGCCCGAGGGTCCTGATGTTTTTCTTGACCGGTTGCTCCATCCGGCACGGCATTTCGAGCGGCCTCAGGACGTGCTGGCCGACATGACGCTCGACGCCGAGGAGAAGCGTGCAATCCTCTCGTCATGGGCATCGGATGCTTGTGCAGTGGAATCGGTGCCGGCGCTGCGCATGCCGCCCGGAGCCACCGAACCGGTCAGCTTCGATGCTATCGTGGACGCATTGCGCCAGTTGGATCAATGCGAGACGCTTCCCGCCGTCGGTCGCAGTCATGAGATCGACATCGCGGCCGCCGGATTCACAGCATTGGTCGATCGACTTTGAGGGAACGCTGCCCCTTTTTGGAATCCGAGGCCCTATCCGCTGGCGAAGAATTCGCCAGCGGATAGCACCGAGCGCGTTCTTCCCGCCATTCCCCTATATGTCGGGGTCTTGCCTGAAAATTTTCCTATCGTCCTCTTGAACGCGGAACTCGCTGTTCTAAATCGACAATCGCCGGTCGCCTGAGGGGGCCGGCACTAAGTCAGGAGGCGTCAAGGCTCTCTTGGCGTCTTCTTGTATCCATGTTGCTCAAAGGAGGATGTGGCTATGAAGACAAACCTCGATTTTACCCCGCTGTTCCGATCCAGCGTCGGCTTCGACCGCATTTTCAACCTGCTTGAAAATGCGAGCCGTGTCACCGCGATAGACAATTGGCCGCCCTACGACATCGTCAAGACTGCTGAGGACGACTATCGCATCACAATGGCGGTCGCCGGTTTTTCGCAGGATCAACTGACCATCACTCATCAACCGAACTTGCTGTTTGTGAGCGGCTCGCAATCGGGTGAGGACAACGGCCAGTATCTTTATCGCGGTCTTCCCGGGCGCGCCTTCGAGCGGCAGTTCGAACTGGCAGACCACGTGAAGGTCGTCGGCGCCAGCCTGGATAACGGGCTGCTGAACATCGATCTCAAGCGCGAGCTTCCCGAAGAGATGAAACCGCGCCGAATCGCCATCGCCGGCAGCACGGCCCAGGCGAAGCCACGGCAGATCGAAGCCGAGAAGAACGCCGCCTAAGTCGGAGAGAATCAGACGCGACAGGCACCGGCGATCGTCCGGTGCCGTGCGATGAACATGGAGGTGAATGAAGATGAACATGCGTGACCTTATCCCGTGGGGCCGCAACAACAACCAGGCCCCGAGCATCTATGGCGGTGGCGATCCCTTTCTGTCGCTTCACCGCGAGGTAAACAGGCTCTTTGACGATATGTTGAAGAGCTTCGAGACGCGTTTGCCCTCTATGGGGCAGCTCTCGTCTTTCGACAACGGCTGGCCGAAGGTGGAGATTTCGGAGTCGGATAATGAGCTTCGCGTCACCGCCGAGGTCCCCGGTATGGAAGAGAAGGACATCGAAGTTCTGCTCGACGAAGACGTGCTGACCCTGCGTGGCGAAAAGCGGTCGGAGACCGACGAGAAGGGCTACTCCGAGCGCTTCTATGGCCGCTTCGAGCGGCGCATACCCCTCGGCTACGAGGTCGAGGACGACAAGGTCAAGGCGTCCTTTGCCAATGGCGTCCTGACCCTGACGCTGCCGAAGGACCCTAACGCGCAGTCGAAGGTGAAGCGCATCCCGATCACCCACTGACGCATGGAGCAAGCCGGAGGGCGGCAGGCCGCCGCCTCCGGCGCATCCTTCGCCAAAATGGGAGGGATGAGAGATGCAGAAGCTAGAAAGAGAAGTCACACAAGCCGTAGAAAATCTCGTGCCGGCAAACGACAACCGCGGGCGAGCGCTGTCATTCGGCAGATCCGAGTTCCCGCATGATGCGGTCGCACGGATCTACAAGCCTTGCCGCTCAGTCATGACCTCGGGCCGCGCAAGGCCGAGAGGCTGGCGATTGGTGTTCGAGCGGCGTGCCGCGCCGGTCATCGAACCGCTGATGGGCTACACCGGAAGTGGTGACACGCTGACCCAGGTGGAGCTTGATTTTCCGACGCTCCAGGCGGCCATCGACTATGCCCCACGCCAAGGCCTTGCCTATACGGTGCAAGGAGGCCCGGTGGCGGAAAAGTCCAGTGTTCAGCCTTCCGAGGCCGAAAGGCGACTACAGGCCGGCGCAGACGTCGTCTTGAACCGCCTACAGCTGGCCTTGCTGCAGAGCAGCCATGGCGGGGTTTCGCAGGCGCCGCATTATGGACCGGCTCTGACGGACCCGGAGGTGCTTTATGCGTCGCCGATGGACGTGGTGGCCGATCCTCTTCTGACAGCCGACGAGAAACGCGCCATCCTGCGCAACTGGGCATGGAATGAGTATCTGGTTGACCTCGCCACCGCCGAGGGGATGCCGGAGAACGCGCGTCCGACACGGCTCGACGAAGTGGAATCGGCCCTGCTCGCACTGGAGCCGGTTATGGCGACGAACCTGGCCGTTTCCATTCCTGAACAGAAGCAGAAGGCAGTGTGAGGTGGCACCATGGATCCGCTGATCGTGCTCGATTGTGAAAACGCCGTGCCGAACCGTTTCGCGCTGGCCGTCGCGGCGGCCGGGCGGGCTCGTGCGCTCAGCCGGGGCGCCGAGCCTCGCCTGACCAGCGACGTGACAGTGCCCGTCGAACTCGCGCGATCGATGATCCCGTCTATGATCCTGAAGAAGCTGTCCGCATCGAAGGAAAGCCAGCTCAGAAGGGCGCTACGGGAGCTCGGTCGGATCGACCGGTCGCTCTTCATGACCGAATGGTACTGAAGCAGAGGAGGCTATGATTCGCCTGGTCCCAATCCCCCTATGACGCGAGGCACGTCCGTGGCAGAATTTTGGCATGGCACGCCTGCGCCCACTGCTGGCATTTTTAGCGCTCTATGCTGCGATGTATGCAGCATTCGGGACAGCGTCCCCGTTCTGGCCACGGTATTTTGAGGCACGTGGCCTGACACCTCAAGAGTTGGGCATTCTGTTTGGGTTAGGCAACGCAGCCCGGCTGATTGCCGGACCGCTCGCCAATCGAATTGCAGACATTTTCGGCGCTCTCCGTGTCACCCTAGCGGTCTGCATCGGGATCGCGGTGGCGGCGACGCTTGGGCTGGCTGCCGTGCAGGGTGTCTTTCTTCTGCTGATCGTTTATCTGGCCCAGTCAGCCGGGCTGGCACCGATCACAACCCTGGCCGACGCACTTGCGGCGGGCGCGTCGGTGCGCGAGCCCGGTTTTGAGTATGGTTGGGTCCGGGGTGCAGCATCAGCGGCCTTCGTTGCTGGTACCCTCGCGGCTGGCCAGGTGCTCGGAGTTTTCGAGCTGGATGCCATTATATGGATGTACGCGGCGCTGCTCGCCGCAGCGCTGGCCGCCGCCGCGCTGGTACCGGAAGCAGACACTAGAGCCGAGCGGGCTGCGGACCCGGTGGGGCAAAGCGTAATCGGCGGGCTACGTGAATTGCTCGATCTCCCGACTTTCCGGCGCATCGTGTTGATTGCAGCGCTGATCTATGGCAGCCATGCGATGCATGACACGTTCTCGGTCATCCGCTGGACTGCGGCCGGGGTTGGCACGGCTGCGAGTAGCCTACTTTGGTCGGAAGCCGTCGCAGCAGAGGTGGTAGTGTTTGTTTTGGTCGGGCCGATCCTGCTGCGCCGGCTTGGCGTGGCCGGGGCCGCCGCTCTGGCGGCGGTCGCCGGAATCCTGCGCTGGGTCGTGGAAGCGGAAACCGCATCGGTCTGGATACTTGCGCTCGTGCAGCCGCTTCACGGCATTACGTTCGCACTGCTGCATCTTGCGTGTATGCGTGTTATCGCCAGCAGCGTACCTACACACCTTGCCGCCACGGCGCAGGCCCTTTACGCGATTGGCCCGGGGCTCGCCACCGCGGGCCTTGTCTGGGTATCAGGTCAGCTTTATGGAGCCTATGGTCCGCCCGGGTTCCTCATGATGGCAGGACTTTGTGTGCTGTCCCTTCCGCTAGTGATTGGACTGCGCGAAAGGCCCCCATCACCGGATTGAGAGGCACACCTGCCTTGTCCCCGCCGCATCGGCATAACCCAGGTGGCCCCGCACTTCCGCACGCGCCGGAATGCCGCCGAAGATCGCGGCCAAGATAGACGCGGTTAAATCGTTTGGGGGTGACAGGGTCGAACCGCAGGTGCTTCAGCATTCAATTGTCGAGTTCATGGGCGAGATCAATGAGCGGCAGAAGGCGGCAGTGCGACAGCGCTCAGAGGCCGAACGGTGCCGGCCAGTTGATGGGAACAGCAACGGCATCCGTTAAGCCTTCAGACCCGGTGCCGTTCCGGAAGTCATCGATGATATTGTGGTCGGACCGATCGTAGCCAGCGTCGACGAAGCTGTGGAGGCTCGACGGCGGATGGCTCGTCTCGACCGCGCACGGGTCCGGGAACTATTGAAATGCGGTCTTGGTCGGGCGCATGTGTCGCAACGGTATGGCGATCTACCGCTCGCTCGCAAGCAACAAGTGATTCGCAAATTTGTAGGTCGGAGACAAATTTCGGGGGGAACAATGGTTCCTTATTGTCGTTCATTCGCCGCCCGGACGCAGTTGTGGCTGACCCGTCCGGTCGCTCGTCTGCCGCTCGACTTTGGCAAGCGAACTGTCGTTGGACGACGAACATGGAGGAAACTATGATACGCACCGTTATAGTCGCCGCCGCACTGGTAGGCTTGTCGGGTGCTCCCGCAATTGCTGCGACGCACTATTGGGTCGCCAAGGACACGAGCACCAAGACGTGCACGGTGGTCTCTATGAAGCCGGACGGAGTTAAGATGACGGCTGTCGGCAAGAAAACCTACTCGAGCTATTCCAGTGCAGACAAAGCTCTGAGGGCATCGGCCGCGTGCAAGAGCTGACAAGCATATGTTCGCCCGTTGGTAGCGGCGACCGCTATCCCGGTGGTTACGCGCTCCTGAACCGCTGCGGCGTCAGTCATTTGCTGTCTGCCTCCCGCCACCGATAGCCGCACCGCGGTGACGGTAGAAAATCTCTCCACGCCTTCAGCCCGCGACCCGCACTGAACCGCGCGCCCCACCCGCGCAGCGGGTTCGTTCTGCGACCTCCTTGGTTCCTCTTTACGCAGTAAAGAAAGTCCAGCACCTCTCGCTTTCGAGCGTTGGGGGCCGCATGCCCCAGTTCTTTGCTGCTGATGCCCGGTACGATCAATTCGTTTGAATGGGATACGCCGACCCTAGTTGGTCAGTTGTAGCACTGTGAACTTTCGAGCGATTTCCTGGAACACGTTGGGGAGTTTGCTCGGGTCGTTAACGGCATAGTAGTTGCTCGGGTCAGTGGCGCATTTTCCGTAAAGTGTTCTGTTGGCCGCGGTATCGGATTGCAGGGTGATCGTGTAAATCTGGACCTGCTGCGCTTTCAGCTTTTGACAAACGTCCAGGGTCCATCGGTCGACCATGCGCGCCGCGTCCGTCTGGTTGCTCGAACCGAAGCGGCCCGACGACAGAAAGCCATATGACGTGTAGTCCGACTTCTCGGGTTCATTGCTGGCTCCAAAGACAACATTCTCGCCGTCAGTCAGCAGGACGACGATCTTGCTCGTGTTGGGTGCCTTCCATGCGGCCCCGTCGGTGTAAGGTGCGTCCGGCGACAGCACCCGCATACCCCAGGAGAGCCCTTCGGAGACATTGGTGCCAGAGCCATTCCATTCTTGCATCTGGGCGGCGGCGGTCCGCAGTTTGTCGAGGTCGGTGCTCAACGGGACCACTGGCGTTGGGCAAGCTCGATTAGGGCCGACGGTAAGTGGCCCTTTCTTATCGTTGATCTTTTTCGCTTTCGGGTTCTTATATTTGGCAATTTTCTTGTCTTTTCCCTTCTTATCCGCGCCGTCCTCAACCTCATCGGAGAGATAGGAGTTGTTGTAGATCTTGGTGTTGTTGCCATAGCTGGCCGACGGATCCGTGGCTTCGCCGGGGTCGTCTGGAGCGAAATAGGGCACGAACAAGGTCTCGGCATAAGCCTGGTCCGGCGCGATGTCGGAAATGCCGGCACTTCCTGAACGGGCCTCGACGCAGCCCTTCCAGCCTGTGCCCTTCCAACCGGTTCCCTCGGCCAGGTCCCTGAATAGATCCATGTGATTGACGCGCTTGCCATCGGGCAGCAAAGGGAAGTTGACGCCGTTGGTCGGCGACCTGCCGTCCATGTCGATCCACGTGGGGTCAAACTCGTCGCCGTTGATGTTGACTGCGGTGACAAAGGGGACCAGCGCAGCACTCACCTTGCGGTTAGGTGACTTTGCTCCCTCCAGGCTATCCAGCAGCGTCTTGGTGGCGTCCCGAAGAGCCTTGATCTTGGCCCCTGCCATGGATCCGGTGTTGTCCAGAACGAGTACCACTTCGAGATTGTTGGTTGCCTCTACCGCGCCCGAGTCAACCTCGATGCGCTGGTTGGCACCAAACAGAAAAGCGAAATTGAGGGCAACATCGGCGGAAGCAACGGCTTTGGTGTTGATGTAGTTCAGACCCTTGTCGACGGAAAAGGTCACTCTCGCATTCGAGAGTTCGCCGTGGTTGGCTACGTTCGCCTGAAAATAGCGATCAAAAAGCTGCCTGCGGTCGGCTTCGTTATCCGACAGATGCGACGAGGCGAGAGTTGCAGCGTCCAGGGAGCTTTGAAGACTGACCTTTGCCCGCATTATGGTGGAGACGTCCGTCGCAAAACCTACGGCCGCCAGGATAGCGGGCAGCGCCAAGCCCATCAGAAGCGCGAAATTCCCGCTCTTGGAACTCCAAAAATCCTTAAGCACAGCAACCCCCGTCAAACCAGCCTCTTCGCTTTTGCACGAACTTGGTTGACGCGGGATTGAACAAGAGGCCCAGTTGTCGACAAAACCCCGGCTTGGTTAAAAAGCCCTTAGACCAACGCTGTCCAACACTCGCCAGATGCCGGACCAGTAAGCGGTGATCAATGACGCCAGCGACCCCGCCACATCGCCGCACCAAACATGCCGGGCCCGCTGGGCTTTCGCACGGCATCTGCAAAGCCGCGGCGCGCCGCAAGCTTGCCGGCGAGATCGGGATACTTGCCGGACGGGATTGCAAGAACGATCGCCTCAACTCCCTGCACGGCCTCCTCCTTGGAAGCAGCGGTGGCTCCGAGATCGCAGGCAAGATCGCGGATGGTCTCCGGCCTTTTCGAATTGGCGCGGTTGACCGCATGACCACTGGCGACAAGCTTTTGGGCCAACGTGACGCCGATCTCCGGCGCCGATGATTCCGATTTTCATCGGATGTCCTTTAGAGAGTGTGGGGGAGACTCGCTCGCCAAAAGAGGGTTCGTCTTTTGAATGGGCTCCGGTTGATGTCATGTCGGCAGCGGGATGATCTTAATCCACTTTAGCCCGGCAGTCCGAGCTGCTTTCGCAGGCTTTTGTCAAATGCGGATGCGGGGACGAAACGGCGTAGCAAGCTGACCTGGCGCGCCATTTTTCCCGCCGCATAGCGCCGCTTCGGGCTGGGGTCGGTCGCGGCCGCCAAAACGGTCTTGGCGACCACGTCGGGCGCGTCGCCTTTTTCCATCGCCTTCGCCACCGCTGCGTTCATTCCGGCGCGCGCGGCGTCATAGATATCGAGCGACTGATCCGGCCTGACAAGATTGCCTTCGAAAGAGGTGCGGGTATAGGCTGGCTCGACCAATGCGACGCGAATTCCGAAGGGTCGCAGTTCGTGGTCAAGCGATTCCGAATAGCCTTCCACGGCATGTTTGGTCGCCGAATAAAGCGCGAAATAAGGGGCGGGGATAAACCCCTGCACCGAGCTCAAGTTCACGATCCTGCCCTTTCCTTGACGTCGCATCGTCGGCAGCACAGCGTTGATCATCCTGATGACGCCGAAGACGTTCACGTCGAACAAAGCCTGGGCCTGCGCGGTCGAGGATTCCTCCGCGCCGCCGAGCAGGCCCATGCCGGCATTGTTGACGAGCAGGTCGATGCGCCCCGCTTCGGCCAACACATCATCGATCAGTTTTGCCACGGACGCGTCATCGGTCACGTCGCAGGTCAGCATCGTGAAGCCGTCGGATTTCTTGGAGACCGGGCGACGGCTGGTTCCGAACACGCGAAAGCCCGCGTTCTGCAGGGCCTTGGCCGTCACGTGCCCGATGCCGGAGGATGTGCCTGTGACGACGGCAACGCCGGGACTGGTCTTGTTCATGGAGGTCACCTTCTTTGGGTTGGACTTGTATTGGCAGAAGCCGAAAGGGCTGGAGCAAAAGCGTCACTTATGGCCGGCTCGACCCGTTCGCGCTGCGTGCGTCCCAGCGCCGGAACAGGGCGCTGGCATTGACGCCTCCGAATCCGAAGCCGTTGGCGAGTGCATACTCCACCTCCATCGGCCGGGCCTTGTTGGCCACGAAGTCTATTCCGTCACCTGCCGGATCGGGGGCGCTCAAATTAAGGGTCGGCGGTGCCACTTGGTCCCTGAGTGCCAGGATGGTGAAAATCGCGCCAAGCCCGCCGGCGGCCCCGAGCAGATGTCCGGTCGCCGACTTCGTTCCGCTGACAGCTATCGAGAAATCCGTACCGAAGACCCTCTTGATCGCTTCGATTTCTCCAAGGTCGCCCACGGGCGTGGAGGTCGCGTGCGCATTGAGATGGCGGATCTCACGCGGTGAAATGCCGGCCTGGGCAATCGCGATCTCCATGGCGCGGCGCGCGCCATCACCGTCCTCAGGACCGGAAGTGACGTGATGAGCATCCGCCGTCGTGCCGTAGCCGACGATCTCGGCGAGCGGCTCGGCGCCGCGCGCCAGCGCATGGCTCAATTCCTCGATGACCAGCAGGCCCGCGCCTTCACCCATGACGAAACCGTCCCGCGATATATCGAACGGACGAGAGGCCTGGTCAGGATGGTGATTGAAGGAGGTCGAAAGCGAACGTGCCGCCGCAAAGCCGCCCAGACTGACGACATTTATGCAGGCTTCGGTGCCGCCGCACACGGCGATGTCGGCTTCATCGGCGCGGATGATGCGAGCCGCATCGCCGATTGCCTGGATGCCGGCGGCGCACGCCGTAACGGGTGCGCCGATGTGGCCCTTGAAGCCGTAGCGGATCGAGATGTGGCCCGCCGCGAGGTTCACCAGGAACGACGGCACCGTGAACGGTGAAAGACGCCGAACGCCGCGATGGTCGACTGTCCGCACCGCCTCGGTTATGGCGGGGAACCCGCCGATGCCTGAAGCAATGATTGTCGCGGTGCGAACTCGATCAGTTTCCGAGACGGGCTTCCATCTTGCCTGGGAAAGCGCCTCGTCCGCTGCTGCCAGCGCTAGCAGAATGAAGCGATCGACTTTGCGCTGTTCCTTCGGAGCCAAGAAAGCACTCGGATCGAAGCCGGCTTGGGGGTCTTCTTCCAGGGAGGGAACCAGGCCGCCGACCTTCGCCGGCAGACTTTCCACCATTTCGTCAGGAAGCCTGCGAATCCCCGAGCAACTGGCCAGCAAGCGCGACCATGATGTTTCGACATCCGCGGCGAGCGGCGTGACCGCCCCCATGCCGGTGATGACAATGCGTCGCATTTTAGCTCCTATAGATTCGGGTACGTGGCCGGGCGTTGCGCACGCTATGACTGAACTGCGTACGGCACTCGATCACTATTGCCCGCTTGCTTGACGTCCGCCGGTAGATCGCGCGCGGCAAAGAAGCCGACATTTGCTCCACACTTCAGGCGGCGACCGCTTGGCGAACTTGGTCGGCCGCCGCATTCAGAAAGGCCTGGGCGAGGTGGGGATCATTTATAATGCGCGAGAGGACAACCGCGCCGACCATCGTCGATAGGATGGCCATGGCCTTTTCGTTGCTTTCCTCGCCGTCGGCCCTGGCAATCATGCCGCCGAGGGCTTCAAGGTATGTTTTAATCCCTGTTTCGAATGATGCTTTGACGTCGCTGCCCTGCCTGGCGGCATCCGAGCCGAGCGACACAACCGGGCACCCGTCCATCCTTTCCTCGCGATGATCCGCGCTGAGGTAAAACTCGATCACCGCACCCAACGGATCCTCGGGTTTCGACGCAGTTGCCTCCGCCCATCGGTGGGCAGCGCTCTCCATCGCTCGCCTGGACGCCTGCGCCGCCAAGTCCTCTTTCGATGCGAACTGTTTGTAGAAAGCGCCCTGGGTCAGCCCGGCGGCCTTCATCAGATCCTTGAGGCCGATGCCACCGAACCCGTGCTCGCTTCTGGCCGCGCTGTTTATCGCTACGCCAGCACTTGCCGAGGAAGCGCCGATCCTGAAGCGCCGCGACCGCACGCCGGTCATCACGATCCGCTCCGACATCAACGAAGCGACCCAGCCTCCGGAGGTCTCAAAGCAGATCATGAAAGCCCTTCAGCCGCTGATCGCATCCCTTCCGGCCGGCTATAGAATTGAAATGGGCGGATCGATCGAGGAGGCCGAGAAGGCCAACACTGCGTTGGGCAAGATCTTCCCGGCCATGATAGCCGCCATGTTGATCGTCATCATGCTGCAGATGCGATCCTTCTCGACGATGTTCATGGTCGTGCTGACGGCGCCGCTTGGCCTTGTCGGCGTCGTGCCCATGCTGCTTGCCTTCAACCAGCCCTTTGGCTTCAACGCCATTCTGGGCTTGATAGGACTGGCGGGCATCCTGATGCGCAATACGCTGATCCTGACCGAGCAGATCAAGGAGAACCGCGCCGCCGGCCTGGATGACTATCACGCCGTCATCGAGGCCACGGTGCAACGCGCGCGGCCCGTGATCCTTACGGCACTTGCCGCGGTGCTGGCCTTCATACCCCTCACCCACTCCGTCTTTTGGGGATCGATGGCCTATACGTTGATCGGCGGCACGGCGGTGGGCACGGTGCTGATCCTGCTCTTCCTTCCTGCCCTGTATACCGCGTGGTTCCGGATCAAGCCGGTGGCGGATCAGATCCACGAGGCTTCGACGCAGGAACGGGAACGGCACTTGGCAATGGCTGCCGAATAGGGTTCGCTTGTCGTACGATACGGGTCAAGTTTTCACCCAAAGGATCTACTCTGCGGGCGGTGCGCTGTGCCCTCCGTTTCCAGCTTCCTTAGACCGGAGCGGTCATAGCGCGATGCGCGAGAATCGCGGACGTCGCGCGTCACCGTGATCGGAGACTGCCTGTTCGCTCTGAAGCTGCTCGCGGCAGGAGAGGTGCACGCGCGTTTGTTTCCCGACCTCGCTGTCGATCCGGACATGTCCACCGGACTGGCTGACGAAGCCATAGACCTGGCTAAGTCCGAGCCCGGTTTCTTCGCAGTTTGCCTTTGGTGGTGAAGAAGGGCCCGAAGACCTGGGCGAGAACTTGTTTGTCCATCCGTGACCGGTGTCGCTCAGGGTCAGGCGAACGAAGGACGCGGCCGGCCCTTTCAGATCATCCTGATCGTCTGGCGCGTCGCTCGCCTCGATCGTGAACGTGCCGCTGTCCGCCATTGCATGTCGGGCTTTCACCGTCAGGTTGAGAATGGCGACGTCGAGCTGATTGGCGTCGAGCACAGGGCACGATAGGCCTGAATTACGACGAGCGAATATAGTTTGGGAACTGCTCGCTGATTACGTCAATAATCGAAAGCGTTCCGGACAAATGCCTGCGAAGGGCGGAAGCGGCGGCATCTGTGTCGCCGGAGCGGACGGCCTTCACGATGGCGCGGTGGTCCTCCAGCACCGTCTGCATCTTGCCCGGCATCGGCAGGTTGAGCCGGCGCAGCCGGTCAAGATGGACGCTCTGTCGCCGCACCGTCGCCCATAGCTCCAATATGCCGGCGCGCTCATAAATCTTGCGATGGAACTCCCGATCCAGCGAATCGAAGACATTATAGGTCTTGGGCGATGCGACGATCTCCTGGCGAGTCAGAATATCGTCAAGTTCGGCAGCCGTCTGAGCCGGGCTTTCGAGCGTCAGCCGGCGCACCGCCTCAAGTTCGACCGAAAGCCGCAGGAACTGCGCCTGCCGGGCATGCCGAATGTCGATGCGTGCGACCACTGTGGCATATTGGGGGTAAATCTCGACCATGCCCTCTTCCTGCAAGCGCATCAGCGCATCGCGCACGGGCGTCTGGCTGACACCGAATTCGACCTGCAGTGAGGCCCTCGAAAGCACCGTTCCGGGCGCCAGCTCCACAGTCAGGATACGATCTCTCAATATCTCGTGAATCTGCAGGGCGACCTGCCGCGACCGATCCAAGACTCTTTCGTTGGCCTTTGCGCCCATGATCCGACCACCCGTTTGCCGATTCTGATTTCAGTAGATCACAAAAAATCGATTGATGCACTGATGCATTAGTGTTTTAATGCGCCAGCCGTCGTCGGAGGACCGCGGCCAAGTGAAATTGCGCCAATCGCTCATTTCGGGAGGGAATCCATGCGATCCATCATCAGAGGCATCGCCGCGCTCGGCATCGCCATCGGCTTCGGCACATGCGCCCTTGCCCAGGACAAGACCGAGATTTCCATCACCCGCCAGCCCGGCATCCTCTATCTCGCCAGCCACGTCATGGAGACGCAGAAGCTGATCGAAAAGCATGCCGCTGAGGATGGCCTGAAGGACCTCAAGATCAACTGGCGCACTTTCAGCGGCGGCGGCGCCCAGACCGATGCGCTGCTTTCCGGCAATGTCGACATCGTCAACACCGGCACCGGCAACCTGCTGCTTCTGTGGGACCGCACCAAGGGCCGCGTCAAAGGCATATGCACCAACTCCGCCCAGCCGGTGATCTTCGTGTCGCGCGACCCGCACATCAAGTCGCTGAAGGACATCGGCCCGAACGACAAGATCGCCGTTCCGACCGTCGGCGTCTCGACGCAAGCGATCCTGTTGCAAATGGCTGCTGCCAAAATGTTCGGAGATAACGACATTCATCACTTCGACGCCAATACGGTCCAGCTCGGCCATCCCGACGCTATGGCGGCGCTCGCCAACCAGAAGCACGAGGTGAAGAGTCATTTCTCGGCGCCGCCCTATCAGTACCTTGAACTGAAGATGCCCGGTGTCCACCAGGTCACCAGCTCGCGCGACATCATCGGCGGCGATTTGAGCCAGGGCACCTTCTTCACCACGACCGAGTTTGCCGAGGCGAATCCGACGACCATCAAAGCGATCCGCGAGGCGACCGCTGACGCGATCGCCTACATCAAGAAAGATCCGAAAGGCGCACTCGAAGACTACAAGACCATCTCCGGCGACAAGACGAGCATCGAAGACTTGATGGCGATCCTCAAGGAGCCGCATATGATGGAGTACCGGATGGACCCCCAGGGCACGATGAAGTTCGCGGCGCACCTCTACAAGACCGGCACGCTGAAGACCATGCCGAAGGCCTGGACCGACTATTACCTCCCGCAAGCAGCCGACCTCAACGGCAACTGATCCTGGACAAGGGGCGGTCGTCTAGTTTGCCCCCCCTCGAAGAACCCGCCACGGAGAAATGGGCATGCTTCAAACCACGATCAGGCCAGTTGCCTCTGCCGCACTTGCCGAAGCCGGTGCTTCGCTGCTCGATGTCGACAAGGTGACGCTGCGCTACAAGACGCCGAACCTTCTGATCACCGCCACGGAGGACGTCAGCTTCTGCGTCGACCGGTCGGACCGGTTCGTTCTGCTCGGTCCTTCCGGCTGTGGCAAGTCGACCCTGCTCAAGGCGATCGGGGGCTATATGGCGCCCGTCAGCGGATCGATCACCATCAAGGGCCGTCCGGTGAAGAAGCCCGGCGCCGACCGGATGATGGTCTTCCAGGAATTTGACCAGCTCCTGCCGTGGAAGACGGTTCTGGAGAATGTGACGTTTCCTCTGCTCGTCGCCCGCAAGATGCCGCGCGCCGAGGCCGAAGCGGTCGCACGCGAATACATCGACAAGGTCAAGCTGACGCGCGCCATCGACACCTATCCGCATATGCTGTCCGGCGGCATGAAGCAGCGCGTGGCAATCGCCCGCGGCATGGCGATGCAACCGGATATCCTGCTGATGGATGAGCCCTTCGCGGCGCTCGATGCGCTGACCCGCCGGCAGATGCAGGACGAGCTGCTGCAATTATGGGACGAGACGCGCTTCACGGTGCTTTTCGTCACCCATTCGATCGCCGAGGCAATCAAGATCTCCAACCGCATCCTGCTGCTTTCGCCGCATCCCGGCCGCGTCCGCGCCGAGGTTCGTGGCGTCGAGGATGTTCGCGACGACCCAGTCGCCGCAGCCGAACTCGAGCAGCAGATCCATACCATGCTCTTTTCCGAGCCTGGACACCCGGAGTAAGCCATGGCCGCCCCTGAGATCATCGTTGCCGCCGATCTTCCCGCGCGCAACGGAAACATCGATGCCATCGAACAGAAGCTCGGCCACTTCGAACTTCTCTGGCAGTCCGGCGCTTTCCGCAAGACGCTTCTCATTGTCGTGCTTGCCGTTGTCTGGGAGCTCTATGCGCGCCAGCTCGACAATCCGCTGCTTTTCCCGACGCTGACCGACACCTTCAAGTCGCTCTACGCGAACTTCGCCGACGGCACGCTTCCGTCACGCATCTGGACGACCCTCAAGATCCTGCTCGCCGGCTATGCGATCGGCACCGTGCTCGCCTTCCTGCTCACCATTTTGGCCATCAACACACGCATCGGCACTGACTTCCTCGAGACGATGACGGCGATGTTCAATCCGCTGCCGGCGATCTCGCTCCTGCCCCTGGCGCTGATCTGGTTCGGCCTCGGCCCCTCCAGCCTCGTCTTCGTGCTCCTGCATTCGGTGCTCTGGGCTGTCGCACTGAATACGCATTCCGGCTTCCTCGGCGTCTCGCGCACGCTCAGGATGGTCGGCGCCAACTATGGCCTGACCGGTCTTTCCTATGTCATCCGCATCCTCGTGCCGGCGGCCTTCCCGTCGATCCTGACGGGCCTGAAGATCGGCTGGGCCTTTGCCTGGCGGACGCTGATCGCAGCCGAGCTCGTCTTCGGTGTCTCGTCGGGACAAGGCGGGCTTGGCTGGTTCATCTTCGAGAACCGGAACCTGCTCGACATTCCCGCCGTGTTCGCCGGCCTGCTCACCGTCATCATCATCGGCCTCGTCGTCGAGAACCTCATCTTTCAGACCATCGAGCGCAAGACGCTGCAGAAATGGGGCATGAAGGACTAGGCCACGCCCTGCCCCTTCAACCCACGTTTTAACGAGTTCGCACATGACCACGAAGAAG
The DNA here is from genome assembly GCF_006441495.1 of Mesorhizobium sp. B2-6-4. Classification (NCBI taxonomy): domain Bacteria; kingdom Pseudomonadati; phylum Pseudomonadota; class Alphaproteobacteria; order Hyphomicrobiales; family Phyllobacteriaceae; genus Mesorhizobium; species Mesorhizobium sp. B2-6-4. The sequence goes on from NZ_VFUE01000023.1 coordinate 66,353, forward strand.
AAGACGCCCGAAAAGTTGCGGAGCGCGCGCTGGTTCGCGCCCGACGACCTCAGAAGCTCCGGCCACCGCTCGCGCACCATGCAGATGGGCTACGCGCCCGAGGAATGGGACGCCAGGCCCGTCATCGCCATCCTCAATACCTGGTCGGATGCCAATCCCTGCCATGCCCATTTCAAGCACCGCGTTGAGGACGTGAAGCGGGGCATCCTCCAGGCCGGCGGCTTTCCGCTGGAGCTGCCGGCCCTTTCGCTGTCGGAAAGCTATGTCAAGCCGACGACCATGCTCTACCGCAACATGCTGGCGATGGAGGCGGAGGAGCTGTTGCGCTCGCATCCCGTGGACGGGGCGGTGTTGATGGGCGGCTGCGACAAGACCACGCCGGGCCTGGTTATGGGCGCGCTGTCGATGGGATTGCCGATGATCTTCCTGCCGGCCGGGCCGATGCTGCGGGGCAATTATCGCGGCGAATATCTTGGCTCGGGCTCGGACGCCTGGAAATTCTGGGACGAGCGCCGCGCCGGCACGATCACTGAAAAGGAATGGGTCGAGGTCGAGGCCGGCATCGCCCGCTCCTACGGCCACTGCATGACCATGGGCACGGCGAGCACGATGACGGCGATCGCCGAGGCGCTCGGCCTGACGCTGCCGGGCGCAAGCTCCATCCCCGCGGCCGATTCCGGCCATATCCGCATGTCGTCCGCCGTCGGCCGGCGCATAGTGGAGATGGTCTGGGAAGACTTCATGCCCAGCCGCGTCGTGACGGCAGCCGCCGTCAACAATGCCGTCGCCGTCGCCATGGCCACTGGCTGCTCCACCAATGCCGTCATCCATCTGATCGCAATGGCCCGGCGGGCCGGCGTCGCGCTCTCGCTCGACGATCTCGACCGCGCGAGCCGCACGACGCCGGTGCTCGCCAACATCCGGCCCACCGGCAAAACCTATCTGATGGAGGACTTCTACTATGCGGGCGGCCTTAGGGCGTTAATGGCGAAACTGTCGTCCAAGCTCGACCTTTCGGCGCTCACCGTTTCTGGCCGCTCGCTGGGCGAAACGCTGGCGGGTGCCAAGTGCTATAATGACGACGTCATCCGTTCCCTCGACGACCCGATCTACCGCGAGGGCTCTCTGGCCGTCCTCAAGGGCAATCTCGCCCCGACCGGCGCCGTCATCAAGCCGGCCGCCTGCGATCCGCGCTTTCACCGGCACGAAGGACCAGCGCTCGTCTTCGACAGCTATGCCGAGATGAAGGCGGCCGTCGACGACGAAAATCTCGACGTGACACCGGATCATGTGATGGTGCTGCGCGGCGCCGGCCCGCAGGGCGGGCCAGGCATGCCCGAATGGGGCATGCTGCCGATGCCGAAGGCCCTTTTGAAGCGCGGCTATCGCGACATGCTGCGCATCTCCGACGCCCGCATGAGCGGCACCAGCTACGGCGCCTGCGTGCTGCATGTTTCGCCGGAATCGCATGTCGGCGGGCCGCTGGCGCTGCTGCGGACCGGGGACATCGTTCGGCTCGACCTGCAAGTCCGGCGCATCGACATGCTGGTCGGCGATGAGGAACTGGAGCGCCGCCGCAAGGAATGGACGCCCCCGGAAGCGAAGACAGGACGCGGCTATGGCTGGATGTTCGCGCGCCATGTGCAGCAGGCCGATGCCGGGGCCGACTTCGATTTTCTCGAGACCGGCTTCGGTCCCGCCGTTCCCGAACCAGACATCCATTGACGTTCAAGGAAACGATGATGACCGATTATACATTGGGCAAGGAAACACGCGAAAAACTCATGGGTGTCGCAACGCCCACCATTGCGACCGCGCTCTATAAACGGGGCTTGCGCAACCAGTTCATTCAGGACGTTCGGCCGCTTTCGCCGAAGAAGACGAACATGGTCGGCCAGGCCTTTACGCTGCGCTACATTCCCGCGCGCGAGGACCTGAACCAGATCGAGGTTTTCAGGAATCCCGATCATCCCCAGCGTGCCGCCGTCGAACGATGCCCGCCGGGCTGCGTGCTGGTCATAGACAGCCGCAAGAATGCCCGCGCTGCATCCGCCGGCTCCATCCTGGTCTCGCGCCTTCAGGTGCGCGGGGTCGCAGGCATCGTGACCGACGGCGGCTTCCGCGACAGTCCCGAGATTGCCAATCTCGCCATCCATGCCTACCATCAGCGTCCCTCGGCGCCCACCAATCTGACGCTGCATCAGGCCTGTGACATCAACGTGCCGATCGGCTGCGGCGATGTGGCGGTCTTTCCAGGTGACATTCTCGTTGGCGACAATGAAGGCGTCATGGTCATTCCGGCCCATCTCGCCGACGAAATCGCCGAGGAGACTGTCGAGATGACGGCTTATGAGGACTTCGTGACCGAGAAGGTGATGAAGGGCGCAAGTATCATCGGGCTTTACCCGGCTACCAGCGAAGCACCGAAGATGGAATTCGCCGCCTGGCGCAAGGAGAACGGACGCTAGGTTGAGAACTCATACGATCACCTGAACCTTTCGTATTTTTCGCCTTCAATGACCCGGCGGTGGCAGGAATGATGTCGAAGAGCTGATTTTGGTTGTCGGATGAGGCGCGCAGGCGGGCACATGGCTCCACTCAGGGGATGGGCGCCGCGCGGCGAGAGGATCAAAGCCAAGGTGTCGAGCCACCGTGGCTCATCGACGGACCGATCAACGGCGAGCGCTTTCTGCTCTATTCGACAACGTCCTCGCCCCTCCCTCAAGCCCGGCGATATCCTGTCATGGACAATCCCGGTTCGGAAAAGGGTTAGGCGGTGCGCCGCGCCATTCGACGGCGCGCCAGAAGCCGGTCAGCGTCGGCAGCTAAGACAGGATCATCCTTCACGTCGAGGTGTATATGTTTTGACACAATCTGTACCCTTAAACTGCTTCCTCTGGATCCTTCCAAGCCACTCGGCCGTCGGCAATAGCCAAGCATCCCAATTTGCCCCTCAACGTGTCGCGATCTCCCGTGCCTGCTGCGGCGCGGAAGGCCTGCCTCGGCACAACGCCCGCAGGCTTAGGTATGCATATCCGCGCAGCATCATGAGGGCTGTGCGATCCGGCGCGATGCGCTTGCTCGTCGAGCGCCATCATGGTCTCGACATCGGCCCTGATCGAAAGCGCTGGTCGCTCGCGCCTCAAGCTAGGGCCGTTCCGCACCTTCGGCAGTGTCGTCGAAGTCCATCCCTTCCTCGCTGGCGCCCCGACGGGCTACAGCCCGATACCATACCAGGCGCGCCAAGATTCCGATGTCTGCTCAACCAGCCGGCTGAGCAGACATCAATAGGCATCACCGCTAGCCCCAGAGGCCCAGGTGCACCGACGACTTGACCGGCGCGCCGCGCTAAGCGCGCGCGCCGAATGTCCGTGCTTCGGTCGGGCGCTCAATCCAAGAGAAGCACAGCCTCAACCTCGAAAAGCATGGGGTCGATAGCGAGCTTTGGCACCGGAACTAGCGTCTGTGCAGGCAGCTTGGCACCGAACATCCGCATCACCTCCTGGGTCAGCACACCCAACTTCGGCATATCGTGGTCGACCACGAAAACGGTTAACTTCACGACTTGGTCCAAGCGAGCGCCAAGCGCATCGATCACGGCGGCAAGGTTTTTGTATGCCTGCTCCACCTGTGTTGCGAAATCCGGTGACAGACCGCCGGTCTGGTCCTGTCCGCCTTGTCCGGAGATGAAAGCCAGCCGACCAGAACCAGGGGTGATGACCGCTGTGCTGTAGCCATTCGGCGTCGGGTTGTGCAGGTGGGAAGGGTTGGCGATGACCGGCGTTGCACTGGCGACGGGTGTTTGGTTTTGAGATGTCATGATCAGTCTCCTTGTTGAGCGACCATGACCGGCCTAAAGTAAATTGGTGCCATAACTTGGCACCAAATGTGCCTGGATCCACAAATGAACATCCGCCTCCGACACGACGCTATCGTGCGCATTCTCCGACGCGAAGGAAACTCGACAATCAGCGACTTGGCAGACGAAGTGGGTGCTTCACGGCGAACGGTGCTGCGCGACATCGTAGCGCTGCGTAACCAAGGCTTCGTCATACATTCCGAATCCGGCCGAGGCGGCGGGCTTCAGCTCGACCCCAAGTCGGTGCAGACCACTGCTCGACTCTCCGTGACGGAGGTGTTCGCCCTCCTTATCAGCGTTGCGGCAATGCGCGCGGCCCGGTCCCTTCCCTTCTCCGATCTCGCCGATGCGGGGCTTGCCAAGATCGAGAGGGCACTGTCGGCAGACAAGGTGCGAGACCTGCGCCGGCTCCTCGACTGCTTGTATGTCGGACAGTTGTCGCCCAAGCAGGATATTTCAAACCTGGGTTCAATTGATCCCGAACTGCTGCCTGCCTTCGAGGCGGCATTTCTCCAACAGCTGCATCTCCGGTTCGGCTACCGTGACGCTAAAGAAGTGGAAACGGTCCGCAAGGTCGAACCCCAGGCCATTCTGATCCTGCCGCCAGTTTGGTATCTCGTGGCCTGGGATGCGGCCCGTGAGGGTTTCCGCCACTTCCGCATGGACCGGATCAGTCGACCGAAGATCATGGAACGCACACAGTTTCGTCGAAGACACGTCCCTTTCGAAGATGATGTTTGCCCTTTCAACGAGATTCCCCGCTGACTATCAGGACGGCCAGGCCGGTGCAGTCATCCTACCAATCCAGGCGCGTCTTCGCGCTTCCGATCGAGAGAGCTTAGCGCGTCCGCGGGGACGGTCGCGGGCACAGAAACGAATGAGCGGAAGGCGATCTCTTCGCTTCGGTGAGACCAAGACCTCAGGTGCAGTATCTTCGGAAACAGCGATTTGCCTTGCTACGGCAAGGCGAAGGCCAACAGGGCATCGCCATTCTTCGTCCTCAGCCCACCATGCCCCCCTGCGGCAATGACCACGAACTGGCGGCCGTCCTGGCCTTGATAAGTGATCGGGTTGGCTTGGCCACCCCCGGGTAGTCGCGCCTTCCAGAGCATCTCCCCCGTAGTTTCATCAAAGGCGCGCAGGTACTGGTCTGCGGTGGCTCCGATGAAGACGACTCCGTCGGCGGTGATGAGGTTACCGCCAATGTTGAACATTCCAGTCGGCAGCGGAAGGTTGAAATGCGTGTTGAAGAGCCCGGCATCTCGCGTGGTGCCAATTGGCCGCTCCCAAACGATCTTTCGCGTGGCCAGGTCGGTTGCCACCAGCTTGCGTCGCGCCCCACATCTCCGTTTCCTTCAAATCCGCAGGAGCAAGCGACGGCAACTGCCGGATATCCATTATCTCTTCTCCAGCGCAGTAGCGTCGAAAACAGCGGTTCGCATACGAGCATCTTTCCGGTAAGATACCGTGCAGAAAGTTCTGGACAGCTCAAGTGAGTCAGATGAGTGATGCTGTAGATGCCGTGCGAGAGGCGTGGAGCCGCGAGCGCCCCGACGTCGACAACTGGCCTGTGGGGGTGATCGGGCGAACGCAACGTCTTGCCCGCGTTCTCGAGGACGAACTTCAGAGCTTCTTCAGTCGATATGATTTGGATACGAGCGAGGTGGACGTGTTGTTCACACTTCGCCGGTCAGGTGCGCCTTACGAACTAACGCCGACACAGCTCGTTAAATCCCTAATGGTCACTTCTGGCGCGGTCACCAAACGCATTAACCGACTCGAAGCCAGGAAGTTTGTCGAGCGGATTCCCGGTACTCGCGATGGTCGCATCGTACAGGTTCGGTTGACCGGGCATGGCCTAACAACGGTCGACCAACTTTTTGCGCCACATATTGCCAATGAGGTGCGATTGCTTGGAGGCCTTGACCGAGACAAACTGGACCAACTCGCCGACCTACTCCGAACACTTCTGAAAGCTATCGGCGATACGCCTCGCCGCTGACTTGCTCGCGCGTAGCATGGCCGCGTCGTGATGCGATCTATTGTCGCCCGCAGCGACTATTTTCGTAGGATAGGCTGCCCCGTGCGGGGGTTCGTCAGAGTGACGTTTTCGAGGGCCTTGATGAGCCACATCCCAGCGTGGCGGGTCAGCACCGCTTGGATTAGAGTATCCACACAATGTGGTCCTGCTGGATGCCCGGTCCCAACGGTCAGGCGGCTCCAAAAGTGCACAACGGCTGCTCCATCACTAATGGCAATCACGTCGATCACCTCGTTTTCGAGCGTCGAGTCGCGGTAGACCGTTTCGTGGATGGGGGCGTGGAGCGCGATGATCTCCTCAACGCCTCGCACGAGGTGCCCGAACCGATTCACGAAAGTCGCGTCCTCGTGAAATAGCGATCCGAGCGCGATCATATCATGGGCGTTCCAAGCGGTTTGGAACCCTTCAGCCGCGGCGTCCGGGCGTGTCATCTCGATCATGCTGCTGCTCGCCGTTGTTTCCACGGTCTGGTGGACTGCTGTCCATTGACACTTTGCTTTCCACCTCGACGAACACCGGTTCACATACCGGTACCTTTCTGGTAAGATACCGCTATCATAAATTCTTGGACGGCTCAAGAAGGTCTGCGTGAATGACCTCAATTGGGAGAGCGGCAGTGCGTGCGAGGCGATCCTGCTGACGTTGTGGGCCCGCAGAATTTCGCCCACCCAATTGACCGCTAGAACAGTTCTTTGCCCCTTAGCGGCAAAGCATCTTCGTCCTATGATTTGAGCCGGCCGCTCCGGACCTTGCGCCTGGTGATTGATCTAATCGGTCTGCACGAGAGACCATAATTTCACCTTTGACAAGCGCCTGGGGATTACGCGGCCTCTTCCGTCTCAGCGTAATTGACGGGAATCTGCAGGCACAACAGGTCGAGCCGTCGAGCCCAATTCCTTTCAGCTTCGAGCAGTTCATTCTCCTCAGTCAGGCCATTCATAAAGAGCCTGAGGACGTGCGCAGCAATGCGCGCTCCTTCGTTCGAAGCAGGGGCTACGCCGCGCTCTTTGCAGACGGAGTGACAAACGTGGGCAAGCATAACAATATCGCTCGGCCCCAAAAACGACCAGGATACAACATAACGTTCTCTGCTCAAAAGCTACTGATTGCTACCGATTACGCAAGGTCACCAGCAGCCACAATTAACTATGATGGTCGTGCACCCTCGGCTTTGCGAAAATCCAGGGCACCCTCGAACGGGCGCCCAGGTGCCGGCAGCAGCGAGGCCGAGCCGGACCTTGGGCTGATCTCGCTGCTCTGGAGAATGTCAGAGAGCCTGAAAAATTTGGATGAAGTGAAGCCGCTGGACCTACCGCGGGAGCCGCAGTCCCGTGCGCTCCGTGGCCGCGGCTACCCATGCGATCAAAGTGTCCGTCATTGATCCTTGAATGCCGGCTGATCGCCCAAGCTCCGAAACATTGGCGCCCATCTCAATATGTCGCGCCGACCATACGCTCCTTCTCTTCCCGGCCCAGCGCCGACGCCGCTCCACCGAGGTGATCATTTCAGTCTGATGCTTCGTCATAGGGCTACTCCTAGTGCTGGCACTAGGACTTGCAGCCCTTCAGCCTATCTCAGCAAAGCGGTCTTCACCCGGATTGGTACCGGATTTTCCAAAAGAGGACATTCGTGCTTGTCGCGATCGCTCGCCTCGCCATGTCTTATGGGGGGAGATCGCCGCGATCCCCTGTTCCTTTCACCTGCACTTCGTCATTCCCCATATGCACCGGTATGTCGGTCAGCATGCAGCGCTGGAACGGACGAAACTGAGGCAGGGGGTTAGGTCGGGGTAGAGGGCTGGCCTCCACGACCGGCATGCGGAACCCGAACACATAGTTCGATCCAGTAGCCGGCCCTGACTTTCAGTCCCACACTACGCGCCGATGAATTGAACCGGAAGAGTCCGGCCGCGTTGTTGGGAAATCGAAACGCAATCCTTGGAGGAAGAAATGGCCGCTACTCAAACAAGTCGCGGGCGCAGCCAGGACCGCGCAAAGGTCGCTGGCGGGCAGGATCATGAGGTGAAGTACGAAGCGGGCAAGACTGGGGCGAGCAAAGCCGCCGTCAAGTCGGCCGTGAAATCGGTCGGCAACAGTCGCAAGAAGGTCGAGGACAAGCTCGGAAAGAAATGAACCACGGCAGATGGTTCGGATCGCCACCTTCAATGTGAACGGCGTCAATGGTCGGCTGCCCGTGCTCCTGAGGTGGCTCTCGGCCACCAACTACGACATCGTCTGCCTCCAGGAACTGAAAACGTCCGACGAGAAATTTCCGATCGAGGCCATCCGCGAGGCGGGGTACGGCGCCATCTGGCATGGCCAGAAATCCTACAACGGAGTGGCTATTGTAACTCGAGGGATGGACCCGGTCGAACGCCGGCGCGGCTTACCTGGGGATCCTGACGACACTCACAGCCGCTACATCGAAGCCCAGGTGGACCGACTCGTTGTCGGCTGTCTCTACCTGCCCAATGGGAATCCAGCGCCTGGTCCCAAGTTCGACTACAAGCTGCGCTGGTTCGACCGCTTGATCAGCTACGGCCAGGACTTGCTGAAAGCGGGAGCGCCCACAGTGCTGTGTGGAGACTACAATGTCGTTCCAACTCCCATCGACGCCGTAGCGCCCCGACGATGGCTTGGCGATGCGGTTTTCTTCCCCGAGAGCCGGCAAGCCTATGCCGAGATGCTTGAGGATGGCTGGATCGATGCGGTCCGGCGCATCCACCCGGAGAAGGGGGTCTATACGTATTGGAATCACTCCTATGGCGGCGGCTACGACAAGAGTTCTGCCCTGCGAATGGACCATCTGCTCGTCAGTCCATCGTTGTCGCCCAGGCTTCGCGACGCCGGCGTGGATGTTGGGACGCGAGGATGGGAAAAGCCCAGCGATCATGCGCCGGCTTGGATAGAGCTCGACTAGTCGATTTTGCGGGGCCAAATTTCAGATGGCTTTCAGCAGACTCACGCCTCAGTCCGAAACTTGTCGCATATTTTGGACATGTCCCGGTTGAAACCGGCAGCAATCTCCGTTCGCGCGTGCTTGCACCGATCGAGTCCAAACCCGATGAGGTTGGGCCCTGCGACTTCGCAGACCCCGGTGGACGCCGCCGTGGACAGAACCCTGCAGCGCCTAGCAGCCGCCGGGGATCTTCGCCGGATTGGCCGTGGTCTCTATGACCGGCCGCGTACGAACACCCTGACCGGCGGCGCCACCGTGCCGGACTATCGCGCCGTGATCCGAGCGGTGACGCCCCGGGACAACGCGCGCATCGTCATCGATGGCATGACGGCCGCCAACGATCTTGGGCTCACGACGGCCGTCCCTGGGCGGATCGAGGTGCTGGTCGATGCGAGATTGAGGCTGATCAAACTCGGCGGCCAGGAAATCCATTTCAAGTATGCGGCCCCGAGCCGTCTTTATTGGGCGGATCGGCCGGGGGTGCGGGTCGTCCAGGCCCTGCATTGGATGCAGGATATTCTGACCCAGGAAAGCGAGCGCAAGGGGATCGCGACGACATTGCGACGGCTGCTTTCTGACCCGAAGCACGGCGAGGGAATTCGCGAGGATCTGCGCGCCGGGCTCCGGCAGTGCCGATCTGGATGCAGGAGTTCCTGCGCCAACTCCTCAGCCCCACCGCTGGGCCAGAGGGCAAGCCATAACGACCGTGCCTACCGTCAGATTATTGCCACGTCGCCTCGTGACCGGCCCGATCTATTCCTCGTCACGGCAAACCATATTGGCGCGCCGGTCGGTAATCTCGAAAAGGATCTTTGGGTCTGCTGGACGCTCGATGCGCTCTATCACGAAACGGCCGGCAGAAGAGCCGCGGCTGCTCTTTAAGAGCGACACGTCGCTGTCGAAAGGCTATGAGCTCATCAAGCGCTTCTCCGAGGACATCAACCTCACCGGATTCCGCGACGACCTCGACGAGCCAGCCTCGGTCGAAGAGCTCCAGGCGCTTTCGAACAAGAAGCGCCGGGCTAAACTGGATGCGATCCGAAATGCCTGTCGCGCCTATATCACCGGCCCGCTCATGAGTTCCTCGCCGCCCAATTGGCTGACGTCACCGAAAGGGGCGGATCGCGTGGGGACGCCGACCTGATGGGAAGTCCTGCTACTTTGGTATCTCGAGGTGGAACCGCGCGATGGCGCCATATCCGGCCCGCCATCCGTCAATCCGGCGCAAAATCGGCGCGCCGACCTCGTCTCGGCGCCGACTGCGTGCGTCATGCGCGCATGTTTTTCGATCGTCCCGACTATGATCTGGCCTCGGCAAGGCCGGGAGCTTCGTCATTATGCCGGTGCCAGGGACCGATGAGCTTGCGCGAGACTACGCCAACACGACCGCGATGATCTTCGGCGCCGCGCCAAGCTTTGGATGATATCTGGCGTTCCGCAGGGCGGATAGAGCCTCAACGTTGGCAAACAGGGTCACACTCCACCTCGCCGTCTTTCCAACCCACGCGCCGCCTTTCGTGCGACCCTGAGGTCATCGAGAGTTGGCTGCCACCAAAGCGCGTCACCAATCTCCGTCTTGGTTCGCGACGGCCAGGTCTTGATGAGCTCATCGAGGGCGGCGGGACGCCACCGACCCCAGACATAGTCATGGTGGTCTGGCAAGTCGGCGTACTGGGAACCAAGAATGTCACCATCGACGGGCTCGCCATCGCACCCGATGAAGACGATGACACCGTAGCCCCGTGTCATTACCGGCCGGCCAAGCGGCGGAAGATCGTTTGGATCCAGCGGATAGCGCCTGCGGCGGCGTTCTGTGGCATGGGCGCGAGACGCCAGTTCTTGCGGAGACCCCTGCCTCTGCGCCGCGCGCTGTTTTCGCGCTTCGGGCTCGTTGCGAAGAGCGGCAGCCTCAATTTCCGCCCAGCGTCGATGCAGTTGTTCATAGGAGCGATAAGGCACTTTCCAAGCGTGCCTGTCGGGATCCCAGGACGCAAACGGCACGTCGCGCATCACCTTCACCACCGAGCGAGAATATGGTGTTTGCACCTCCAGCCGATCCTGGTGCACGAACAGGTACTTGGAAACGATAGGGTCGAAGGCGTAGGCGTCGCGTCCTCTGCTGTCAGCATGCACGCTCGATCCGGCGAGTTCTTGCTCCATCCAACGATTGACGCGCCGAGCTGCGGTCTTCCCCGGGACAAACCAGGCCTTGAGTTGATCGCTCCAGCGGGCCCGGGGAAAACTCTTCCGGAAGCGTTCGACGGTGGTCCGATCAAAGGCGAAGGACGCCGGCACGCCCGTTGAGACATTGTCATTCGAACCTGATCCATCCGTTCTCTTCATGATCATGGAGCTTTCACCGCATCTCTGACAGGAGAACGCTTTACGAAGGCGCAAGTGCCCTTCGCGCCGATGTCGGCAAGAACTCCCAGATTGCAGGAAGCGAACGGACCTTTGCTGCTTATAGTCGTGGAATGCGGCAATGAATACGCCAAGCAGAGCAAGGATGAACGACTTTCCGCCGCGCCTTCCAACAATTAGCCATGCTTCCTTGGCTTGTCGGCTTGGGGCATTCTTGCGGCTAGTGAACTTGCGGAATATATCGAGTTCCGCGTCTGTCATTGGAAGAGCGAAGAGCGTCTTCAAGAAATGACCCAAGTCGCCCGAGTGTCTTTGTCTTTCATCCAAGAAGCAAATAGCTTCTCGTCTTGGATTGATTCTAGGAGATTTGTAATTATTACTATTACGCTCCGGTCGTCGTAACAAGTATAGCGCATCTCACTATGAGCGCAAACTTCAAGTTGTGGAACTTCTATTCTGGATTGAGCGCGCCAATTCCTGAATTGCCTAGGATTGGGCACCCTCAGGAGCAACCATCACGGGTTGACGAACTGGACGGGAGCTATAGCTTTCGAGCGAATGGCCCCCAGATACGAGCTCAAGAAGTCGCTGGACGAAAGCTGGACCGTGATCCACGTGTTCACCGGTCAGCCGGCAGACGCGTGGGGCGCACTGACTGAAGGCCTGGACGAGTGCTATGCGCGCGACCTGGTTGACGCGATGAATGCCGTAGACCTGAAACGCCGCCTTGCTACAGATGGATGCTGATGGGGCGGCGCTGGTTCAACCCTCCCATTCCCATTACTGGCGAAAATGCGGACGTGACGTACATCGTCGCCGATGTCGATGCAGTTGCCGACCATCTCCTTCAGTTTACCGAGCGTGGGCCCAAGTGGAATCAAGCCGTGCGCGTCTGCGCTGCTGCTCTGGCGGATGAGGCTTCACCTCAGGAAGTGCGGAGATGCTTCAAGCTCGCGGCTAAGGAGGCGGGGAAGCTCCACAATGCTTATCGGACCAGCTAGGTAGTCGGGTAGGCGCTGCCGTACTTTCGGAACCATCACCTAGCCAGCGGGTTAGACCGGGATAGGAAGGGACACCCGTTTATGCCTGAGTTTCACGGAAGGGATACGCACGTCCGTGCTGTCGGCGCTTTCCGGCGGATGATCCGCAGGGAAGACAATCGGCAATATCTGCGCCGTACCATGGAACTGGAAATTGAGCAGCGATTGCCCGAAGCCATCGTTTTACTGCTCCAAAAGCTTGAGGAATGTGAACCGCAGGCGGCCGAATGAGAGCGGCGACACCAGACGGGGCTCGGTCAGCGCTATGCTATACCAGCGAACAGCGGACCGCGCGTTCTCGTTGGGGTGCTCGTCCTGTCATTTGCTATTTGCGGGGGGCTGGCTTGGGTGGTCAGTCGAGACGCATCAGCTTTCCCGCTTCTTCAGCGGCAGCTTCAAACGCTGTTCGCACGTCTTTGGGTGATAGGCGCTCGTCGAACGCAGCGATGCAGGCTTGCACGGCGGCGGCCCATTAGGGACCTCTGGTGTCCCATTCCATGAGTTGCTCTGCTGCGCCCTCAACATGACTGGTGCCATGCCGAATTCCTGGCTGGTCGGACCGGATATAGACAGGCGGCGAGAACCAATGAAGTGCCATGCCTTCATATTAGCGCGACCTGATGTATTGCGGTAGATGGGTCGGATTTACTGCCGGGTTCGTCGCGTTGTACGCTTGGATGGGAGGAGCAACGTTGCTGTTGGACATCCCCTACAAGACGCTGCCGCACAATGGTCATTACAGGCGACGAAATGCCATTGCCATTTGGCTTAGCTGCCCTCGTATTGGCGTGGGTCGTTTTGGCGCATCACGCGATGTGCTTTGGGCAATTGCACTCGTGACGCTTTGGATTGGAGCCTACTATTCGGGATGTGCCACGGTGCAAAGCGAATGGGACGAGACTTCGCGGATTCGGCTCGATCGCAAGGAGAAGAAGCTAGAGAGAGAAAACACGAAACGGCTCGATCTTGGCGAACTCGTTTTCAAGTTCATTGAAGCTCATCCCGGCACTGATTATGAAACGGCCCGCTCGAAGATAGCACAAGCTGCGCTCGAAGAGCATTTGCAGGTGATAGACGACTTCTGGGATCGTCACGATGAACTTCGCAGGGAGGCGAGAGCCAATCTATTCGGGTAGATGGCTAGAGCCTCCTTCACCGTCGGCCGCAGCTTCTGCTCCAAGATGCGCTTGAACATATCGGCGAAGCCTGCGGCTACGTGGAGGGAGAAGCCGATAGAGTGGTTACGCAACCGCGCAGGAAACTGAATGGCGAGCAGCCGAAAATCTTTGAGGGTCTGCGGAGCATATACCATCCCGAACTTTGAGAGCTCTTGCGAGCAGCGAATGATGGATTCATAGGAGCCGTCTGGGCTCCAATGAGAGCGGCGACAGCGGCTGCGAGACGGTCAGCGGTAAAGCGAACCGTCGAAGCCGTCTGCGACGCAATCGGCCAAACCCTCAATCGTGTCACTCCACACGAATGCTCAAACTATTTCCGCAAACTTGGGATATGACCGGACTAATCTCATCCCGCTCTAGCAGCTATTTTTGCATGAACAGCTCGTGTCCCATTGCGGGATCCCCAGGCCTTCCACCAGCGTGCTCAAGGCCGCATCCAAGGGGCCGATCCGACTTTCTCGGGCACCAGGAGCCCGTCGATCGCAACCGGCCCGGGATGCCTCCCGACGCCCCAACACGCTGGCGCCAACCGTCGTCCTCGGCATCACGGACGACATGCGCATCGCTCATGAGGGAATCTTCGGCCCGGTCTTGCCGATTTTTCCCTACCGCGACGTCGAAGAAGCGATCGCCTATGTGAACGCCCGGCCCCGTCCGCTCGCGCTCTACTACTTCGGTGCCGATGACGAAGACCGACGCAAAGTGCTGAGCCGAACGACCTCCGGCAACGTCACCATCAACGGTACGATCATGCACATAGCCCAGGATGATTTGCCTTTCGGCGGTGTCGGTCCCAGCGGCATGGGCGCATACCATGGCATCGAAGGTTTCCGTACCTTCAGCCATGCCAAAGGGATCTATGAGCAGGGCCGCTGGAACCTCTCCAATCTTCTCCACGCCCCCTTCAGACAGCCAAGCGATATCATCCTCAACATGATGCTCCGGTAACCAGCATGCCGTCATCAAGTCAAGCTCAGGAGCATCCGCACATGACCGCCACATCGTTGCCACTGCGCGGCTCATGCCAATGCGGCGCCTGCTCGTTCGAGGTGCGTACCTCGCCGAAAGCCAGGTTCCGGTGCCACTGCCTGATCTGCCAGGCGTTCAACGGCAAACCGTTCGCGGATGTGGTCGCCGTTCGCGCCAAGGATGTCGTGTTGAAAAAAGCCGGCAACATCTCATTCAAGAAATACCGTCCGGCCCCGAACTTCAATCGCGGCGTCTGCCGGACCTGCGGGGAGCCCGTTGTGGAGGTTGCCGGCGTTGGGCCGTTCAAGGTGATGTTCATCCCCGCCAGCAATTTCGGGCTCAAGGCCCGGCTGCCGCCGGTTCGATTCGATATGTTCTATCATCATCGAGTGCTGGACATGCCCGATAGCGTGCCAAATACAGCGGCTATTTTGCGAGCGAGTGGGCGGTCGGGAAACTTATCATGAGTGGCTTGTGAAATGGAAAGCCGGTCTGTTTGGTGAGGCGTTACCCGGTTGCCCCCCTCGGCCAAGCCGCGGGGCCACGTCGGCGGCAGCTTAGAGTCAATTTACGGCTGAGCAGCGGTCGGCGCGAGTGCCAAGACTTGGCGCAACAGCGACCTCTGTGAGGGTACCAATGTCGTCCGCTTTCAGGAAGCGCCGAAGCTGATCTCAACGACTGAGATGAGGCGCAAAGCAGCCGTTCCTTCGGCGCAGCGCTGTTCGGATCTACGCGGGGGACAAGCGTGAGCGTCTCATTCCAGTCCACATGCTTGGGCGCGAGCAGTTTTCATCCAATCGACGCTAACTAGGTCGTCGAGGCCCCAAGGCAGGGCTGCGAAACTCATTGACCAAGCGTGTCCAGCGCCCTTTGTGCCGCGATGAGGTCGACGATTTGATACGTAGTGTTAAACGTGTGGACCACCGCTTGCAGACGCGTCGCGGCCTCGTGGACACTACCTTGGCGTGCCAGAACTGGTGCTAGTTGGGTTGCGGCGCGAAGCTCGAAGAGTCTCGCTTGCTGTCGACGGGCAGTCGCAATTGCTGCTTCGAATAGGCTGGCGGCACCCCCTAGGTTACCTCTGCCCGCGGCGATTTGGCCACGAAGGCGAATACACTCTGCTAGGCAGCTTGCCTCGTCCGTGTCGAAAACGAGGGTATCGACATCATCAAGCATTTGCGATGCCTCTTGGAGCCGACCGGCCCGCACGAGAAGATCACAAAGTGCGCATGTTTTCTCGGGGGTATGAAATACGACGCCTTCCCCACGCCAGACAACCACGCTCTCCCGGACGTCATCGATGCCGGCGTCGAGCTCACCTAAATGGAAGCGGGCATAGCCACGCCACCTCAGGCCGCTGCTTCTACGCGCCACGTAACCATGCCGCTCGCAAATTTCCACGATCTTCGTAGCGGTCTCAAGTAATTGCTGGTATTGACCGAATATAGCGAAAAATTCACACTGAGTGAGAAGACACCAGGCGAGGTCGAAAGGTTTATCGAGCTCGCCGAGAGTTCGAATCAGTTTTTCTTTTTGCTCGACGGCATCATCAAAGAAGCCCGATATGATCAGTGAATCGCTAAGATACTCTTGGGTAGAGAGACATTGATCCGCACCAGCGAACAAGATACGATGACTTGCTTCAACACGTTCAATCAGAGCTAAGGCCTTGCGTAGGGCCTCCCCTGCCAGCGGTTGTTCTCCCCGGTTGTAGTGAGCAATCCCCTTTGCCGCCCAAAGTGCACTCAGATAGGCCGCAGGAACGAGATCGGCGTCATTTGCGAGCTGCTCTTCGGCCAGGGCCAGGTAATCTTGATTGCGCCCAGTGGCATAAAAATAAGGAGCGAGAGAAAGCGCGACTTCGCACTGCAATTCGACCGATGCAGTGTTGGCGGCGGCATGACGTGCGTCTTCAAGCGTTCTCCCAAGGCGCCCAGAACGATACCCTTCTGCTTGCATCAAAGCATTAGCCATCGCTAGCTGGAGACGTGTCATCCGTTCGGCGTCACGGGAGACGTCGCCAAGTCTCCTGCTGCAGTCGATCGCACTGGCAAAGTGCGACACGGCTTCCCGGGTGGCAGCTCTGGCCACGGCGGCCCCTCCCGCCCTTTGCCACTGATTTAGGGCGCGCGCCCAATCCCCAGCTTCCTGAAAGTGGTGTGCGAGGAGCTCGGGTTGCGCTTCAGTGATGTCGGTCCACTTTTCCTCCAACACATCCGCGACACGCTTATGTATCGCCTGGCGCTTAGCGCGCAGAAGCGTGCCATACGCTGTGTCCTGAACGAGCGCATGCTTGAAGAGGTAAGTGGCCAGTGGCCGTGTCCCGCGGCAGAACACCAGACCAGCGCCGACGAGTTGATCCAGTGCGCCATTTAGCTCAATGGCATTTCGCTGTGCGACCGTTACCAGCAATTCGTGGGAGAACTCCCGACCGAGAACCGCGGCGACCTGTGCGATCTCCTTAACGGTTGGGCCTAGGCGATCGAGCCGCGCCATCAACGAGGCATGCAGCGTGGCGGGAACGTTCAACGCCGTCGCAGCAGCTCGTGAGGGCACCTTCCTAGCGTTGCCGCCCTCCAACACCGCCTTGGTCAGCTCCTCGACGAACAGTGGCACCCCATCCGTGCGCTCGATGATCTCCGCGACAACGTCGCTCGGCAGCTCTCCGGTGCCGACGACCCGCTGGACCAGCGCTGCGCCTTCGCGACGGTCGAGCCGATTGAGGACCATAACCATGACGTGCGACTGCCCGGTCCACGGCGGTTGAAACTCGGGGCGGAACGTGAGGAGAAGCAGCACTGGCAGGCGCGGCACCCGCTCGATGACCAGGTCGAGCAGCTCGCGCGAGCTGGGGTCGATCCAGTGGACATCCTCGAAGAGCATCAGCACCGGACCTTGTCGCGCCAGCTCTTCGAGCCGCCGGAGCAGCGCATCGAAGGTCTTCTCTTTCCTACGCTGGGGCGTCAGTTGGAGCGGCGGGAAGCGGCCTTCGGTCGGCAACGACAGCAGCTCGGCCATCAGCGCCCCGTCCTCCGGAGAGGCCGGGGCAAACAAGGCTGCAAGCTTATCCAGCTTCCTCTCAGCCGGGTCGTCGCGCTCCAACCCGGCGGCACGTTCTAGCTGCGCAATGGTTGGGTGAAGCGCACTGTCTTGATGATGCGGCGAACAGAAATAGCGCAAGCGGGTGTGTGGCTCATTCTGGATCCGCTCCTGCAAGGTAACCGTGAGGCGCGACTTTCCGATGCCGGGCTCGCCTGAGAGCAGCACCACACAGCCTTCACCAATTTTGGCGCGATGCCAGTGGCGCTGCAGCAGGTCGACCTCCTCCTCACGCCCGACCAGCGGCGTGGGCGTCGTCCCATGCAGCGCCTCAAACCTGCTTTCGACAGCGCTCTCACGACACACTTGATAAGGATGGATCGGCTCCGGAAAGCCTTTCACCTCGACGGCGCCAAGGTCGCGATATTCGAAAAGATCGCCGACCAGCTGCCGCGTTTGCGGCCCGATCACGACCGCGTCGGGTTCGGCAAGAGCTTGCAAGCGGGCGGCGAGGTTCGGCGTCTCGCCCACGACGCCGCGCTCTTGCCCTTCGCCAGCGGTGATCAGATCACCGACGACGACCTGTCCGGTGCCGATGCCGATACGAACCCGCAATGGCTTGGGCTCTGGGATTAGCCTAACGACATCTACGAGAGCAAGGCCAGCGCGCACCGCCTGCTCGGCGGCGTTCTCGTGCGCCTGTGGGTACCCGAAATACACCAAAACTCCGTCGCCCATGTGATTGGCGACAAAGCCGCCGAAGTGAGCGACCGTATCAGCGACACAGCGGTGATACGCCCCGATGATCTCACGCAGGTCCTCGGGATCCAGACTTGTCGCCAGTGCCGTCGAGCCAACCAGATCCGCGAACATGACGGTCAGTTGCCGACGCTCCGCGCTTAATTCCCGGGTGCAGCTCTGAGCCGCGATGTCATCGGTGCTCGCGTCGGGATGGCTTGACGACCCCAGCCCCACTACCGCCTTGTGGAATCGCTTCCGATGACCGAGGAGCATACCGAGCTTCTCGAGGTCGGCATCGGTCAGTTCCGGCAGGACTTCCGCGTCGATCGCGTTGTCGCGAAATGCCTGCTCGTATTGCTGGAGACCGAGGCCTCGCAACCAAGCGGCAACGTCCACACAGCTCTCCCAAGGCTGAATTCGGGTCCCTCAGCCGCAATATTAACTCAGATGCCAAGGAAATGCTGTAGACCCGGATTTCTGTCGAAGCTGGAGGTCCCTCCGGAAGACTCGAGGGCCTGGAGTCCGACATGGTTGCCGCTGCGGTACCAGCTTTTGACCGCAAAGCCGCCGCTTCCTCCCGCACGCGAAATTGACGGATCCGGATCAAAAGGCGGCATTGCTGGTGGACGTTCCATGTTGAGAGCGTGCGCCATTAAATATTTTAATGCGGCACCCTGCCGGCTGGAGCATCGAGCAACAGCGCCTTGCGCCGTAATCTGACCGCATCGGCACTACCATTTCGATCACGGTCCACCAGTGCAAAACGAGCGCCATCTTTCGCAATGATGGTAAGGCCCGGCATCTCAGAATTTGTCGGGACGTACCTGCTACCAGTTCGAACGTACAGCCGGCGTTATTCGACTGCGCTGAAGCGGTATCCACCCAAAAGACACAGGTAAGCACACATATCACCAGGCTCCGGAGATATCGGCCACTTGCGCTCATGAACGCCTCCCTGCTTTATGAAAATCCGCGGCAAGAAAATCTTGCATTGTCTTCTGCGGTCAGCTTGGCAGTATACTCATGCGCACGAACCGGCACCTGCACCCGCGTTGCCCTAAAGGTAGCACGGTGCCGACCAGCAATCTTAACACGATAGCTTGCTCCACCACCAAACAAGGCGACATCAAGCCATTGGAAGCGGCCGCGATGCGAATGTCGCGAACGTCACGCGGCGACGCTGCCGTTCGGCTCATCTGCCAGAACGAGCAGGTCGCGCCAGAAGCGGACGGCGATCGTACCTCTGCTGAGCGACCGGTTGGCGCAACGGAGACCTGCAGCGTCTTTCCCATGATGTCCGCTTTCGGGAAGCGGCAAAGACTCTCTCAACCGTCGAGATCAGGCGCATTGCTGCCCATCATTTCGGCCGAAAGCGAAGAGACATGGTCGTCGCGCTGCATCGTGCCACGCGGATTCTCGAATCGAACCCGAGGCCGCATCCTGCCGACTTCCTTCTGGAATCACCTCTCCGAGTCTCTCCGGCGCAAGCGGGGAATGCTTGCGAGATTGGGACAGGTGACCCGCGGTCGCTTCGTTCCCGCCGCATCACCGAGGAGCGCTCTGAGCCCAGGCCGACCGGACGCCGTCCCGACGCTCGTCGAATGGCCTCCACTGACGAGAGAAGCAGCAGGACGATTGGCTTCGACAACCACACCTAGAATAAAGCGTTGACTACTACCGTGCTACGCAACGACACCATGTCCCGGGATATCACCCAAAGTTTGCTCGCGCGTTCTATGTCGAGGGAAGCGCCGGCCGATTTTGGCCAGCAACGATACGGCCGAAGAGCCACAGAATGGCTGGGCAAACCAGGAGCATGGCGGCGCCGAAGTCGAGCGCGCCGCTCGCGGAGCCGAGCAACGTTGAAAGCTTTCCGCCGATCGCGGACCCAACCGGGCTTCCAGCATAGAAAGCCGTATAGAATATCCCCATTCCGATCGCCCGCGTCCTCGGGTCGAGCACACGCGCAGGAAGGCTCATGATCGCACCGGCGGGCAAGCCGGAAACGGTTCCGACGGCAATGACGACAGGGAGCACCGGGCCGCCTCGCGACAGGAGAACCGTCAGCAGCGCAAAACCAATGCAGCCCGCGACAATGATAGCTTCGCCGCGCTTGGTCAGATCAGCGAGGAAACCTCCAAAGGGCACCGAAATCGCCGTGAGCCAGAGGACGATGCTAATCGTTGACCCAGCTGCAGCCATGGACCAGCCTTGCTCGACCAGCATCGTTGGGCCGAAACTGAAGATCATGACCAAACCAAGATTGTAGAAACACCAGATCGAGCTAGCGGCAATCACCGCATAGACCGTTTCCGAGGTCACACTGCCTCGTTCGCCTTCAACGGAGACGGCCGCCTTCGGCGCGCGGTAGAAAAAGCCCATGAGGACGAGGCCGATCATGATCCACCCTGCGACGGCAAGATTGACGAGATGAAGCCCGAACCTCGTTGCGATCCATGGCAAGAGCATGAGGGCGATTGCGATGCCCACCGGCCACGAGTTGACGAAAATGGCCATCGCGGTTGCAATTTCGCGGCCGGTGAACCAGTCGGCTACCATCTTGGTCATCAGAACGCTCAGGAGAATGCCGCCAGTGCCGGCGATCAGTCGGCCTGCGATTTGCACGCTCCACGATGCCGATGAGGTCATCAGTAATTCGCCTGCCAGCATCGTCAGGAGTCCGGCGAGGACCGTCGCCTTGTCGCCATAGCGGCGTCCGAGGGCGCCGCTAGGGAAGGCGAGCAGGACGCCCGGCGCAAAATAGACTCCGATGAGGATCCCAATGTCGGCCAGACTCGCTCCGAGGCTTTGGCTAAGCTGCGGCGCTACTGACCCTACGCTGCCGAACTGGAAGGCGAAGGCGGCACGAACGACGAACAAGACAGCAAGAATGGTCCAGCGGCTTCGCACTTGAATCCTCCCCTGGGCTGACAATCGGCGCATGGTTTTCATCAAATGCATCGCCAACTCAGTCCAATCAATCATGATTCAATGTTTGCAGATCATGTCGGCCAGCAGCCCAGGAAAGCGCCTCTTTTAACCGGTCGTCCCCCCAAAACGTTTCGCCATCCACGACGAAAGCCGGGGAGCCGAAAATGCCATAGCTGCGGGCCACATCCGTTTCAGCCTTGAGCCGCTCATGGGCGCGGGCGCCGTCGGCCTTGGCAATCACATCGTCGACATCATGACCGAGGGGAGTCAGCGCATGCCCCAGATGAGCGCGACTACCCAGTGCCATGCCTTCCAAGTACCACGCCGTGAAGCTTGCGACGGTATAGGCCTCGCACCAGCCCTCCTCGGCCGCCACCATGGCGACCCGGTTGGCCAGAAGGTCCGGATCGGTCGGCCAGATGGGCGCCCTGACGTAAGGCACGCGGTGCGTCGCCGCGCGCCGCTCCACATCGCGCCACATGTATTGCACCTTTGCCGTCTGGGTGCGGAGGGCAATGTTCTTCTCGGCCATGACGGTGCGGACATTGAAGGGGCGCCATCGAACGGCAACACCCGACTGTTTCGCCATAGCGTCAATGCGCATCACCGACAGATATGCGTAGCCGCTCCCAAAGAAATAGAAGAAGTCAATCTGCTTCATTCCACCGCCTCCGCGCCGCAGCCAACTCGGCAACGAACCAATGAATCAGTCAGTGCTGTTAAGGCTGCACATGCGTATGAGCCATGACCCGTCGGCCTGTCGTTCGAAGACGTCGACAGACGTACCGTTGCCGGCCTCCAAGCCCTCGGTATAGGTGGCGAGGCACCAAGCCAACTCACCGGATTTGCCCGCGTGTATCACTGCCATTTTCTTGTGGGTCGCCTCGCTGTGCCCGTTCGTCCAGGTTGCGTGGAGAGCTTCGACAGCGTCGCGGCCCCGAGCAGGAGGCGCATAGGGCGAATGTAATTCGGCATCGGCCGTAAACATGGCGCCGCATGTTTTGGCGTCGCCAGCACGATAGGCAGCCACATAGGCATTCCAGAAAACCTGCAGTTCCTCGTGGATCGACATCGGACGGCCCTCCGGAAGCCAGTTTGCTATATTAGCGGCTTCTTAGATGTGCGACAATTCTCCATGCTGGTCCGCCGCTGGCCATCTTCCCACCTAGCCGTTATCGCGGTGGTCCGGGGGGTCGGTCTCCGCTTCTGGCAGTATGCGACCTCACACCGCGCGCACGGGTGCGCTTATGGGGTGTCGCAAAGGCGGGCTCTACGTCTGAGTTGAGGCGCAAAGCGGACGCCAAAGGCGGCGCTCGGAATCTCGATTTGACTAACTAGAGAAAACATCGAACAGCACGGTATTTCAGCAACGGATCAAGTGAAGTCCAGCCTCATCTGAGCTCATGGATCGCTACGCTCGGCACCACGGTCTTGGCGATCTCGCACAGATGCTGGTGATGCGTTAGGTAAATTACCTGTCCTGCACTTGCCATTTCGCCGAACAACCTGAAGACCTCCTCCGACCGGACATGATCGAAAGTCTCCATAATGTCGTCTGCGATGAAGGGCACGGAGGGCCGAACCTGCGCAAACTCGTAGTACCCCGCGAGCCGCAGCGCCAGGTAGAGCTGAAAGCGCGCGCCCTTCGACAGAGCATCGGCGACCTTGGATTGCCCATCGCGCTGCAACGCGATGAGCACTTCCCCACCTTTCACGGGTTGAGTTGTCAGGCCGGAATACTGGCCGCGGGTTATGAGCGCGAATGCGTTAGATGCGCGATCCATCATTCCGGAGCGATGACGTTCGCGGTAGAGGCGCAGAGCATTCCCAGCTGACATGACTCCCAGTTTCAGCTGTATATAGCGGACAGCCTTTTCCTCGATTTCCAGAAGGACGGTGCGCCGTTCGGCGTCTATTCGGGCAACAGCGGCGTCGCCGCCGATGGCGTCTAGCTTGTCGGTCGCGCGCGTCTGCCGAATGAGATGTTGCTGCAACGCCTCATCAAGGTCGCGAAGCCGTTGCTCTGCTTCGGCCTTCTCGATTGCGAGACTGTCGAGATCGACAGCATCCAACATCGAGCGCGCCTGCTCGAACCCTTCCACCGCGAGCTCGCACGACACCTGATCCTCAAGTTCGGCCACGGCCGAGCGCAGGCGATCCCTTTCGCGCAGCAGTTCGTCGCGTTGCACGACGTCCGCCAGCGTGGCCACCCCAAAGACGCTCAGGACCTCGCCTTTGCGGCGCTCATGCGCCGAAATCTCGC
Source organism: Mesorhizobium sp. B2-6-4 (assembly GCF_006441495.1). Classification (NCBI taxonomy): domain Bacteria; kingdom Pseudomonadati; phylum Pseudomonadota; class Alphaproteobacteria; order Hyphomicrobiales; family Phyllobacteriaceae; genus Mesorhizobium; species Mesorhizobium sp. B2-6-4. Next base: position 89,733 of record NZ_VFUE01000023.1, read on the forward strand.
CATCGAGGATCTCACGCGCATCCTGCAGGCGCCGCAGGTCATTGACGAGGCTTGCCTTGGCCTCGCGTGTGCGCTCGGCGCCCTCCAGGCGCTCGGCAAGCCCAATCGCCAGCTGTTCCGGTCCGTCGTCATCGGCCGCCTCACCCGCTTCGGCTGCAACGGCGGAAACTTCAACCAGGAAACTGTCCCTGTCGGCCTCCATCTTGTCGATACGCAGTTGCATGGCGTCGCGGTCCTGAAGACATCTGGACAGCTCAGCCAATTGATCCAGCACCCCGCCGAGGCCGGGCGCCGAGATGCCGTTCTCGAGCCAGGTGCCCTTGAGCGCTTCGGCAATGCCGGCCTGCCATTCATCCTCGCGCCGCTCCGCGACTTCGATGGCGCGGCGCCTGGCGGCCAGATCCTCCTGCCTTGCGGCAACGGTCTTGAGCGCCTCGGTGCGCTCAGCGTCCACTTTGAATTGCCTCTCTAGGAACAGCTCTGCCACGGCCATCACCGTTTCCAGGCTGTCACCAGGATCGGAACCAACGCCGACGCTCGCCAGCGCGCCGCTCAGCTCCAGGCGTATTCGGCCTTCCTCATCAACCGCGCGCTCGGACTTCTTGCGGGAAAGCTCGATCTCCTCCCATCCCGCGAGCGCATCGTTCCGGGCAGCAATGCGATCCTCTATCATGTCGATCAGCTGTTCGGGGGAAGCTTCCTGGCACGGCCCGAGCAAGTCTCTTGCGGCCGCTCGCATTTCCAAGTGCACTGCCTGCAGATCTGAGCCGATGCCTGCAAGTTGGTCGCGCGTATGCGCTATGGTGGCCGCGGTTTCAGCGATGTTGCGGTTTGTGCTGCGAATCTCGACGAGCTCCCGGGCGTTGGCCAGACGGCCTGCTCCGACACTGTCGTCTCGGGCCAGTGCCGCCGCGAAATCATCCGCGGTTTCGCCAGTCAGGTCATGGCGATGCCTTACCCAGGCCTCGTCGCGGCCGCGCCGTATGGCGCCGGCCGCATCATCGTCGCTGACATCGACCGAGGCACGAAGGGCATTGAGCCGCGCGGCAAACAAATCGTGATTGCCCTGGTGCTCGGCAAGACGTTCGCAAAGGACACCCCTGCTCTTCCCAAGCTCTGCGGCAAGCGCTTTCCATGCGCCAAGCTGTCCGGCATTCGGAATGGCGATCCTGGCCAAGCCTTGCGCATCTCCCGACCAGGGATGCAAGCGCGCGATCGCGGCCCGCCATCGGATCGCTGCCGCATCCGCGGCCTCGCGCGCCGCCTTGATCTCCCTCAGATATCCGCTCGCTCTTGCCGTCGACAAAGCTGAAACCAGCCTTGCCCTAGCAGGCTCGGGCACGGCCCGTTCTTCGCCGACCCGCTCGCGTGCCGCCTGGAGCGCATCAGCCGCTGCTGCCGCCTCCTCGCGTGCAACGCGCACGCTGGTAACGATCCCCGATCGCTGCTCGACCATGGTGCGCAAAACGCCAATGGTTCCGGCAGGCAGGAGCAGCTTGGCAGGGTCCGGCTCGGCGGGCCTTCCAAGAGCGGCAAGGCAGGTCGCCACGGCATTGTCGAGGATTTGTAGCTCGGTCCTGCGGCTTGGCAGGTCCAGCCCGGCCGAGACGTGGCGCACCTTGCGGTCGGCCAGTCCGCGAACCCGTTCGGAAATCGCAAGGACCGCTTCGTCCACATCGACCGAGGCGATTTTCGTCGTCACCCGTTCGAGCTCTTCCACACTCGCGGACAGCCGCGTTTTCAGACTGGCGTCGGCCTCGATCATGTCGGCGATACTGCCGGTCCATGTCCGTGACGGTGAAGCGATCTCAGGCAACTCGGCTAATTGGGCTTGCTTGCGCCTGATATCGGCAAGGATCGGGATCGCGCGAAGGTACTTCGCGATCGTATAGAGCCGAGCCGACAGCACCGACCGTTCAGCGATGCTGCGGTCGTATTTTGCTGTCGCGTCCAGGCGCTCTGTCTCGAGGGTTTCGAAGGTCGACGCCAAGGTGTCGATCGCCTCCCTCCTGGATTTCAGTTCCGCAAGCCGCTTCTTGAGCAGAGCAAGCTCGGTTCCGTGTGCCTGCTTGCGATAGAGCCTGTCCGCCTCGGCCTCGAGCAGGCTCAATGTATCGCTTGCATGCCCGAGGCCGGCGCTGGCCGTGAACAGCAGCTTGCCGAGGTCACCGCGCGATTCCAGGATCGACTTTCCACCGGCTTCCAGCGTTTCGTCGTCCAGCGAGAACATGGTCTCGTATGCGTCGCGAGACAGGCCGGCGAGATGGGATGATATCGCCATTTCGCTGACTGGTTGGCCAGTCGCGTTCAGCAACGAGTTGGTGCGCTGTTTGGTGCGCGTGAAAATCTGCTCCGCGCCGCCGAGCTCGAGTACACCGCCGATGCGCATGGCGCTGTACTCGTGCAGGAAATTGTAGCGGCTGCGCTCCTCGATGCCGAACAACAGGTCGAGATAGGCGGAAAGTGCTGTCGACTTGCCGGCCTCGTTCAAGCCGAATACGATATGCAGATCGGGACCCGATTCCGGTTTCGGCCCGAAGTCGATCGTCCTGTCTGTGAACTTGCCATAACGGATGAGATCAAGTCGCCGCAGCCTCATTGCGACCCACCGGCCTTGAGGCGCGCGGTAACCAGGTCGGCGCCGTTGGCAAGCACCCTGTCGAGGAACAACTCCAGCTCGGCCTCGTCCTTACCGGCGAAATCGCGTCCGTCAGGCGGCAGATCCGCGATCATCTTCTGGACGAGCGCCCTCGCCTCGGCACGGAAAGCTTCCGAGCCGCCATCGGCGCGCATGGACTCTGCGAGCTCGAAAATCGGATCGGCGACGCCCTCGGATGTTTCTGCTGCGGGTGGCGAGACGTTAAGTTCGAGCTTTTCCACCCAGGTTTTGCCTACCTGTTCCGCGACCTGCTCAGCTTCCGCGAGCAGCAGATCCCGGTCGCGGATCAGTGCCCATGACAAAGGCGACATGCCGGTCACGCCTAGCCGGACCACGGCATGACGGGAACTGACGGAGGCACGCACATCTTCGAGTGCGGATCGGATACGCTCTACGACCTCGGACCATTCCACCGTTTCGGTCACGTCGACGATCACCCGCTCGAATTGCGCGATACTGGTCAGCCTCTCCTCGATCTCGATGGTGCGGTCGTCTCGTATCGTGACCAGGGTGACGGATTTCTCTCCGGCCTCGTTGATGTCCCTGCCCTGTGGAATTCCTGGCATCACCACGGTGCTTGCCCCGGGATGGACTTGGCGGACATGGATGTGCCCAAGCGCCCAGTAGTCGAAACCGTGGCCGTGCAGGTCAGCGACGCTGCAAGGCGCGTAGACATCGTGGCCGGGCGATCCAGCCAGGCTGGTATGCATGATGCCGACATTGACCGCGCCCTCGCGCGGCGCTGAGTACTTCGGGAGTAGACTGTCCGGCGCCTTGGGGCTGGCAAAGCTCAGGCCATGGAACATAACGTCGAGCCCCCCGGCTGTCTGCAGCACGGTCTGGGGACGGCCGCCGAAGATCGTGACCGTGTCCGGGAACACCAGCTGTTTCGATATCCGCGACATCGCGTCATGATTGCCACGGATCTTGAAAACCCTGATGCCGGCCTGATGAAGCCGTGTCATCTGTGAGGCCAGGAAGCGGGCCGTTTTCATCGAAGTCTGATCGCCATCATAGAGATCGCCGGCAATGACCAGGGCGTCGACACGTTCCGTAAGGCAGAGGTCAATGATCGAGACAAACGCCTGACGGCTGGCGTCTCCGACGAGTTCGGCAAGGTCGGGGTTTCGCATCGCCAGCGAACGCAGCGGCGAGTCGAGGTGGATGTCGGCGGTGTGGACGAATCGAAATGGCATTGGAAATCTCCGGTTTGAACATACCGGTGTTCGACCGCGGCTCGACAGGAAAAATCTCAAGAAAATCCGGCGGCCGATACGGCCGCCCCCTTCCGCATGAGTTCGCCGACATCTTTTCCGAGCTAGAAGTCTGTTCGCTTATCGACGACCGAGCGCGACGCTGCGGGACGGACCGTCCGAAAATATAAACGCTGGGAAATGGTGCGCCATGTATTGAGGAAACCCCCAACATGAAGTGATACGTGATGAGCTTAAATCCTCTGCAATGTTTAGCACGCTGACTTAACAACTCTTCCAGCTGATGCTGCAATGTGTGCGTTGCTCAATCCGGCCGAACGAGGCAGTCTGTGGATTCGGGACCTCGTCTCGGCTATGCACACACGATGGACGACAGATCCTTGTTTATGAAATCCAGCATCGACCACCTCCCGCCACCAAAGCAGCGCGAGCTGAGAAAGACCGTCGAGCTGCTCCTTGAGGAGTTTGAGGATGCCCTCAAGGGAGGGACGACCGACTTCAAAAAGCGCGGGCGCATTCTCAAGATTATACTTTTCGGGTCCTATGCTCGTGGTGGCTGGGTCGACGAGCCCCATACCAGAAAGGGCTATCGTTCGGATTTCGACCTGCTTGTGGTGGTGAACAATCGCAAACTGACCGATTTCGCCGGCTATTGGCAGACGGCAGCAGACCGCCTGATGCGCGAAATCAACACGCCAGTCAGCTTCATTGTGCATTCCCGCCGGGAGGTGAACACTGCCCTCAGGGAGGGTCAGTACTTCTTCGTCGACATCCGTCGCGAGGGAATTGTCCTCTACGAGCTCGACGAAGAACCGCTGGCGCATCCGGCACCTACAAAGCCGGCCGATGCATTCCGATTAGCAGCCGAACACCTCGAAGACAGGCTGCCGCACGCCCGAGTATTTGCAAAGACAGCTGGATTTCTTCTCAGCGAATCCAATTTCAAGGAAGCGGCCTTTCTCCTTCACCAATCAATCGAGCAGGCCTACGCGGTGTTGTTGTTGGTTCTAACAAATTACAGCCCTGCCTCTCACAACGTCAAATTCCTTCGCAGCCTCGCTGAAGATCAAGCACAGGAACTTGCCGAAGTTTGGCCCCGCGACCAGCAGCGTTTCGTAGCTTGGTTCAACATCATAAACGAGGCTTATGTGAAAGCACGCTACTCGCGGCACTTCGAGATCACTCGCGAAGCGCTCCAGTGGCTTGCCGAGCGGGTCTCCGAGTTGATCGATCGCATCGAAATGATCTGCAGATCACGGCTTGAAAAATTGAGGAGCGAGGCAAATACGGCTGATCAGCAAGCGAGCTAACTTCGCGATTGCACCAATTCCGGTGTGATGTCCGGAATTATCTGTCGTCGTCCGAATTTAAGTGGGGCTGCCCACGTCGTGTGCGAAGTCGTTTCGGCACTCGTATAGACCTTGAGCGCGTCGCTGCCGCACGACATGCCGCGAAGCATGGTCTCGATTCGGGGAAGACGAATGTTGCCGTCGCCGCTGGTAGCGGCGGCGCTGTTCTGGACAGGTGGCAAAGCGCGCGAAGGGAGGTGTTTCGCCCGTAGGTGGCGATTGCCTCGTAGGCGCCGGCTCCCCTCAACGTTGTGTTCGGCGCCGATCCTCACGCAATCCCCCCGCGTCGGCTGCCCGATCTCGAAATGCATGCCGATACGGCTTTCGATCTGATCCACAGCGTGGATATCACGCCTCGTGCCCGCCAATCGATGAGTGTTGCCGGCGAGCAGTAAGCGAAGCCGCAGCGCTCCTGAAGAGTAAGCGGTGTTCTCAGGCCACGGCCTTTAGCTCAGGCGCCCGGATGTAGGCCCACGGCAGCAGGTCGTCGATCTGG
>NZ_VFUE01000024.1:0-91315 GCF_006441495.1 Mesorhizobium sp. B2-6-4
GTGAACCGCTTCGACGCCAAAACAGAAGCGGACAGATCATGTGCTACCAAACCGGACAACTTGATTAGCTACCGACATAGCAGGCGGCAATCCCGGATGTCGCAGGGCCAGAAAAACCGGCATGTGCGGCGATAGGACTCCGTGGTTCCCGGAAACCAGGCCTTAACCACCATGACAGGTTGTATGGGGTTGCGGCCCCGGCATCAACCGCCGATTCATCATGTCTGGCGCAAAAAGCGGCATCCCGCTGTCAGCAACGGGCTAGGCATTTCCGGGGGTAAGGATGCTTCTCAAGAAATTCTGGCGCTCGAAAAGCGGCAACTTCGCGCTTTTGCTCGGGATCGGCTTGCCGGCCATCCTGTCGGCGGTGGCCTTCGCAGCCGATGTCTCCACCATCATGCGGGCCAAGAGCAACCTGCAGAATGCGCTCGACGCGGCAAATCTCGCCTCCTCGCATCTCGGCGATCTGGACATCACCCGCACCGACGCCTTCAACCGCTATTTCCAGGCCAACGTAGCCGGACATGGCGAACTCACAAATGCGCGGGCCACGTTGACGGTCGACAGGGGCGTCAACTTCGTCAAGACGAAGGCCGTCGCCTCGGCTGACGTCGATTTGAACTTCGCCTTCCTGCTCGGTGAGAGCAGGCACATCGTGGTCGATGCCTCGGCGGTCGAATCGAACAACCAGCTCGAAGTCGTGCTGGTTCTGGACAACACCGGCTCGATGGCCGGCGCCAAAATTGCTGCCCTCAAGACAGCGACGGACAATCTGCTCAAATATCTGGAAGCGGCGCAATCACCGACGCGCAAGGTCCGCGTGGCGCTGGTACCCTTCGTCACGGCTGTCAATGTCAACGGCGACGGGTTCGACCCGTCCTGGATCGACATGGACGGCAAGTCATCCACCAATGGAATCAATTTCCCCGTCATCAACGACAAGCGTCCCAATCATATGGCGCTGTTCAGGCAGTTGATGAAAGATCCGGCCTCTGCCGCCAAATTGACGGGGTGGAAGGACGGCAAGGGGGAGGATACGGGTTGGAAAGGCTGCGTCGAGGCGCGGCCTGGTGTCCTTAATATCGCCGATACGCCGCCTGATCCACGTTACCCTGACACTCTGTTCGTGCCTTATTTCGCGCCGGACAGTCCGGGAAAGGGGACGAGACCTTCCAGCGGCTATTCAAACGATGCCTATCACTACAACAATTCCTTTATCGACGACGCCCCTGATGAGGCCAAACTTGCTCGGAATGGCGGACTGAATATTCTCGGAATAGACCTGAGCGGCTTGCTTGGAAGTGCTGCCGGGCTTTTGCGGGGTGATCTTGAAACAGTCGCCAAATATGTGGCGCCGCAGAACACCGCCATTGCCACCGCGGTCACAAACGATCCAAACGCCTTGCAATTGACGGTGGGGCCAAACCGGTCCTGTCCCTCGCCAATCGTCCCCTTGACCGAAGACTTTACAAAACTTCGCAACGAGGCCGCCAAGATGCTTGCATGGGCGGGGTCCGGCACCAATGTTTCCGAGGGCCTGGCCTGGGGCCAGCGGGTGTTGTCGCCGGGTGCGCCATACGCCGAGGGTACGCCTTGGAAGACGCCTGGGGTGAGCAAGATCGTCATGTTGCTCACCGACGGCGAGAATGTCGTCTACGGCGCCAGCAACGAGACGACCAAGTCAGACTATACGTCCTATGGTTTTCTCGCGGGCTCAACCTATGGCGCTGCCGGTCGGCTTGGATCGGACAATCAGACCACCGCCGCGCGCAATGTCGACGGATGGACCAAAAGCGTCTGCACGCAGTTGAAGAAGCAGGGCGCCGAAATCTACACGATGGTGCTGCAATCCGATACCGCCGCCAACCGCACGCTTTACAGCGCCTGCGCCTCGGATCCCAGCGACTACTACGCCGTCAACGATCCAAACAAATTGCCGAACGTGTTCCAGCAGATCGCCAACAAATTCTCGAAATTGCAACTGACGAATTGAACGCTCGACCCCGCTGGGCGGCATCCTGGAAGGATGCCGCGAATTTCAGCTCATATGGGCGACGACCTTGTCCACCGTTTCGGGGAAGAAGTCGGGCGCCGCGTGGCGTTTGCCGAACATCATGTCGTATTGCAGCAGCCGGAAGTCGCGGATCGCCGGGTCGATCTGCTTTTGCCGCGCCCAATCGGGCGTGGCTTCTCCCGCCGGCGTCAGCAGCAGATTGCGGTCGACCACGCGGTAGCGTTCGCGCATCTCGCCCAGGAAGCCGGTATAGTAGGGGTGGGTGATGCCGGCCGTTTTCAGGATGTGATAGGGCAGGAAGGCGGGGCTGACGGCGCCCATGTCCTTGGCAGGGCCTGTGCGGTTCGACCAGATGACCAGTGGCGTCTGATGATGCTCCAGCGCCGCCTCGGCGGAAGCCTCCTTGCGCGGCGCGACATTGTCCTTCATGAACCCGGTCTCTACATAGACCGGCCCAAGCGGCGGCAGATGGTCGCCGAAGAAGGCGATGACGGTGGGGCGAGAGCGTTTCTTTGCCCATTCGATCAGGCGTTCGAGACCGCGGTCCGCGTCGGCCGAGCCCTCGGTGTAACTCAGCAGCGATTCACGCGCCCATTGGCTGATCGGCGCCTGCACGGTGTGGGTCGGGTTGTAGTAGCGGTTCGGCTCGTAAGGGCCGTGGTTCTGCAGGCTGACGGCAAAGAAGAACACCGGGGCATCGCTGGCATCGGCCTCGCTGATGATCTCGTCCGTCATCGCCGCGTCGGATGCCAGCGGCCCGCGCTTTTGCATCGGCGGCAACGTCTCTTCCGATCTGAAGTCGTCGAAGCCGAAATCGGCATAGACCGCGCCGCGGTTCCAGAACCAGTTGGTGCCCGGATGGATGGCGCGCGCCCTGTAGCCCTCCCTCTTCAGGAAGGTCGCCAGCGACGGCGTCGGCGTGCGCACATATTGCTGGTAGGGGATGCTGCCGGCCGGCAGGAAGGCGTTGGAGAAGCCGGTCAGTGCCTCGAACTCGATATTGGCGGTCATGCCGCCGAATTCGGGTGAGAACATGGAGCCCGAACGCAGCGCCCGCACGTTGGGGATCGGATCGGGCGTGATGGTGACCCCGGGCAGCTTGGTCGGATCCCAGAAGGATTCGCTCATGACGACGATGATGTCGGGCTTTTCCTGGGGCACCGAGGCGGTCACCTGCGGCCTGTCGATGGCCGCGATCGCCTTTTCCGAATAGCCTGGCGGCGCCGAGACATGCGCCATCGGCACGTTCAGCGCGAAGGCGAGCGCAAAGCCGTTGGAGGCGTAATTTTCCTTCTGGTCCCACATAATCGGGATGATCTGCAGCCGGTCCCGGGTCCAGGAGAAGGTGGCATAGTCCATGATCGAGACGAAGAAGGCGAGCAGCGGCACGGCCAGCGTCAGCCGGGCGAGACGGCCCTTGCGGCTGAGTATGGGCACTTTTCGACGCCAGACCCGCCAGCCATAGATGAGCAGCGACAGGCCGGCGACGATGCCGACAATCATGGCAAGGGCAGTCATCGGACGGTCACGCACCAGAAGCGGCAGCAGCGCCACGATCTGGCGGGAGTAGAGGAAATCGGTCGGGTAGAGGGGATCGCCGAGATAATGCGATTTCTGGTGACCGATGAAAGCCAGCGAGAGCGTCAGCGGCGCGACGATCATCAGGCTTTGATAGCTGCGGCCGAAAACGGCATCGAGGCCGACCAGAACCAGTGCGAACACCACGATCGTGGTCCAGCCCGGCTTGAGCGGCTGCAGGAAGAAGGAAACCGTGCCGGCGAAGTCGCCGCGCACGATCAATTCGATGGCGAACACCAGGACGGCCGCGATCAGCAGGCTGGTCAGCCCATAGCGTATGGTCGGCCACTTCCGTCCCGGCAGGTAGCCGGTGGAAGGATCGTCTTCCAGAAACTGTGGCGCGGCTTTGCCTGCGCCTTTCGAAATCCTAGCCACTTTAACTTCCCCACCCAGCGACAGACCCGTCACTCGATTGTCATGGAATTGTCACGCAAAGCTAGCGCCTGTGGCGGAAATAAGAAGAGCCAGCAAACGATTCGTGAGCGGTTTTCATCAGGAGTGATCGCCAAAAAGCCTTTTGGAACAGGCACTCGGCCGGCAAAGCTGCCAAGGGGCCGGGTCGAACCGGGCTTGACTTGGCAGGCCGCGTTGCGTCACAGGCAGGAAAATTCGTGTATCAGGCAAGCAGAACCGAGCTTTGGGAGCCCACACATGGCCGTTGCATTCACCTTTCCGGGACAAGGCAGCCAGGCTGTCGGCATGGGCAAGGACCTCGCCGATGCCTTCCCCGAGGCGCGTAGGGTTTTTAGCGAAGTCGACGACGCGCTCGGCGAAAACCTGTCGAAGCTGATCTGGGAAGGGCCGGAAGAGACGCTGACGCTCACCGCCAACGCGCAGCCGGCGCTGATGGCCGTATCGCTGGCCGCGATCAGGGCCTTGGAAGCGCGCGGCTTCTCGCTGAAGGACAAGATTACCTACGTCGCTGGCCATTCGCTGGGCGAATATTCGGCGCTTGCCGCCGCCGGCTTCGTCTCGGTTGCCGATGCCGCCAGGCTGCTGCGCATCCGCGGCAATGCCATGCAAGCGGCGGTGCCCGCCGGCGAAGGCGCCATGGCGGCGATCATCGGACTGGAGCAGGCCGATGTCGAAGCCGCCTGCGCCGAGGCTGCCAAAGGATCGGTCTGCCAGATCGCCAACGACAATGGCGGTGGCCAGCTGGTGATTTCCGGCGCCAAGGCAGCGGTCGAACTGGCCGCCAAACTGTGCACGGAAAAAGGCGCCAAGCGGGCGCTGATGCTGCAGGTCTCCGCGCCCTTCCATTCGGCGCTGATGGCGCCTGCCGCCGAGATCATGCGGGAAGCGCTGGCCGGGGTAACAAAGAACGCGCCTGTCGTGCCGCTCGTCTCCAATGTCACGGTCACTCCGACCAGCGATCCCGAAATCATTGCGCGCCGTCTGTTCGAACAGGTGATCGGCCGCGTGCGCTGGCGCGAGACGGTGGAGTGGTTCGGCGCGAACGGCGTCACCACGCTCTATGAGGTCGGCGCGGGAAAAGTGCTTTCAGGGCTGGCCCGGCGCATAAACCGCGACATCGCCACGACATCGGTCGGAACCGCGGCGGAGATCGAGACCGCATTGGCGGCGCTCGGGTGAGGCGCCGCGTGTGAATTTGATGGCGCGGCTTGTATCGCTGAAGATATTCCGTTGGTGATGGCAATCGGATACCGGCGCGACGTATACAGATAAGGTTGCTCGCTGAGCTTCCGAAACCAAAGAGGAAAACACATGTTCGAACTGACCGGCCGCAAGGCACTTGTCACCGGCGCGTCAGGAGGCATCGGCGAGGCGATCGCCAGGGTGCTGCATGCGCAAGGCGCCATCGTCGGCCTGCACGGCACGCGCGTCGAGAAACTGGAGGCGTTGGCCGCCGAACTCGGCGACCGGGTGAAGCTGTTTCCGGCCGACCTATCGAACCGCGACGAGGTCAAGGCGCTCGGCCAGAAAGCGGAGGCCGATCTCGAGGGCGTCGACATCCTGGTCAACAATGCCGGCATCACCAAGGATGGGCTGTTCGTGCGGATGTCGGACGCCGACTGGGACAGCGTGCTCGAAGTCAATCTGACGGCCGTGTTCAGGCTGACGCGTGAGCTGACCCATCCGATGATGCGCCGTCGCCACGGCCGCATCATCAACATTACCTCGGTGGTCGGCGTCACCGGCAATCCCGGCCAGACCAACTACTGCGCCTCCAAGGCCGGCATGATCGGCTTTTCCAAATCGCTGGCGCAGGAGATCGCCACCCGCAGCATAACCGTCAACTGTGTCGCCCCGGGCTTCATCGAATCGGCGATGACCGACAAGCTCAACGACAAGCAGAAGGAGGCGATCATGGCCGCTATCCCGACGCGCCGCATGGGCACCAGCGCCGAAGTGGCGTCCGCCGTCGCTTATCTTGCCTCCAACGAGGCCGGCTACGTCACCGGCCAAACCATCCATGTGAACGGCGGCATGGCGATGATCTGATCGGGTCGGCCAAAGCATGCATTTCGGGCCGGGCCCGGGCATTCGCGGTGGCTTTGAGACGGCGACAGGCAACGCCTGGGCGGGCTGTGAAAAGCGACCATTTCGGCTTGGACGCCCACGATTTTTCGTGTAATGCGGCCCGCAACCCGGCGGTTCGGGCAAAAACCGGTCTGCGGCCATTGCGTTTCCGGCGGGACCATCTTTCAGCTTGATTAGCGGCATTCCGCCCGCTAACGAAGACAGACAACCAAAAGACGAGGATGCCCCAAATGAGTGACACCGCAGAGCGCGTCAAGAAGATTGTCATCGAGCACCTGGGCGTCGATGCCGACAAGGTGACGGAGCAGGCGAGCTTCATCGACGATCTGGGCGCCGACAGTCTCGACACGGTCGAACTCGTCATGGCGTTCGAAGAAGAATTCGGCGTCGAGATCCCCGATGACGCGGCTGAAACCATCCTGACGGTGGGCGATGCCGTGAAGTACATCGACAAGGCTTCGGCCTGACGCTTTCCGCAGTCATCACCGGGGAGGACCTGCGATGAGGCGTGTCGTCGTCACGGGCCTTGGGTTGCTGTCGCCGTTCGGCATGGGCTTCGAGCACAGCTGGAAGGAACTTCTGACCGGCCGCAGCGCCGCCAAGCGCATCACCGAGTTCGAGGTGGAGGATCTTGCCTGCAAGATCGCCCATGTCGTTCCGCGTGGTGACGGCAGCAACGCCACCTTCAATCCCGAGGCGGTGCTCGAGCCGAAGGAACTGCGCAAGATCGGCGACTTCATCCTGTACGGGATCGCAGCCGCCGACGAGGCGCTGAAGGATTCCGGCTGGCAGCCGAAGACCCATGCCGAGCAGTGCGCCACCGGCGTTCTGATCGGTTCGGGCATTGGCGGCATCGAAGGCATCGCCGAGAACGCGATGATCCTGAAGGAGCGCGGCCCGCGCCGCATCAGCCCCTTCTTCATCCCCGGCCAGATCATCAATCTCGTCTCCGGCCAGGTTTCGATCCGGCATGGGCTGAAAGGCCCCAACCATGCCGTCGTCACCGCTTGCTCGACCGGCGCGCATGCGATCGGCGACGCAGCCCGGCTGATCATCTGGGGCGATGCCGACGTCATGGTCGCCGGCGGCGCCGAAGCGCCGGTGACGCGACTGTCGATCGCTGGCTTCGCTGCCTGCCGTGCGCTCTCGACCGAGCGCAACGACGCGCCGCAAACGGCTTCGCGGCCCTATGACCGCGATCGCGACGGCTTCGTCATGGGCGAGGGCGCCGGCGTCGTCGTGCTTGAGGAACTCGAGCATGCCAAGGCGCGCGGCGCGAAGATCTATGCGGAAGTGACCGGCTACGGCCTGACCGGCGACGCCTATCACATCACCGCACCGGCTGAAGATGGCGACGGCGCATTCCGTTGCATGACGGCGGCGTTGAACCGGGCAAAGCTGACGCCCGCCGATGTCGATTACATCAACGCGCACGGCACTTCGACCATGGCCGACACGATCGAGCTCGGCGCTGTCGAGCGGCTGGTCGGCAATGCCGCATCGAAGATTTCGATGTCGTCGACCAAGTCGTCGATCGGCCATCTCCTCGGCGCGGCAGGGGCTGCCGAAGCGATCTTTTCGATCCTCGCCATCCGCGACAACATCGCGCCGGCGACCATCAACCTTGACAATCCGGAGCGTGAGACCGCGATCGACCTGGTGCCGAACAAGCCGCGTGCCCGCCAGATCGACGTGGCGTTGTCCAATTCCTTCGGCTTCGGCGGCACCAACGCTTCACTGGTCTTCCAGCGCTACAATGGCTGACCGTCCGCCTGCCGGACGGCGCTTCGGCGTGTCGTCAATTTTGCCATATTCGCCCCTACTCTGCCGCAGGGGATTCGTTGAGAGATCAAACGGTAGGGCGAAATGAACACAAATCCGGCCGGCAACGGAGAGTTCGGGCAAGGGCAGGCGACATCGGGGCCGATCGTACCGAAGACAGCCGCCGAAGCCTTGCGGCCGGAGGCCGGCACGCCGCCGCCGAAGCGCTCGCGTGCTTCGCGCAGTCAGGTCGTCGTGTTCATGAACTTCGTCATCTCCTTGGTGATGCTGATGGTTCTGGCGGCGGGTATCGCGCTTTACTTCGGCAAGCAGGAATTCACCGAGCCCGGCCCATCGGCCAATGGCGACACCTTCCTGGTCAAGCCGAACACCGGCGTCCAGGATATCGCCGACCAGCTCGAGCGGCGCGGCCTGATCAGCGACGCCCGCATATTCCGTCTTGGCGTTAGGGCCTTCGGTAATGATTCGGCGCTGAAGGCCGGCGAATACGAGATCAAGCCCCGGGCGTCCATGCGCGACATCATGGAATTGCTGAAGAGCGGCAAGTCGGTCATGTACTCGCTGACCATTCCCGAAGGGCTGACAGTCGAGCAGGCGCTGGCGCGCATCGCAGGCGAGCCCGCCTTGAGCGGCGACATGCCGGCCACCGTGCCTCCAGAGGGCAGTCTCGCCACCGATACGCTGCGCTTCACGCGCGGCGCCACGCGCCAGCAGATGATCGACAAGCTGCTGGCCGACCAGAAGAAGCTGGTCGAGGAGGTCTGGCAGCGGCGCGCCGCCGACCTGCCGCTCGCCAGCATTGACGAGTTCGTCACGCTGGCCTCGATAGTCGAGAAGGAAACAGGCAAGGGCGATGAGCGCTCGCGCGTCGCCGCGGTCTTCCTGAACCGGCTGGCCAAGGGCATGCGCCTGCAATCCGATCCGACCATCATCTACGGTCTGTTCGGCGGCAAGGGCAAACCCGCCGACCGGCCGATCTATCAGTCGGACATCCAGAAGCCGACGCCCTACAACACCTATGTGATCAACGGCCTGCCGCCGACGCCTATCGCCAATCCCGGCCGCGCGGCGCTGGAGGCGGTAGCCAATCCATCAAAGACCGACGACCTCTATTTCGTTGCCGACGGCACTGGCGGACACGTCTTCGCCGCCACGCTTAACGAGCACAATGAGAACGTTGCGCGCTATCGAGCCCAGCAGAAGAAGCAAGTCGACGACGCGGCCAAGGCTGATGCCAAGGTGGAGGGGCAGACCGACGCGCCCATTGACGGCGACGCGGGGGCGGCCCAGTAGCGGCGCACGGTTTTTCCAGCTCGTCCACGCTATCGGTTGAAGACAGGAGCGTTTGGATTTATCGGGGCGCCTCGTAAGCCGATTGGCAGGCGGGCATTTCGGCTTTCTGAAGGTGCGCGAGGCCGGATCAAGCAGTATCCGTAATACGCGCCAGGGGGTATGCAGGCACCATGAATTTGCAGAGCATGACCGGGTTTGCGCGTGCTGTCGCCGAGCATGACGGCACCTCGATTGCCTGGGAGGTCAAATCCGTCAACGGCAAGAGCGTCGAGGTGCGGCTGCGGCTGCCGCAGGGCTTCGAGCGGCTGGAGCCGGCCATCAGGCAGACGCTTCAGAAACGTTTCGCGCGCGGCAATTTTCAGGCGACGCTGACCATCACGCGCGCCGCCGGAATGCAGTCCCAGCCCGTTGTCAACGAGGCCTTCCTCAAGGACCTGGCCGGGCTCGCCAAGCGGATCGAGGAACAATTTGGTGTTGCTCCTGCGACCGCCGACGGATTGTTGTCGCTGCGCGGCGTGCTCGATATTCCCGAGACCACCGAAACCGAGGATGTGCGCACGGCGCTCGACAACGCCGTCATGGCGGCCCTCGATGTGGCGCTGGAGGGGCTGGAGCGGTCCCGCGAGGGTGAGGGCGCGGCACTTCGCACGCTTCTGCTGGGCCACATCGACGCCATCGAGGCGCTGACGCTGGGCGCTGAAGCGGATCCGTCGCGCGAACCGGCGGCCATCCGCGAGCGCCTCGCCGAACAGGTGCGGCTCTTGATGGATGCTTCGGCCAACCTCGATGTCGGCCGCTTGCACCAGGAAGCCGCCTTCCTCGCCACCAAGGCCGATATTCGCGAGGAGATCGACCGCTTGAAGACGCATGTGACGTCCGGTCGTGCATTGCTTTCCGGCGGCGGCGCCATCGGACGCAAGCTCGATTTTCTAGCACAGGAATTTAACCGCGAATCGAATACGCTGTGCTCGAAGTCGAACGCTGCCGCGGTCACCGCCATTGGACTGGAACTGAAGGCCGTGGTCGATCAGTTCCGTGAACAGGTCCAGAATCTGGAGTAGCCGATGGTCGCCAGGGATTTAGGGTCCCGCATTCGCCGCCGGGGCCTGATGCTCGTGCTGTCGTCGCCGTCGGGCGCCGGCAAGTCGACAATTGCGCGCAACCTTCTGGAGAGCGATTCCAGCCTCGAACTGTCGGTCTCCGTCACCACCAGGCCGCGCCGCGGCTCGGAGATCGAAGGCGTTCACTATCATTTCCGCACCATGCGCGAGTTCGAGCGGCTGCGCGATTCGGACGCCCTGCTCGAATGGGCGGAGGTGCATGGCAATTGCTACGCGACACCGCGCGAACCGGCGGAACTTGCGCTCGCTCAAGGGCGCGACATGCTGTTCGACATCGATTGGCAAGGCGCCCAGCAGCTCAAGGAGAAGATGCGCGCCGACATCGTCTCGATCTTCATCCTGCCGCCGTCGATGAAGGAGTTGAAGGCAAGGCTGAAGCGCCGCGCCGAGGATCAGGAAGCGGTGATCGAGACGCGGCTGAAGAACGCGCGCAACGAGATCGAGCACTGGAAGGAGTATGATTTCGTCATCGTCAACGATGATCTCGATCGCGCCTTCGCCGAAGTGCGCGGCATCGTTGTCGCCGAGCGGCTGCGGCGCGATCGTCGGCCCGGCTTGTTCGATTTCGTCTCGGGACTTTTGGACGAGAAGACGAGCTAGCACTTTGCTTTGCCCACGAAGATGGGCCGGCGGACAAGCCGAAGGCCGGCAGCACCAAACGATGTGCCCGGGCAGGCGCCTGTCCTGCAAGATGCGCTTTTCGGCGCCATAAATCAGACAATTGACGAAGAGGGCAACGCCCCTAGTTTCTCCCGCACGAACGCGTGCGCGGCGCCGGTAACGGCCGGGGCGGCAGCGTTTCAGCGTACCGCCATGAGGGAGAGCAGATCTTGAAACGCTTCTGGCTGGGCGTTCTTGCCATCGTCATTGTCTGCGGCGCCGGATTTTTCGCCTATGCCTGGAAGCCGGCAATCGATCCTGTCGAGCCGCCGCAACGATCGTCGTTCGACCCGGCGTTGATCGAGAAAGGCGCTGTGCTGGCCTCGGTCGGCAATTGCACCTCCTGCCACACCAGGCCCGGTGAAAAGTCCTATGCCGGCGGGCTCGCCGTGCCGACGCCGTTCGGCACCATCTATTCGACCAACATCACGCCAGATCCGCAGACCGGCATAGGCCGCTGGTCGCAGGCAGCCTTCAACCGCGCCATGCGCGAAGGCGTCGACCGCGAGGGCAGGCATCTCTACCCGGCCTTCCCATTCGATCATTTCACGCGTGTCTCCGATGAGGACAACCGCGCGCTCTACGCCTATCTGATGACGCGCCAGCCGGTGAACAACCCGCCGCCTCCGAACGAGTTGCCTTTCCCGCTCGATATGCGCCTGGTGCTGGCCGGCTGGAAGCTGCTGTTCTTCGACAGGGGCGCCTATCAAAACGATGCTTCACAAAGCGCGCAGTGGAACCGCGGCGCCTATCTGGTCGATGGGCTCGGTCATTGCGGCGCCTGCCACACGCCGCGCAATCGGTTCGGCGCGGAAGAGAAGGGGTCGCACATGGCCGGCGGCGAGGCCGAAGGCTGGACGGCCTTTGCGCTCGAGGGCACTTCACCGGCGCCGATACCGTGGACGCATGACAGCCTGTTTGCCTATCTCAGGCAAGGCTGGCATGCCGACCACGGCGTCGCCAATGGCCCGATGGGCGAAGTGACGGGCAATCTCGGCCGGCTTCCCGATGCCGACATCGACGCCATGGCCACTTACGTCATGTCGCTCATGGGCGAACCATCCGCCGAACGGACGGCCGCCGCGCAGGCCATCCGCGGCCGCGCCGCGGCCGACCCGGCGTCGACCGCCGGCGTGGCGCCGACATCCGCAGATACGCCGGCGGCGCGTGGAGCCGTCATCTACCAGGCGGCATGCGCCACCTGCCACGACGGCAGCCGTCCGCCGCCTTTCGGCGGTATCAATTTCCATCTGTCGAGCGCGGTCAACGCGCCAGATCCGCAGAACGTCATCAACACCGTGCTGTTTGGCCTGCCGGCGGCGAGTGGGCGCCCGAGCGCCATCATGCCGGGATTCGCGGCGACGCTGAAGGACGACCAGGTGAATAACCTGCTGGCCTATCTGCGCGATGCCTTTGCCGGCAAGCCGGCCTGGCAGGATGCGGCCGCCAGGATCGCCGACACCAGGAGCGGAAAATACCAAGTCAGCGTCCGGCCCTCGGACGGCATCGAGCGCGGCCCGGACAATGTAGGAGCGAAGGACAGATGATCAATCTCAACGTCAACGGCATCTCCCACCACGTCGACGTCGATCCCGCGACGCCGCTGCTTTACGTGCTGCGCAACGATTTGAAGCTGAACGGCGCCAAGTTCGGCTGCGGCCTTGGCCAATGCGGCGCCTGCACGGTGATGGTGGACGGCAAGCCCGTCTTCTCCTGCCTGACGCCGGCGATGCTGGTGGAGGGCCGCGAGGTCAAGACCGTCGAGGGCTTGGGCACGATCGAGAACCCGGGTCCGATGCAGAAAGCGTTCATCGAGGAGCAGGCGGCGCAATGCGGCTATTGCATCGCCGGCATGATGATGCGGGCGCAGGCGCTGCTCGAGGCCAAACCCGATGCCGGTGACGCCGATATCAGGCAGGCGCTGGAACCTAACCTCTGCCGCTGTGGCACGCATATGCGCATCCTGCGGGCAGTGAGCCGCGCGCGCGACCTGATGAAATCGAAATCGGCCGGCTTGGCGCCGGCCGCGGCCGCGGGGAGGGCATGATGAACGCGCCAACCTTTCCCGAGCTGACACGACGCGGCTTTCTCGCCGGGACCGGCGCGCTGGTCGTGTCCTTCACCATTCCCGTGCAGGCTCAGGAGCCCGCGCCCACGGCGCAGACGCCCGCGACGCCGGCGCCGGCCAAGAAACTGCCGGGCAGCCTTGCCGATACGCCCTCGCTCGACGCCTGGATCAGGTTGGATGCCGACGGTTCGATCACCGTCTTCACTGGCAAGGCCGAACTCGGTCAAGGCACCAGGACGTCGCTGCGCCAGATCGCCGCCGAAGAACTGGAGGTCGAGCCGGCTTCCATCAAGCTCATCACCGCCGACACCGCGCTGACGCCGAACGAGGGCTATACCGCCGGCAGCCAGACGATCCAGAACAGCGGCACCGCCATACGCTACGCCTCGGCACAGGTGCGCCAGATCCTTATCGCCAAGGCCAGCGAAAAGCTCGGCGTTCCGGCCGACCAGCTCAAGGCGGCAAGCGGCAGGATCACCGGGTCGGACGGGAAGTCCGTGGGCTATGGCGAACTCGTGGTGGCGGATTTGCTGCATGTGGACGCATCGGCCGACACGGCGCTGAAATCGCCGGACAGTTATCACGCGATCGGCAAGCCGTTTAACCGCGTCGATATTCCGGCAAAGGTGACGGGCGGCGAGGCCTATGTGCAGGACATGCGGCTTCCCGGCATGGTGCATGCCCGCGTCGTTCGCCCACCAAGCTATTCGGCCAAGCTCGTCAGCGTCGACGAGGCCGCCATCAAGACGATGCCGGGCGTGCTGGCGGTGATCCGCGACGGCGACTTCCTGGCCCTGGTGGCCAGGCAGGAATTCCAGGCGGTCCAGGCCATGCGCGCCATGGCCGCCAAGGCGAAGTGGCAGGAGCAGCCGGCCTTGCCGGACCAGGACAATATCCCCGCCTTCCTCGAACGCTCGGTCGCCGAGGTCGGCACCGTGACCTCGGTCGGCGCGGACACGGCAGCCGGCGCAAAGACGCTGCAGGCGCAGTTCACCCGAGCCTACCAGATGCACGGGTCGATCGGCCCCTCGGCTGCCGTTGCCCTGTCGGACAAGGGTCTCATCACGGTGTGGACGCACACTCAAGGCGTTTATCCAGACCGCAAGGCGATCGCCGAGATGCTCGGCGTCGGACCGGAAAAGGGGCGCTGCATCCACACCGAGGGATCAGGCTGCTACGGCCACAATGGCGCCGACGACGCGGCGGCCGACGCCGCGCTGATCGCGCAGGCGCTGCCCGGCACGCCGGTGCGCGTGCAGTGGATGCGCGATCAGGAGCATTTGTGGGAGCCTTATGGCCCTGGCATGCTGACGCGCGCCAGCGCAACGCTCGACGCCAGCGGCAAGATCGTCAACTGGCACTATGATCTGTGGAGCAACAGTCACGGCACGCGGCCGGGAACGGCAGGTTCGCTGATCGCCGGCCGGCTGGTGGCGAAGCATTTCCCGCCCGATCCGGCCAAGCTGCAGATCTCGCCGCTCGGCAATGGCGACCGCAATGCCATCCCGCTATACGACGTGCCGAACCAGCGGGTGAACTGGCATTTCGTCGCGGACATGCCAGTGCGCGTCTCGTCGCTGCGCGGTCTCGGCGCCTACTGCAACGTCTTCTCGATCGAAAGCTTCATGGACGAGCTGGCGCTCACGGCCGGCGCCGACCCGGTGGAATACCGGTTGAGGCACATGAAGGACCCGCGCGCCAGGAAGGTGATCGAGGTTGCGGCGCAAGAATTCGGCTGGAGCAATGATCCTATGCCGGAGGGCCGCGGCCGGGGGTTCGCCTTCGCCAAGTACAAGAACCACGCCGCCTATCTCGCAGTCGCGCTTGAAGCGGAGGTCGATCGCGACAGCGGTGCCATCGCCATCTCGCATGTGGTCTCGGCGGTTGACTGCGGCGAAGCGGTGGCGCCGGATTCGATCGTCAACCAGACCGAAGGCGGTATCCTGCAGTCAATGAGCTGGACGCTCTACGAGGCCGTCCATTTCGACGACACCCGCATCCTGAGCGCGGATTGGTCGGCCTATCCGATCCTGCGCTTCAGCGCCGTTCCCGACAGCGTGGAAGTGCATGTCGTCGACAATCCCGGCACGCCCTATCTCGGCGTCGCGGAAGCAGCGCAAGGCCCGACCGCCGGCGCGATCGCCAACGCCTTCCGCCATGCGGCGGGAAAACGCATTTATGACCTGCCCTACACGCGCGAGCGCGTTAAAGCGGTGTTGGGCGTGTAGTTCGAATTGTGCGCTCGACACGGATCAAATTGCGCGGCGCTTCCATGGCCGGCGGTGTTACACCGCGTTGGTCAGCCGCACGAACTCCTCGACATCGAGCGTCTCGGCGCGCCGGGTCGGGTCGATCCCGGCGCGTTCGAGCAGGGCCTCGCCGCCGAGGCTCTTAACGCTCTGCCGCAGCATCTTTCGGCGCTGGCCGAAGGCGGCTTCCGTGACGCGGCCGAGTTTTTTCACGTCGGCGCATAGCGGTGTCGCGCGCGGCTCGAGATGCACCACGGAGGAGGTCACCTTGGGCGGCGGTGTGAACGCCTGGGGCGGCACGTCGAACGCTATCCTGGCCTGCGTGCGCCACCCCGCCAGCACGCCGAGCCTGCCATAGACCTCGCTGCCAGGCGCGGCGACGATCCGCTGGGCCACCTCGCGCTGGAACATCAGGGTCATCGAGGCATAGAAGGGAGGCCACTCCGCGACGGTCAGCCAGCGGACCAGCAGTTCCGTGCCGATATTGTAGGGCAGGTTGGCCACGATCCTGACCGGACCGCCGTCACCGGCGGTCGCGGCAAGCGTCGGGAAGTCGATCTTCAGAGCGTCGCCGGAAACGACCTCCAGCCGGCCGGGGTAATGGGCCGATATCTCGGCAAGGGCCGCCAGGCAGCGTTCGTCGCGCTCGATGGCGACGACCTTGCGCGCGCCGTTGAAAAGCAGGGCCCTTGTCAACCCGCCAGGGCCAGGGCCGACCTCGATCACCGTCGTCTCCGCCAGGCTGCCGGCGGCGCGCGCTATCTTGCCGGTCAGGTTGAGGTCGAACAGAAAATTCTGGCCCAGTGCCTTCTTTGCCTGCAAGCCGTGGCGCTCGATGACCTCGCGCAGCGGCGGCAGCCCATCCATGCTCATGAGTTGAGCCTCATTGCGTGACAAATTTGGCGTCGGTGTCGGCCAGCTGCCGTGCAAGCCGCAGCGCCGCCATCAGGCTGTCGGGCCGGGCGATGCCCTTGCCGGCGATATCGAAGGCGGTGCCGTGGTCGGGCGAGGTGCGGATGAAGGGCAGGCCGAGCGTGACATTGACCGCTTCATCGAAGGCCAGCGCCTTGGCCGGTATCAGCGCCTGGTCGTGATACATGCACAGCGCCACGTCGTAGCCGGCCCGGGCCCGGGCATGGAACAAGGTATCCGCGGGCAACGGCCCGAACGCGTCGATGCCTTCGGCTCGCAGGATCTCGATTGCCGGTCGGATGATGCGCTGGTCCTCCAGGCCCATGGAGCCATCCTCGCCCGCATGCGGGTTGAGGCCGGCGATGGCGAGCCGTGGGTTGGCGATGCCAAAGCGGTCCCTGAGGTCGGCGGCGGTGACCCGCGTCGTGGCGAGGATCAGGTCGGTGGTCAGCGCCTTCGGCACTTCGGCCAGCGCGATGTGAATGGTGACGGGAACGGTGCGCAGGTCGGGGCCTGCCAGCATCATCACCGGCATCGCTTCCACGCCGCTGTGCTGCGCCGCCAGATACGCCAGATATTCGGTGTGGCCGGGAAAGCGGAAGCCGGCGTCGTAGAGCGGCTTCTTGGCGATCGGGCAGGTGACGACGGCCGCGGCGTCGCCGGCGAGGCTAGCGGCCACCGCCCGATCGATCGCTTCGATGATACCCGCCGCATTGGCCGGGTCCGGCTGGCCGGGGCTGTCGATGAAGCGGGCAGCCAGCGTAACGACCGGCAGTGCGTGGCCAAAGACCTCGGTTGCCTGCGCTGGCGTCGTTTCCTCGATAGGCAGCGAAACGCCGAGGCGGCGCGCCCGCGAGGCGATCAGCGCGGGATCGGCGAGGAGATAGAAGGGCGGAAGGGCTGCGGCTGTACGCGCCAGAAACGCGGCAATCGCGATTTCCGGCCCGATGCCGGATGGATCGCCGACGCTCAACGCCAGCGCGCGCATCGCCCTGTCCACCTCAGCGCTTGACGATGCGGGCTTTTGCCTTCAGCTCGTCGACATATTTCTTGCTGAGATCGTCGGCCGCCTTGTCGTTGGAGCCTTCGCTCTGGAACACCATCTGGGCGACCTTGTCGTCGGACACCTCGCGCGACGAACAGATGCCGATGAACTCGACACCGCGCTCCGTTTGGCGGGTAGGCGTGGCGCCGCCAACCTTGGTGGCCTTGATCTGCTCGGCCCAGTCCGGCGGCAGTTGCGGCGCCAGCACCCGGCCGAGATCGCGAACCGTGACGTCGATCAGGCCCTTGGCGAACTGCCGCGTCGTGTTGCAGCCGTTGAAGCGGGCACGCATGGCGTCGGCTTCGCGCTTGCGCTTGCCCAGCGTCGCGCTGCGTTCGGCCGCCGGCACGACGAAGATGACCTGCTGGAGCATGTATTCAGTGGCGCTCGGCTTGGAGCCGCCCTTGTCGAGCATGCGCCTGACCGCGTCCTGCTCGGTCACGCTGCCGCCCTCGCCGGAACGGTACCGCGCGCTCAAGGCCTGATTCCAGGCCATCTGGGCGCGGATGAACTCCTTGAAATGGCCCTTGCTGACGCCGGACTTTTCCATGACGCCGTCGAGCTGGCTGAGCTGCATCTTGTTGCTCGAGGCAAAGCGCTGGTACGCGGCCTCGACCTGCGCGTCGCTGATGTGAATCCCAAGCCGTCTGGCTTCGGCCATGCGCAAGGTCTGATCGATCATTTCCTGGCCGGCGTCGCCCTTCTTGCGCTGCAGCTTGAGGAAGGCGGCGCGATGCGCGATGTCGCCGCTGGTGATCGGTATGTCGTTGACGACGTACTTGATCTCGCTGGCGAAAGCCGGCGGCGTGATGACGGTCATCGACACGGATGTCGCCACCACAAGCAGCGCCAACCCTGCTGAAAAGAGGTATTTCCTCATCGCAAACATCCCAATTCTATCCCGGTCCCGCCCAACTTCATCCTTCTTCGGGGTTTGTGAAGTCCCTGCCAGCCCTATGCGGCGAAACGATGTCGCGGACTACTGGGTGGTGTCGAAGGCGCTGCTCGACGATCCGAAATCGCCGAGGGTGCGGAACGACAGGTTGAAGCCGACACTCTGCGTCACCTCCCTGGTGTGCAGGTCGCGCGACTGCGAGTACGTCATCAGATAGGTGAAGCAGGAATCATTGTAGGCGAAACCGACCCCGTCCTTGACCAGCAGGCTTTCCTCGAGGTCATAGGTTCCCGTCCCGAACACGCGCCAGTTCTCGGCAAGATGCGTGGACGCGCCGAGCGTGACCTCGTGGCGGTCGGTGGTGAAACCATAGAGCGGCTGAGCCTGGATGAAGGCGTATTTGGCGCTCAGCGACACCGGTAGGCCGGAATAGGCGGCCTTTACCTCGGCGCGGCGAACCTCGAAGCTCTGCTCGTCGAAACGGCCGCTGACCGAGGCGGCGAACCCGTTCGGGCTGCTGACGCCAAACAGGCCGACATAGTCCGACTTGGTGTTTTCGAGGCCCGAATAGGCGCCGACATTGACCAGGTCCGGCGCGTCGAAGGAGTTCTCGCCGCCGATCTGGTAGGACTGGCCGAAGATGGCGTTGGTGCCCCAGCCGTTGATGTAGGAACCGGAATAGCGAAGGCCCACATTGGCGCGCGAGCCGCCTTCGATGCGGTCATAGCCAGAGAACTTGTCGCGCTCGAACAAGGTGCTCGCGTCGAAAACCATGCTCTGCGCATCTTCGTTCGGGACGGCAAGGCCGCCGACATATTGTTCGTTCGGGCGCAGGAAGACCTGCGCCATCGGCTCGAACACATGACTGGAGCCGCTGGCCATCGAAAACAGCAGCGGCCAGCTCATCTCGAGCCCGGCGGTTGCCATATAGCGGGCGAAAGACGAGCGCATGTCATCCTGCTCGCCCAAATTCGTCGCCATCTGGTTGACGGCTGCGAGTGAAGCTGATGACGCGTTGACATAGTCGACGTCGCCCTGCAGCGCCAGCAAGGGTGTCAGCACCAGCCCGTTATCGGTGACAAATGACCGCTTCCACTCTGCCTCGGCGGTGAGCCGGCCGGATTCGCCCTCAATGCCGCGCACACGTTGGGTGCCTGAAGGGGGGAAGTAGGGGGTGAAATAGGTCTCGTCGAGGTCATCGCGGCGGATGACGCGCGAATTGACGTTGAACGACAACTGGCCGCCTGCGACCGACGTATCCGGAATGTAGGCATAGTCAAGCGAGGGCAGCACCCAGGGCTGCTGGCCGCTTCGCGCAGCGATATTGCTGTCCAGCGTGTCTTCCTGCACCTCGAAATGCATGGCGCGCAGGTCGAAATAATTACGGCCGTCGAGCCCCGTCAGGTAAACCGACGACTGGTGAACGGACCCGTTGTATTTGTCGATGGCGTAGGTATTCGAGAAGTTCTTGTCGGTCTGCAGCAGCACGTCCCAGCCGAAATTCCAGCGCGAATTGATGGCGAACTGGCCTTGTGTGCCCATCATGCCGCGGAATTTGTTGGGATCGCCGGCCTCGCCCGAATCGATATTGCGGCCGGCGGCGTCGATGAAGGCATCGGGATCTCGCTGCTGAATGCCCGCGATCTTCAGGCTGTATTCGCCATTGTTGAAGCGCTGGCGCCACTCGGCCTCGCCAAGAAAGCCCTGCTTGGTAAAGCCGGTGCCGGTGACGGTCAGGTCGTAGGTCGGCGAGAGCGCGAAATAATAGGGGACCTTCACCCCCACGCCCAGATCGCTTTTGAAGACGATGCCGGGGATCAGGAAGCCGCTCTTGCGCTTCACCGTCGGGTCGGCGATCTCGAACGCCGGCAGGTAGGCGAGCGGGAAGCCGAAGAATTCGAAATTCGCGTTCTCGAAACGGACCGTCTTCTTTTCGCCGTTCCAGATGATCTTCCTGGCCTTCACGCGCCAGGTCGGCGCCTTGTCGGGCTTGTCCTCGCAAGGTTCGCAGGCAGTGTAGACGCCATTGTGGAAGGTGGTCAGCACGCCGCCCATGCGTTCGGCGCTTTCGGCGGCGAAATAGGCCTTGTCGATGGTTTCGACGCGGAGCGCGTTGACGAAACCGTCGGCGAAGTCGTCGGTGATGTCGATATGATCCGAATTGATCTTGGTGCCGTCGCTATTGATCACCTCGACATTGCCGCTTGCGACCATGCGCTTGGTGTTGCGGTTGTACTCGACCTTCTGCGCGACAAGTCGGTTGCCGCCATAGTCGATCTGCACGCCGCCGACGGCGGTCACGGTCTGATTGTCGTTGTTATAGACCAGCGTATCGGCCGCCAGTAGCATCTGCGAGCCGGACGGCACCTTGGTCGCCATGTCGCCGACATCCTGCGCGATTGCAGGCAGCGGAACCGCGCATGCAAACAGGCATGCCAAGGCGGTCGCCGCATAAAGGCGCGCCAAACCGGCCTGCCTGTTACTGGGCAAAAAGGCCTCCCTCACTAGCCGTCTTCCTTGTATAGCAGGAAAGTCACCCCGAAGAACATAGCTACCACGACCGGCACCCAGGCAGCTACGACAGTCGGCACGAACCCCGCCACGCCGAATGCCTTCACCAGCACCGAAACGACATAAAGCAGAAACCCGGCAACGACGCCACCCAGAATCATCGTTGCCGATTGCCCCATCCTCGCAAATCGCATTGAAACTGTTGCCGCAATCAGCGTCATGGCGACGAGCAGGAACGGCAACGCCACCAGCGAATCGAACTGCATGGCGAAGGCATTTGCCTTGAGGCCGAAGGAACGGGCAACCTCGATTTTTCCCGGCAGATCGTAGAATGGAATGGTCTCCGGGCGCGCCAGCCGCTCCTGCACGATTTCGGGCTTCAGATTGGTTGGCACGCGATCGTTTGCCGCAGGCTGGATGGTGCCGTTCCTGAAGGTCTTAACGTCCTGCAATTCCCAGTAGCCGTCCCGCAGGTAGGCGCGCGCGGCATCCTTGCGCTCGACGATATCGCCTTGCGGGTCGAGGATGAAAAAGACAGCGTCAGCCATCTCCAGGCCCTGATTGAGGATGGCGCGCGCTCCGATGATGGTGTCTCCGGAGCTGGTTTTCTGCCGGATCCAGGGCGCGGCGTCGGCCGACACCGTATTCGACTTGCCCGAGCGCAACTGGGTTTCGATCTGTTCGGACCAGGAAAAGGCGTGCGCTGCGAGCGGGTTGATGAGACCGACCGACAGGACGCCGAACAACAGCGCTCCGATGCAGCACGGCAGAAGGAACTGCCAGGCCGAAACGCCGGCTGAGCGCGCTATGACCAGTTCATACCTGCGGTTGAGCGAGACCAGCGTCGCCATCGCCGAGAAGAGACCGACAAACGGCACGGTCTGCAGCATGATCATCGGCATCCTGAGTCCGGAAATGGCCAGCGCCGTTCCATAGGTGAAGCCGGGCAGGCCGGTCGTGCGGCCGGAAAGCTCGGTGAAATCGATCAGGAACACCAGCGCAAGCAGGCCGATGAAGAACCACACGGTGATCGTGACATAGCGGAAGAAGAAGTAGCGTCCCAGCGTCCAGCCCATTAGCTGACCCCCTGGCCCGAGGCGCTGCGCCGGGACAGGCGCAGCTTGACGGCATTCCAGCCGTCAGCCATCCGGCTGGCGAGATTCGTCAGCCAATCTGCCCAGGCCACTGGCAGTTCCATCGTCCGGTTGGATGCGATGAACCAGATTGCCATCGCCGACGACACGATGGGCACGCCGTAGACCATATACGCATATTGCGGAACCTCATCGGCCTTGCTGGCGGCGAAAAAGCCCAGCCAGCGCACGAACAGCGATATCGCGATGGCCGTGATCAGCGGATTGACGCGCGCCTCGCGATGCGAGCGTGCGTCTCCGGCGACCGCCAGTGCGATCAGCGCGAAGACCATGGAATAGAGCCATTCCGAGAACCGCTGGTCGACCTCCGCCCGGTATTCGTTCGGGCGCTGCTGGTAGACCTTGTCGTTGGCACTCGGGTTGAGCAGGTACTGGGTCGTCTGGTCTTTTGGCATCAGCGTCACCTCCGACGCTGCCGCCATGAAGGCCGACATGTCGAAGGCATAGGAGGTGAAGCGGATAACCGAGAGGTCGCCGGTCAGCGTCTTTCGATGGATGACACCGTCATTCATCATCAGCACCTTTTCGCCGCCGCGTTCGACGATGCTGCCGGTCTTGGCATAATAGACGAGGTTGACGCCTTCCTCGCGCGAATCCGCGACGAAGATGCCGCCCAGCCGGTTGTCGGGAAGCCGCTCGCCGATCTGCAGGAACAGCCCATCATCGATCTTGCGGAATGTGCCCTCCTGGATGATCAGCGACAGAAGATCCGCGCGTGACTCCGCCACCAGCATCCGGTTCTTCTGGCGCGCGTAAGGGTCGATGCCGTTGTCGACGGCGAAGGAAAAGACGCTGGCCGCGGCCGCGAGAATCATGATCGGCCGCACGATGGTCCAGCGCGAGGCGCCCGCTGCGTTGACGACGGCAAGCTCCGAATCCGAATTCATGACGCTGAGCGTCTGGGCAACCGCCACCACGAGCGCGAAGGGCACCACGATCGGAATGATCGAGGGAAGAATGAGGGCCGCAACCTCGAAGAAGGTCAGCGCCGACTGGCCGCTGTCGGTGACGAGGTCGATCTTGGCCAGCACCTGCGTCGTCCAGACAATGGCCAGCGTCCAGGCCAGCGCTGCAATAAAGACCACGAAAGTGCGGCGCATGATGTAGCGTTCAACGACCTTCATGAAGGCTTTTCTCAATTTTCTCGAACGGCATCATGCCACCGGATAAGGGTAGCCGTCCGGCGACGCCCGCACAACTGGCTGCGTCGGGCTCTGTCAGGCAGACGATCCGGTTCCCGTCCCACATCGCGCGCCAAGTTGGGCCGGAGTGTCGGCGGGATTGGATAAGAAAGGGCGAACATCGATGGTTAACAACAGGTTGCGGCCAAAAAGCGGAGCCGTGCCGCGACGAATCGCCGTCGATTCATGTGCCATATGGGGAGCCCGTTTGGCAAAGTCTTGCCAAATGCCGGAAAACGACCAAATGTCGCGGATCGCTTCCAACCGCTTCGCGCGAGCCGCGCATTCCCCGAAAGCAGGACATGATGAACCAGAGACCCTCGATCGCCTTCGCAAAATTCGCCGCGCCGCAGACCGCCGCGAACAGGAAGGGGACGGTCTTCGTGCTGGCGGCGGATGATGGCGGCCTGAGCGAAACCGCCGCGGCGTATGATCCCGGCAAGACGCTGGAACGGGCCTTCCCTGTGGCCGAATTCACGGCCAAGTTCGCCAGCGTGGTGGAAGTGCTGACGCCACAGGCAAGCTCGCTCGACAGGCTGGTCGCGATCGGCGCCGGCAAGGTATCCGGGCTCGACGAATACGCCTGGACGAAGCTTGGAGGCACCATCGCGGGGTCGCTACGCAAGGCGACGGACGTGGCGGTGGTGCTCGACGTGGTCGGCGCCTCGTCAAGCGGTGCGCAGGCGGCCAGCCTTGCCGCGGGTATTCTTCTGCGCAGCTATTCCTTCGATAAGTACAAGACCAGGAAAGACAAGGACGATGGCCAAGGCGACAAGGCCGAGCCGAAAAAGCCGGCCAAGATAACCATCCACACCGCCGATCCGGCGGGTGCGAAGAAGGCCTTCGCCGAGACCGAGGCGGTGATCGACGGCGTGCTTTTGGCACGTGACCTCGTCAACGAGCCGGCAAACGTCCTGGGACCGGTCGAGTTTGCCGCCCGCGCCAAGGAACTGGAGGCCCTCGGCGTCAAGGTCGAGATCCTGGCCGAGAAGGAAATGAAGAAACTCGGCATGGGGTCGCTGCTCGGTGTTGCGCAAGGCTCGCCGCGCGGCGCCCGCATGGCCGTCATGCAGTGGAACGGCGGCAAGGCCAAGGACAGCCCGGTCGCCTTCATCGGCAAGGGCGTCACCTTCGACACTGGCGGCAATTCGATGAAACCGGCATCCGGCATGGAGGACATGAAGGGCGACATGGGCGGGGCCGCGGCTGTGACCGGGCTGATGCATGCGCTCGCCGGCCGCAAGGCGAAGGCCAATGTCGTCGGCATCATTGGGCTTGTGGAAAATGCCGTCGACGGCCATGCGCAGCGTCCCGGCGACATCGTTACCTCGATGTCGGGCCAGACCATCGAAGTGCTCAACACCGATGCGGAGGGGCGCCTGGTGCTGGCCGACGCGCTCTGGTACTGCAATGACCGCTTCCAGCCGAAGTTCATGGTCAATCTGGCGACGTTGACCGGCGCGATCATGGTCGCGCTCGGCCAGCACTATGCCGGCCTGTTCTCCAACAATGACGAACTGGCGGAACGCCTGGCGACAGCCGGGCAGTCGACGCAGGAGCGACTGTGGCGCATGCCGCTCGGTCCTGAATATGACAAGCTGATCGATTCCAAGAATGCCGATATGAAGAACATCGGCGGCCGCTATGGCGGCGCCATCATCGCCGCGCAGTTCTTGCAGCGCTTCGTCAAGGACACGCCCTGGGCGCATCTCGACATCGCAGGCACTGCCATGGGGGCGCTGTCGAACGAAATCAACCAGTCCTGGGGTTCCGGCTTTGGCGTGCGGCTGCTCGACCGGCTCGTGCGCGACCACTATGAGAGCTGATCGGGACCCATGGCCGACGTGCTGTTTTATCACCTGACCGAATCGACGCTGGAGGATGCGCTGCCCGGCCTACTTGAGCGCAGCGTCGATCGCGGCTGGCGCGCCGTGGTGCAGACAGGCACCGAGGAGCGGCGCGACGCGCTCGACCAGCATCTGTGGACGTTCCGTGACGATTCTTTCCTCGCGCACGCCACTGATCGCGAAGCCCATCCCGCTGAACAGCCGATCCTTTTGACCACCGGCGAAGGCAACCCGAACGCGGCGCAGATACGCTTCCTGGTGGACGGCGCTGCGCCGCCGGACCTTGGCGGCTACGAGCGCGCCGTGTTCCTGTTCGACGGCCACGATGCGGCCCAGGTCGAGGCCGCCCGCGGGCACTGGAAGACGATGAAAGACGCCGGCCACGCGGTGACGTATTGGCAGCAGACGCCCGACCGCCGCTGGGAACGCAAGGCCTGAG
The DNA here is from genome assembly GCF_006441495.1 of Mesorhizobium sp. B2-6-4. NCBI lineage: Bacteria > Pseudomonadati > Pseudomonadota > Alphaproteobacteria > Hyphomicrobiales > Phyllobacteriaceae > Mesorhizobium > Mesorhizobium sp. B2-6-4. The sequence goes on from NZ_VFUE01000024.1 coordinate 25,252, forward strand.
GGACGTCACCGGTGGCTGATCGCTACCCTGCTGGTATGTGGGGTCGCGATCATCGAGCCGGAAGAAACCTGTCGCTCGTACATGAGCAGCCTTATTTCTTCCCCTGCGGATGGATCGTCTCGCCGCGTTTGAGCATCTCGACAAAAGTCTCGATCTTCTTCCTGCGCCCGGCTTCGGTCTTCATGTTGTGGATACGGAAGGCGAGCGCGAAGCGGTTCTGCGCGCTGAGTTTTTCGAGCATTTGCCGAGCCTCTGGCTCGGCATCGATCGCGGCCTGCAGGTCATCGGGAATTTTCATGTCCTTGCCGCTGGCATAGGCACGCGCCCAGCGGCCATCGGCCTTGGCGGCTTCGACCTCGGCGAGCCCATGCCGCGTCATCCGGCCGTCGTCGATCAGCCGGGCGACATTGTCGATGTTGATCTGGCTCCAGATGCTTTTCTTCGTCCTCGGCGTGTAACGCTGCAGGAAGCTCTTGTCGTCGAGCCCCTTGCGCACCGCGTCGATCCAGCCCCAGCACAGCACGACCTCGATCGCCTCCTTTGCCGAGATCGACTTCAGTCCCGAGCCGGTCTTGTGGATTTTGATCCAGACCTCGGTTTCCCTGTCATGATGTTCACCGAGCCAGGTATAAAAGCTCTCGGCGTCCTCGAATTCGTGCACCTTGTCGGGGTCGACCTTGACCGGCGCCATTTGCGGCCTCGTCCATGCTTTGCGATTGCACTTTCAATGCGGCATTTCCCGCTGGATGACAATCGAAGGCGAAGATGATGGCTGCCCGATGACGGCGGTTCTGCGGTGGCCCGCAGGCGCGGACCACCGCAGGGTCGTTTCACTGCCCGCCCATTTCCTTCTTGAACGTGTCGAAATCGACCTGCATGCCATTGAAGATGGTGCTCCAATGGCGGGTCAGCGCCGCCATCGCCACCGCCTCCTGGATTTCCTCATCGGTAGCGCCGGCGCGCTTGGCGTTTTGCGTGTCCGACCAGATGCAGTAGTTGCACGGGATCTGCGCCGCCACTGCCAGCGAGATCAATGACTTTACCTTTGGCGGCAGCGCCGTCTTGTCGCTGAGTTCGATGGCCTTGACCTCGGCCCAGGCGCCGGGCAGACCGGCTTTGGGAAGTTGCTTCACAAAGCTCGGCACGCCGCCCATGGTCGACTGGATGTCCTTTATGGTTGCATCGTAGTCGTCGGCATAGGCAGGGGCCGCGGCGAGGACGCAGGCCACGGCGGTTAGAGCCAACGCACGATGGAGGGACGAATGCACGGATTTGGCAATGCGATGGTGTGACATGTTTTCCTCCTCTGGTCTTTGTTAGCCTTACTGTGTAAGGTGAAGTGAAAAATGAACCTTACGCTGTAAGTTGTCAAGCGCGGCCATGGACTCATCGATCAAAAAAAAGCGAGCACGCGGACGGCTATCCCGCGAGATGATCGAGGATGCCGCTTTCGAGGTGATCGAGAAGGAGGGCCTTTCCGGTTTTTCGATGCGCAAGCTCGCCGCCGTGCTCGGCTGCGAGGCGATGAGCATTTATCATCACTTCCCCTCGCAAGCGCACCTCTATGAGGCGTTGGTCGATCGCCAGGTCAGCGGGATGGTTATCCCCGACGACAGCATGCCGTGGCGCGACAGGATTCGGATGGTCATGCATGAGTTTCGCCGTGTTGCGAGGGAGCACCCGGCCTTTGCGCCATTCCTTGTCGTCTACCGGATGAATTCGCCGCCTTGCCTTGCGATGCTGAACGGCGTCATCGGCCTGTTCGAGGCTGGCGGTTTCGGCCCGGAACTCAGCGCCAGGCTGTTTCGCACCGCCAGCTATTATCTCATGGGCGCGATCCTCGACGAGACCGCGGGCTACGCCAAGGGCCCGTCGGCGGTGACCACCGTCGACGACGAGCAACTGGCGAAGGATTTCCCCAGTGTCATGGCGGCCGGGACCTATTTCGGCACCGGCGGTTTCGACAAGACATTCGAACTCGGCCTCGACATGCTATTGGACGAAATGGAGCGCCTGCGCGACAGCGCCAATGGAGGCTAATTGTCCGGCAACGTCCGATTACAAGGTGATTCCCTGAATGCGCTTTCTGTTCCTGTTGATCCTGCTCGCCGGCATCGGCGTCGGCGCCATCTATCCATGGGCGATGACTAATTTCTCCGGTCACCAGATCGGCAGCTGGCGGGTCTATGAGGGTGGCCGCTTCAGGCAGGTCACGGTGCCGCTTGCCGCGCGCGATGCGCCGGTCAGGGTGCTGGTCGACTTGACCGCGAGGGCCGAGCGCATCGTTTCGCAGCAGCGCACGGTGCTGACGCTGACAGCCGCCTCCGGCGGCCGCACGGTGCTTGCCTCGACGCTTCAGTTCAATCATTCCGACAATCCGCGTCAGGCGAGCCCGCAACTGCCCGACAAGATCTTCCGCGATGAGGCTGGCGTGATCCGGACCGTCGGCCCCGGCCCCTATGTCTTCACCGCCGGTCCCGGCGACGCCGACCACATCCCGATACGCGCGGTCGATCTTGTCTTGCGCTCCGGTGTGGGCGAGACCGACAGCCGTGCGCGACCGGTTGGCTTCGCGCTGATGGCGATCGGCCTGGTCGGCTTCCTGCTGTCCTTGCGTTCTGCCGGCGGGCGGCCGCAAAATCCGAATTCACAGCCACCGCCGCCACGTTGGGGCAGGGGTTCCACATGAACTATCGCCACGCCTATCACGCCGGAAATTTTGCCGACGTCGTCAAGCACGTCGTGCTGACGCGGCTGCTTGAATATCTGAAGCAGAAGGACAAGGCGTTCCGCGTTATCGACACTCATGCAGGCATCGGCCGCTACGATCTGTCCTCGCTCGAGGCGCAGAAGACCGGCGAATGGCAAGGCGGCATCGGCCGGCTGGTCGATGCTGCGCCCGAAGCCCAGGCCGCAATGCTGCTCGCGCCCTATCTCGACGCGGTGCGTGCGTGCAACGCAGACGGTCCATTGAAAAAATATCCGGGCTCGCCGCTGGTCGCGCGGCACCTTCTGCGTAAGCAGGACCGGCTATCGGCGATCGAGCTGCACCCGAAGGATGTCGCGAAGCTGAAGACGGAATTCGCCGGCGATTTCCAGACAAGGGTGATCGAGCTCGACGGCTGGCTGGCGCTCGGCGCACACCTGCCGCCGAAGGAAAAGCGCGGACTGGTGCTGATCGATCCGCCATTCGAGGAAGAGGGCGAGTTCGGCCGCCTCGTCGACGGGCTGGCGAAGGCGCACAAGCGCTGGCCGGGCGGCATCTATGCGCTGTGGTATCCGATCAAGGACCGCAAGGCGGTGATTGGCTTCCGCAAGGCACTGAAGGAAACCGGCGTTCCGAAATTGCTCGACATCGAATTCGAAATCCGGCCCGCGTCGCAAGAGCCCAGCCTCGACGGCAGCGGCCTGGTCGTGGCCAACCCGCCTTTCACGCTGGAAGGTGAATTGCGCATTCTCCTGCCGGCCCTGCACAAATTGCTGGTCTTGGAAAAGCCGGCGCACTGGACGCTGAACTGGCTGGCAGGGGAGTAGCAGCGGGATGCAGGCTGCGAGCGGCGTCCTTACAGATGCGCCAAGACAAACAGTTAAAGCGGGTCTGCGGCCGGCCCGGCTCCGCTCCGCTGGAATTGGTGGCCGGCTTCTGCCTCGCCATCGGCGCCGCGGTGCCCTATGCCGCCGGCGCGCTCATCCTGTTCACGGTGGCGGCGAACCTGCTCGTCCTGCCCTTCTGGCGCCATCACGGGCCGGAAAGGCAGGCGCTGAGGTCCGCCTTCCTGGTCAACATCGCCGTTATCGGCGGGCTGCTGCTGGCGGCGCGCCCCGGCTGATGGCCGGCGGCCAAAGTCGGCGGCCACGCCCTGGAAACCATTGTCAATGCAATCGCTTGACCGCCGCCCGGCGAATCCCGCACAGTGCGCGCAATCGACCTTGAGAGGCTGCCATGACTCGCTTCGCCCGCTCCGCCCTTGCCGCCCTGATCTCGCTCTGCACGCCATTTGGCACATCGCTTGGCTTCACCCAGGCGGCGCAAGCCGCCGATCTTGCCGTCTATTCTGACGAGGACAGCGGCATTTGCGGCGAAGCCTGGGTGCTGAACAAGATCACCAGCCGCTTCTCCTATCAGGTGCGGCACGTCCCGCACCTGCCGGATGTCGCGATCACCGATTTCCACCGCATCCACCAGCACCGCTACTTGCCGGCCAGCGAGGAATGGCCGATCGGCCGGCGCTATTGCGGCGCCACGGTCGCCCTGTCAGATGGCCGCGACCGCGCCATCTGGTACCTGATCGAGGAAGGCCAGGGCTTTGCCTCGATCGGCGACAATGTCGAATTCTGCGTCTCGGGCTTCGACCGCTGGATGGTCTACAACGGCCGCTGCCGCATCCTGCGCTAGCGGGCGGTTTCCAGTCTCGATTTCGTTAGAGCCTGCGGCTCAAGCCGCGGGCCTTTTCTGCGACTCGGGGTATCGGCCCTGACGAAAATATGTGCCGCGCGGCACGCGCCGACAATGTTTGCCAATCGCAGTGCTATTTCCTGCCTCGCGTCGCCTCGGCTTCACCGATGATCTTTCGAAGAAAGGCAACGTGACCGCGAAAAGCGCGGCGCCCGATCGTCGTTGCTTTGATCCGTGTCCGCGGCCGCCGCCCGACGAAAAGCTTTTCAACATCGACGTAGCCCGCTTTGGCCAGCGTATCGAGATGCGCGCCGAGATTTCCGTCGGTGGTTTCGATCATGGCTTTCAGTTGCGTGAACTCCAGCGCCTCGCGTCTTTCCAGCGTGTTCAGGGCGGCCATGATCCTGAGCCGTGTACCCTGATGGATGATGTCGTCGGCACTCATCAATGGCTCCAATGCTGCGGACCTTGAGCTGTCACCCTACGGCTCTGCAGCCTCGGGCAGTACTAACCATTCGCCTTTGTGAACGACATCGAACACACTTGCCAGAATACTCTGGCATACAGAGTAATCTGTCAATTCAGTGATGAAGCCAGGCTTGACAAGGTGATCTCCAGATCGGCGCATCGCATTGCACTTGTAATCCGAAGGGACCGGTCGCCTGCAAAAGATGATCATTCTCTATAAGCCGCAGCTCATGATATTCGCGGCCGAAGATCAATGCGCGAAGCTGCTTGCTGATCTTTGCAGCTTCATGGCAGGCGCGCCCACGCAGCGCATCGAGAATGTCGATGCCAAATTGCTGACGATATCGGAAGATAACGCCATATTTTTGCGATGATGAGTGTGATCATGTGTCGATCGCAACGAAAATTTAAGCTGAGAAAATCATATCATTGCTTCGCTGGCTAGCGAGGCGCGAGTCAGATAAGCATGACACGCCGGGCCATTAACGGTCGTCGGCATAACGCAAGGGGCATCGCATGGCTAAGCAGTCATCAAAAGCGCCGGCATCCAAGGCACCGGCAAAGAAAGCACCTGTAAAAGCGGCGGCGGCGAAAGCCGCGACCGCGGTCAAGAAAGCAGCACCCGCTGCCAAGCCGAAGGCGGCAGCGCCGAAGGCAAAGGCGGCACCGGCCAAGAAGCCGGCAGCCAAGACAGCCGCGAAACCGGCGGCGAAGAAGGCAGCGCCCGCCAAGGCCAGCGCCGCATCCGCAAAGAAGGCTGCACCGGCCAAGAAGGCCGCTCCGGCAAAGAAAGCCGCTCCGGCCAGGAAGCCGGCTGCCAAGGCCGCGGCCAAGCCCGCTGCCAAGAAGGCAGCCCCTGCCAAGGCTCCGGCCAAGGCTGCCGCGGCGAAGTCTTCGGCACCGGTGAAGAAGGCGGCGCCAGCCGCCAAGAAAGCAGCGCCGGCGAAGGCCGCGAAGAAGTAGTCACGTTTCTTCGCGCCGGGGACCGTGTCGGCAGAAATGAGGGCAGGTGCCGTTGAGGCCTCGCGCCCTCTGCTCTGGCATTGGGGCGCAACGAGAGGGGCGGACGTCAGATATCTTTCGCAGCTCCCAGGACTTCGCCGCAGGGCGAAGTCCGGTGGGCTTTTTGTTGCGCGCTATCGTGCGGCGGCGGAACGATCGTTGGTCTTGTCCGGCCTGTCGGAGTGTTGCCGTCATCACATGTGGCGCATCCTGATCAAGGCGTACAAGAGACCAGGGCATGCAGGAGTGGTCGCCGGCTGCTGGCGGCTGGTTTTTCCGCTTCTGGCTGTTGCGCGGGGAAGGGCGCCCGGTCAACAGTGACGGGCTGCCAACAGGAACCCGATCATGCCGAAGCTGCTTTACGCCTCCACGTCCCCCTATAGTTCCAAGGTACGAATGGCGGCCCTTTATGCCGGCATCGCGGTCGACCTGGCGCCTGTCAAGACCGAAGACAAGCCGGCCGAACTGATCGGCGCCAATCCGCTGGGCAAGATCCCCGTGCTGGTGCTCGACGACGGCCGCTCGATCCACGACAGCCGAGCCATCACCCAGCAGCTCAACCGGATGTCGAAGAGCGCGCTGTTTCCGCGCAATCCCGACAAGCGGCTGGAAGCGGAAGTGCTGGAAGCGTTGGCGGACGGCATCTGCGACTGTGCGCTGTCGATGGTTTATGAGCGCCGCACGCGGCCCGAGGAGATGGTCTACCAGCCCTGGCTCGATCGCCAGTGGGCGAAGATCACCGCCGCGCTCGATCTACTCAACGCCAATCCGCCGAAACTGCCGAAGAAGATCACCGCCGGCCAGATGGCGCTGCGCGCCTGCCTTGGCTACCTGGCGCTGCGTTTCGCCGGGAAATGGGAAAAAGGCCGCAACCGGCTGGTCCGCTGGGCCGCGCGCTTCGATGAGAAATTCCCGGACCTGAAACCCTGCGTTCCCGCGTGAGCGGCCGACAATAAAAAAGCCGGGCGCGAGGCCCGGCTTCTTCGTGTCGTGGCTTGAACGACTTAGAACTTCATACCGACGCCGAAGGTGACGCGGTTGTCGGTGGCCTTGACCTTGCCGATGCCATCGAAGTCCTTGCTGCCGAAGTCGGTGTAGCGGTATTCGACGCGGCCGAACACATTGTCGGTCAGCTTGATGTCGGTACCAAGACCGGCGGTCCAGCCGATCATGGTGGCGCGGTCGCTGGCGCCGAGGACGCTGTCCTCCACCTTCAGGCTCCTGCCGGCGAGACCACCGGTGCCGTAGAGCAGGATTTCCGGGGTCACAGCGTAGCCGAGACGGGCACGCAGCGAGCCTTCGAAGCCGGCCTTGGAATCGATGCCATTATCGTCGCCCTTGACGCCGTTGTAGCCGAGTTCGGCTTCACCGCCGTAGACGAAGTTCTCCTGCTGCCACTGATAGCCGCCGAAGACGCTGCCGATGAAGCCCTTGGTATCGGTTTCAACGTCGAAATCCTTTTCCTTGGTACGGCCGCTGAAGCCATAGCCAAGATTAAGACCGGCATAGGGGCCGGCCCAGGACGCGACGGGCAGTTCGGCGACCGGGGCAGGCGCCGGCGGCTCTTCCTGGACCACATCGGCGGCATAGGCAGTTCCACCGAGGGCGAAGAGCCCGAGCGCTACGGCCAGCGGCCGTGCGAATTTGAGATTGGCTTGCATTGTTGTTTACTCCTTAAGCCACAGGACACAGGCTTGTTCTTACGATCGCCCATCAACCCGTCCGGGGGGTGAAACGGATCTGGCGTTCGTCGGTTCCAAATGTCGTGTCGAAATACGGCTGAAGCGAACCTGAACTTGGGTCATTCCCCGGCGCGAATGAGGCAGAAATTTGGCGTTGCATCTTCGCAACAGCGAAATGTCAGCAGATTGGCCGTGCTGCACCGCAGGTGGCTTGGTGCAAGGAGTCCAGCCTCCTATATTGTGTTGAGGCCGGCTCATTGCCGGCCGGCTCGAGATGCCGAACCGGCCGTTTCGCCACAATGTTGCCGCAGCTGCGAACGCCATTTAACGGGTGGCGGGCCATAATTTGCCGGCGCCCTCCTTCGCGCCGAAACCGAGGATTGACAACAGATGAGCAAAGCCACCGCGGCGCTGGTGACGGGCGGGGCAAAACGGATCGGTAGCGCGATTGTCGAGGATCTCGCCGCCCACGGTTTTGCCGTCGCCATTCACTGCAACCGCTCGCGCGATGACGCGGATGCGCTTGCCCAGCGGATCAACCGCGCCGGCGGCCACGCCGCCGTGGTCGCCGCCGATCTGACCGACATGGCCGAGGTCGGCGACCTGATCGGCCGCGCCGAAGCCGCGCTCGGGCCGATCTCGCTGCTCGTCAACAACGCTTCGCTGTTCGAGGACGATTCGGTTCTTGATTTCGACTGGCAGGGCTGGGACCGCCACTTCGCCATTCATGTGAAGACCCCGGCACTGTTGACGCAGAACTTTGCCCGGGCCCTGCCGGACGGGCAGGAGGGGCTGATCGTCAACATAATCGACCAGCGTGTCTGGCGGCCGACGCCGCGCTACTTCTCCTATGCGCTGTCGAAGTCCGCCTTGTGGACGGCAACCCAGATGATGGCGCAGGCGCTCGGCCCGCGCATCCGCGTCAACGCCATCGGTCCCGGCCCGACCTTGAAGAACGCGCACCAGGACGACAGTGACTTTGCCGCGCAACTCGCCGGTCTCATTTTGAAACGCGGCCCGCAATTGCCGGAATTCGGCGCCACAATCCGCTATCTCTGGGAAGCCCGCTCGGTTACCGGGCAGATGATCGCGCTTGATGGCGGCCAGCATCTTGCATGGCGCACACCTGATGTGACAGGCATGACGGAATGAGTCCCGCAGAGCAGAAACACAAGATGCGTGGCGGCGCCGACGATCTGCCACCCGAAATCGACCTCGAGGACGAGGCGGCGGAGGAGATCGTCGAACCGGCCGGCCCGGACGTCGCCTTCACCGCCATCGACTGGACGCCGCATGCCGGCGATGCCGACGGCATGGTCGGCGCCGAAGTGATCCAGACGCTGGTCAAGCGGCTGCCCAATGCGCCGGGCGTCTACCGCATGATGAATGCCAATGGCGACGTGCTCTATGTCGGCAAGGCCCGCAGCCTGAAGAAGCGCGTCACCAATTACGCGCAAGGCCGCTTCCACACCAACCGCATCGGCCGCATGGTGCGCGAGACCGCGACGATGGAGTTCGTCGTCACCCGCACCGAGATCGAGGCGCTGCTGTTGGAGGCCAACCTCATCAAGCGGCTGCGGCCACGTTTCAACGTGCTGATGCGCGACGACAAGTCGTTTCCCTACATTCTCTTGACGGGCGACCATGTCTCGCCCGGCATCTACAAGCATCGCGGCGCGCGTTCGCGCAAAGGTGATTATTTCGGCCCCTTCGCTTCCGCGGGCGCGGTCGGCCGCACCATCAATTCCTTGCAGCGCGCCTTCCTCCTGAGGAGTTGCACCAACTCCTTCTACGAGAACCGCACGCGGCCTTGCCTGCTCTATCAGATCAAGCGCTGCGCCGGTCCGTGCACCGGCGAGATTTCGCATAGCGACTATGCCGAGCTGGTTGCCGAGGCGAAGGATTTTCTTTCCGGCCGCAGCCAGAAGGTGAAGACCGAGATTTCGGCCGCCATGCAGCAGGCCTCGCAAGACCTCGATTTCGAGCGCGCCGCCATCTATCGAGACCGGCTGGCGGCACTCTCGCACGTGCAGAGCCACCAGGGCATCAATCCGCAGACCGTCGACGAGGCCGATGTCTTCGCAATCCATCAGGAGGGCGGCCAGGTCTGCATCCAGGTGTTCTTCTTCCGCACCGGCCAGAACTGGGGCAACCGCGCCTATTTTCCGAAGGCCGATCCGGCGCTGGAAGGGGCCGAGGTGCTGGGCTCGTTCCTGGCGCAGTTCTATGACGACAAGCCGACGCCGCGCGCCGTTCTGCTGTCGCACGCCGTGGAGGACCAGGAACTGTTGGCCGAGGCGCTCTCGACCCGCGCCGGCCGCAAGGTGTTGATCTCGGTGCCGCAGCGCGGCGAGAAGAAGGACCTGACCGACAACGCGTTGCAAAATGCCCGCGAGGCGCTCGGCCGTCGGCTGGCCGAAACCTCGACGCAGGCCAGGTTGCTCGCCGGCTTCGCCGAGACCTTCGGGCTCGAAAAGCCGCCGGTGCGCATCGAGGTCTACGACAATTCGCACATCATGGGCACCAACGCCGTCGGCGCCATGGTCGTCGCCGGGCCGGAAGGTTTTGTGAAGAACCAGTACCGGAAATTCAATATCCGCTCGACCGAGATCACGCCCGGCGACGATTTCGGCATGATGCGCGAAGTGATGGAGCGGCGGTTTTCACGATTGCTCAAGGAGCATGGCGATGTGACACCCAATGATGCCGCGGCAGGCGAGGCGGACAGCGATGAGGGCGACATGTCGGGCGGCTTCCCTGCCTGGCCCGACGTCATCCTGATCGATGGCGGCCAGGGCCAGATGAGCGCCGTGCGCAAGATCCTCGCCGATCTCGGCATCGAGGACCGGGTCGTGGCCATCGGCATCGCCAAGGGCCAGGACCGCGACGCGGGCCGCGAGCGCTTCTTCGTCAAGGGCAGGGACTCGTTTTCGCTGCCGGTACGCGACCCGGTGCTCTATTTTGTCCAGCGCCTACGCGACGAGGTTCACCGTTTCGCCATCGGCTCGCACCGGGCCCGCCGCAAGAAGGAGATGGTCAAGAGCCCGCTCGACGAGATCGGCGGCATCGGCCCCAGCCGCAAGCGGGCGCTGCTGATGCATTTCGGCACCGCCAAGGCGGTCGGTCGCGCGGCAATCGAGGACCTGGTAAAGGTCGAAGGCATTTCCGAGCAGGTGGCCAGACTGGTTTACAACCATTTCCACGAGAACTGATGCATGTCGCCCGAAAGCGACCGTCGGCTCCCGGGCGAAGCAAGGAGCGGCGCGGCGTAGCCCGCGAGATGACAAGATTGGCCTATTTTTGCTGGCCAATCGATTTTGGCCTGTTGACCCCCTACATCAGCTTCTGATTTGAGTACGCAGGCAGAAAGAGTTCCCCCGGATATGGCTCAGCGCGCGTTCAACCTTCCGAACATCCTCACCTACGCCCGCATTATCGCGGTGCCGCTGGTGGTGCTGTGCTTTTTCCTCGAGGGACATCTGAAGTCGAGCGACTTCGCCCGCTGGTCGGCGCTGATCATTTTCCTGCTGGCGTCCATCACCGACTATTTCGATGGCTATTTCGCCCGCGCCTGGAAGCAGACCTCGAACATCGGCAAGATGCTCGACCCCATTGCCGACAAGCTGCTGGTCGCGACATGCCTGCTGCTGCTTGCCGCCGACACCGACCGCCATGCCGGCATTGCCGGCTGGTCTCTGTGGGCGGCGATCATCATCCTGTGCCGCGAAATCCTGGTTTCGGGCCTGCGCGAATATTTGGCCGCGCTCAAGGTCTCCGTGCCGGTGACGCAGCTTGCCAAATGGAAAACCACTATCCAGATGGTCGCCATCGCCTTCCTGCTCGCCGGGCCGGCCGGCGACAAGATTTTTCCGCTCACCACACAGACCGGCCTGGTGCTGTTGTGGATCGCTGCCCTGGTCACGCTTTACACCGGCTATGACTACTTCCGCGCCGGCCTCAAGCACATCATGGACGAATAGGATGACGAAGCTCATCTACTTCGCCTGGGTGCGGGAGCGAATCGGCAAGCCGGACGAAGACGTGGACTTGCCGCATGGCGTCGAGACGGTCGCGGACCTCTTGCGCTGGCTGAAGTCGCGCGGCGAGGAATACGACCATGCGCTGCAATATCCCGACGTGATCCGCGTCGCTATCAACCAGGAACATGTCGAGCACGGCGAAAAGATATCTGGCGCGCGCGAGATCGCGCTGTTTCCGCCGATGACCGGGGGCTGAGATGGCCGGCGCGGTCGTACCTGTCGTGCGCGTCGAGGCGCAGGATTTTGACGTCGCCGCCGAAATCGCCAGACTGACGCAAGGCCGCGCCGACATCGGCGCTGTGGTCACCTTCTCGGGCCTGTGCCGTGACGAGCAGGGGACGCTCTCGGCCCTTGAGCTCGAGCATTATCCGGGTATGGCAGAGGCCGAAATCGCCCGCATCGCGGCCGAAGCGGTTCAGCGCTGGCCGCTGCAGGGCATCACCGCCATCCACCGTCATGGCAAGATCCGGCCAGGCGAGAACATCGTGCTGGTGGTGGCGGCCTCCGTGCATCGGCAAGCCGCGTTCGAGGCGGCGAATTTCCTCATGGATTATCTGAAGTCGCAGGCTCCCTTTTGGAAAAAGGAGCATCATGCCGACGGCTCCGAGGGCGGCTGGGTCGAGGCCAAGGAGAAAGACGAGCAGGCGGCAGGGCGCTGGAAAAGGCCACCGTCCGAATAATTTTGCATCAGCCACGCATTGACCGCAATCCTTTGGCCAATTCGTTGTTGGTCAGCCTGGGCTGTGGCCAGCCCGGGGAAGGGAGATGGTCGTGCTGGACAGGATAGCGGAGTTCTTCGTCTTCGGTTTCGTGCCTCTGGTCGTCGGTATACTGGCCGTGCCGGAACTCTCCGTGGCCGCCGAAAAAGCCCTGAAAGGCGAGGTGACCTACCGCGAGCGCATCGCCTTGCCGCCCAATGCCGTGCTCTCGGTCCAGCTTGCCGATGTCTCGTTGGCCGATGCGCCCGCCAAAATCGTCGGCGAACAGAAGCTGACGCCGGCAGGCCAGGTGCCGATCAGTTTTACGGTCAAATTCGATCCGTCCCGGATCCAGCGGCGGATGACCTATGCGTTGCAGGCCCGCATCACCGTCGGCGACAGGCTCCTGTTCATCTCGGATGAGCGCCATCAAGTCGATCCGCTGACCGATGCGCCGCAAACCATCATGCTCAAGATGGTGACGCCAAGCCCCGAGCCCACTGCTTCCGTTCTCGATCAGCTTTGGCTTCTCGATTATGTCGACGGCGTAGCCATCGCCGCGCCGCAAGCGACATTCCGGGTGAGTGAAGCAGGCAAGGCCGGCGGCAACGGTCCCTGCAACAGCTATTTTGCCACCGCCAACCTCGATGGCCAGAAGATCGCGATCAGCGACATCGGCTCGACCTACAAGGCCTGCGCGCCCGAGGTAATGGCGGAGGAAAAGGCGCTGTTCGAGGCTCTGGCAAAGGCGGCTTCGTATAAAGTCGATGCCGGCAAGTTGACCATCGCCGACGGGAACGGCCGCGAAATCCTGCGTTTCAGCGCCGCGAGCTGATGCCGTGAAACGGCTGTCGGCGGAGGTCAGCCGCTCATTTTTTCGAACACGGCGCCATAGTGGTAGGGCGGCACCTCGACCAGCTCGATGAATTTGAGGCCGGCCGCCTCGACGGCCGTGATGGTCTGTTCCGGCGATATCCTCAATTCGGTCTTCGGTCCGCGGGGCTCGCCGAGCACCGTGGTTTGTTCACGCGGCTGCTGATGCCAGTTGACGACAACAAAGCGTCCGGCAGGGACGAGCGCTTCGCTAACGGCTCGCGCCAGCCGTGGCCGGTCCGGCACGCCGTGGAAGGCGTTTGCCATGAAGATGAAATCGACGGGGCGGGATATCAGGCTCGCGAGTTCATAGGCATCGCCCGCTACGAGATCGAAATTCCTCGTGCCGTTTTCATTGAGCCGGCGACGGGTGACGTCGAGCAGGTCGGTATCGATATCGATGCCGACGACATGGCGGGCGACCCTGGCGATGGGCAACGTAAACCAGCCGTCGCCACAGCAGAGGTCGGCCACCTCCATGCCCGGCTTCAGTCCCGTTGACGAAAGCACGGCACCGGGGTCGGGCCACAGCACCTCCCACCAGCCGCTCGATGGCATCTCGGTGCCCTGGAAGAAGCCGGGAATGGTGCTGGTCATGCTTCGCCGGCTCCCTGTGCCTGACCGACTTTAGCGCGGGCAAGGGTTCAACGGCAGTGCCGGATCGATCCGTTTCAATGAAAAAGGCCGGCAATCCGCCGGCCTTTTTCGGTCACAATGCCAGGGTCGGCTCAGCCGACGATCTCGGTGTCGGAGAACCAGTACTTGATCTCCTGCGCAGCGGTTTCCGGCGCGTCCGAACCGTGCACCGAATTCTCGCCGATCGACAGCGCATGCACCTTGCGGATGGTGCCTTCGGCGGCGTTGGCCGGGTTGGTGGCGCCCATCACCTCACGGTTCCTGGCAATGGCGTTCTCGCCTTCCAGCACCTGCACGATCGTCGGCGCCGACGACATGAATTCCACCAGCTCGCCGAAGAACGGACGATCCTTGTGGACGGCGTAAAAACCTTCCGCCTCACGGCGGCTCATCCAAACGCGGCGCGAAGCGATGACGCGCAGACCGGCATCTTCCAGCATCTTGGTGATAGCGCCGGTGAGATTGCGCCGCGTTGCGTCCGGCTTGATCATGGAAAAGGTGCGTTCGAGCGCCATTGGGTCGTCCTTGTCTGGTTGGATTGGGAGTGGCGGGCTCTATACAAGCCGGCCGGCCCATTGCCAAGAGGAAGTCGACAGAGGAAGTCGACGGGGGAAGTCGACGCCATGCGCGTTTGCGTGCCGGGCCGATATCGGCGATGCCGCCAGCCCGAGATCGGACGGCTGCAATATTAGGCTTTGCTTGCTATAGTCACATGTCGGCGCCGCGCTGAGGTCGGCCCGGATGGAGACCATGACCATGACAGACGATCGCCAGGAGCGCATTCGCAGCCGCGCACATCATATCTGGCAGGAAGAAGGGCAACCGGCCGGACAGCATGAGCGCCATTGGCAACAGGCGACAGCCGACATCGACCAGGAGGATGCAGGGTCATCCGGGTTGAAGAAGCCAGCAAGAAAGGCGGCCGTCGCCGGCAAGGCAAAAACCGCGCCCAAAGAGGCCAAGACCGCGGCCAAGCCCGGTAAGCCAAAAAAGGCGGCCAAATAAGACCTGGCCATATCGGAGCCGATGGCTCGTCGTTAGCCCTGCCGCAAGATCAGGCGCTACGGTTCACGCGGCCGCCGCAACCGTTCGACCCAGCCCGCCATGCAGGTCGAGGCAGCGGGCGAACCACTGCGCCACGACATCGTGGTCGTCGAGCAATGGGTAGGGCGAGGCGACGCGTGCCCATTGCAGCGCGCCGAACACGATATAGTCGGCGAACAGGGGCGAATCTCCGCCGATGAATGGCTGATAGGCGAGCATCGAGCGCAGCGGCTCCAGCGAAGCCCTGAAATTGCCAAGCCCGGCATCCCGCGCGGCCATCACCTCTTCCAGGCTCTTGCCCAGGCGCTGCTCCCGGCTCTGGCGGAAATAGGCGGCGTTCTCCGTATCCTGCATGGCATAAAGGTCCATGATCGCGGCGGTGGTCACATAGGGATGGATGGTCAGTTGCGACCAGCGCTCGATGAAGCGCGCCATGGCCTTGCCGCCTTCGCCGCCAAACAGCGACGGCCGGTCCGGATAGGTTTCGTCGAGATAAAGCGCGATGGCGAAGGAATCCGCGACGACCGTCTCGCCGTCGCGGATCACCGGCACGAGTTTCGATGCGCCGCCCTCGACGCGGGGCACTTCGAGAAAACGTGTCGGCACCGCGCTGATCTCCAGCCCCTTATGAGCCAGCGCCATCGTCGCCTTCCAGCAATGCGGGCTGAACGGGCGGGTGGCGTCGCGTCCGACGAGATCATAAAGCAGAATGGTCATTGGCGGCGGCTTCCTTGCGGTTTAGGTATCCCGCAACGCCTCGACACAGGCCGGCGGGAGAAAAGATGAAACGGCACTTCATGATGTTTGCGGCCTATAATCAATGGGCCAATGGCCGCATCTACGATGCCGCCGCCGATCTCGACGAAGAGGAATTCAATCGCGACGTCGGCGCTTTCTTCGGCTCGATGAAGGGCACGCTCAACCATCTCCTGGCCGCCGATCGCATCTGGATGAAGCGCTTTACCGGCGAGGGCGATGCGCCGACGGCGCTGGACGCCATACTGTACCAGGCGTTGCCGGGCCTGCGCATGGCGCGCGAGGCGGAGGACCGGCGGATCGTCGACTGGGTTGGCGGTTTGAGCGACAAGGCGCTGTCGGGCCGCTTTATATACATGACGGTATCGGACATGCGCACCGTCTCGCAACGGCTGGCTCCGGCGCTCGACCACGTCTTCAACCACCAGACCCACCACCGCGGCCAGGCCCATATGATCCTGACGGTTCTGGGCCGCCCTTCCGTGCAGCTCGACCTGGCGCATTTCCAGCGCACCGAGGAAGGGCGCGCATACGCCTGATTCGGCCGCCGGCTGCGATAGAGCAGTTTTCACCGTTTCACGGAAACTGCGAACTGAGGGCCGAAAGACGTTGGAGCGCGTTATGACCGACGGCGCGTGTTTTACAGATATTGGCCTTCCAACCGGGCCGCCTAAGTCTGCCGACCCGAAAAATTAGCTTTTCTAGTTTGCACGGAGCCGATTTCCCTAAAAAATATTTGACTGCAAGTCTTGATTCGTTTTGAGATTTGCTGGTCCGTTTGGGGGACGCGGTTAAATAAATGCATCGACGAAATTCTTCTCTGGGGTAGATGATTTTGTCGCAAATAGGGTGAAAGATTTGTCAAATATCGAGGATAAGACCGTTATCGAGCTGACCGCTGACATTGTCTCGGCCTATGTCGGCAACAACCCGCTGCCGGTTTCCGGCCTGCCTGACCTGATTGCCAGCGTCAGTGCCTCGGTGCGAAAGCTCGGAGGTGCCGTTGTCGCGGAAAGCCCAAGCCTGGTTCCTGCGGTGAACCCGAAGAAGTCGGTTTTTCCCGACTACATCGTCTGCCTGGAGGACGGCAAGAAGTTCAAGTCGCTCAAGCGGCACCTCAGGACGGACTATGGGCTGAGCCCGGATGAGTATCGCACCAAATGGGGCCTGCCGCCCGACTATCCGATGGTCGCTCCGAACTACTCAGCGACACGGTCAGCGCTGGCGAAGTCGACGGGACTTGGCCGCAAGCCGGCAGCGCCGGCCCCCGTGGCCAAGGCGACAAAGCGCGGCAAAGCCAGCGCCTGAGCGCGGCCGACCGCAGCCGGAAGCCTCTGAGCTGCGATGTTGACGGCGCCATTTCGCGCGCCGTTTTCATGCCTTGCGTGGCCAACCGGCCCGCAAGGTCTTGCGAAGCGCCGGTCTCCCGTGCAAAAGCGCGGCCATGCTTATCATCAACGACCTCTCGCTGCGCATGGCGGGGCGCTTGCTTCTCGACCATGCCTCGCTGACCTTGCCGGCCGGCACCAAGGCCGGACTTGTCGGCCGCAACGGTACCGGCAAGACCACGCTGTTCAAGGCCATAACAGGCGATTTCCCTTCCGAGACGGGCTCGATCAGCCTGCCGAAGAACACGCGGATCGGCCAGGTGGCGCAAGAAGCGCCCGGAACCGAGGAGCCGCTGATCGAGATCGTGCTCAAGGCCGACCTCGAGCGCACGGCGCTGCTCGAGGAGGAAAAGACGGCGACCGATCCGCACCGTATTGCCGACATCCATATGCGGCTGGCCGATATCGACGCGCATTCGGCCGAGTCGCGCGCCGCCACCATCCTGGCCGGTCTCGGCTTCGACGACGCCGCGCAGCGCCGCCCGGCCTCCTCGTTTTCCGGCGGCTGGCGCATGCGCGTGGCACTCGCTGCCGTGCTGTTTTCCGAACCCGATCTTCTGCTGCTCGACGAGCCGACCAACTATCTCGATCTCGAAGGCACGCTGTGGCTCGAAAACTATGTTTCCAAATATCCGCACACGGTGCTGCTGATCTCGCACGATCGCGACCTGCTTAACCGCGCCGTCAACTCGATCGTCCATCTCGACCAGAAGAAGCTGACCTTCTGGCGCGGCGGCTACGACCAGTTCGAACGCCAGTACACCGAGCAGAAAGAACAGCAGGAAAAGGGCCGCATCAAGCAGGAAGCCGCCCGCAAGCATATGGAATCCTTCGTCGAGCGTTTTCGCGCAAAGGCATCCAAGGCAAGACAGGCTCAGTCCCGCATCAAGGCGCTTGAAAAGATGAAGCCGATCACGGCCATCGTGAACGACACGGTGCGGCCATTCTCTTTCCCGGAGCCGGTGAAGACGGTGGCCTCGCCGATCGTCGCGCTGAACAATGTCAATGTCGGCTATACACCCGGTGAGCCGATCCTGAAGAAGATGACCTTGCGCATCGATGCCGACGACCGCATCGCGCTGCTTGGCGCCAATGGCAACGGCAAGTCGACCTTTGCCAAGCTTCTCTCCGGCCGCCTGAAGCAGGAGACCGGCACCATGACCGTGGCGCCCGGGCTGAAGGTGGCGATCTTCGCACAGCACCAGCTCGACGATCTCAGGCCTGAGGAAAATGCCTACGAGCATGTTCGCAGGCTGATGCCCGAAGCGCCGGAATCGAAAGTGCGCGGCCGTGTCGCCCAGTTTGGGCTCACGACCGAAAAGATGAATACGGCGGCGAAAGACCTGTCCGGCGGCGAGAAGGCGCGGCTGTTGATGGGTCTGTCGGCCTTCGAGGGGCCGAACCTGTTCATCCTTGACGAGCCGACCAATCATCTCGACATCGATAGCCGCGAATCCTTGATCCATGCGCTGAACGAGTTCCCCGGCGCCGTCATCCTGATCTCGCACGACCGCCATCTCCTGGAAGCGACGGCGGACCGGCTGTGGCTGGTCAAGGATGGCGCCGTCAACCCCTATGACGGCGACCTCGAAGATTACAAGACGCTGGTCACAGGCGTGTCCGGCGACCGGCGCGAGCGGCGCGAGGCGGAAAAAGCCTCGAAGGCCGACCGCCGCCGCGAGGCGGCCCAGCGCCGCGCCGCCTTTGAGCCGCTGGCCAAGGAAATTCGCGCCACCGAAGCGCTGATGGACCGCATCCGCAAGCGCATCGACGGCATCGAGGACGAACTGGCCAACCCGGCGATCTACGAAAAGGATCCGTCGACGGCGACAAGGCTGGCGAAGGAGCGATCGCAACTCGCCCAGACGCTCGCCGGCCACGAGGAAAAGTGGCTGACCATGTCGGCCGAATACGAGGAAGGCACGGCGGAGTAGTTACCCTCCCCCTTGTGGGGAGGGTCGATCCGCGAAGCGGAGCGGGGTGGGGGTCTGCGCCACAACCCACCCCGGCGCTACGCGCCGACCCTCTCCTTCAAGGGGACGGTCAGATCTGGCCCTACACGCCTTGCCCGAAACCCGCTAAACAAACCCCATGAACCAGCACGCCAGCCTTCGCATCGGCCATTCGGCCTGTCCGCATGATTGCCCGTCGACCTGCGCGCTCGAGGTCGAGTTGCTTGACGGCAACCGCATCGGCCGCGTCCATGGTGCCAAGTCCAACAACTATACGGCCGGCGTCGTCTGCGCCAAGGTTGCTCGTTACGCCGACCGCGTCCACCATCCCGACCGCTTGCTGAAGCCGCTGGTGCGCAAAGGCGCCAAGGGCGAGGGCGCCTGGCAGGAAATAAGTTGGGAGGCGGCGCTGGACCTCGTCGCCGAAAAGTTCATCGCGGCCGAGGAAAAATACGGCTCGGAGACGGTCTGGCCCTATTTCTATGCCGGCACGATGGGGCTGGTGCAGCGCGACGGCATCGAGCGGCTGCGGCATGCGAAGAGATATTCGGGCTTCTTCGGCTCGATCTGCACCAACCTGGCCTGGACCGGCTGGATGATGGGGGCGGGCGCGCTGCGCGGTCCCGACCCGCGCGAAATGGCCAAGTCCGATTGCGTGGTGATCTGGGGCACCAATGCCGTGGTGACCCAAGTCAACGTCATGACCCACGCCATCAAGGCACGCAAGGAGCGCGGTGCCAGGATCGTGGTCATCGACGTCTATGAGAACGCCACGATGAAGCAGGCCGATATGGGCCTTGTCCTGAAGCCTGGCACCGATGGCGCGATGGCTTGCGCGGTTATGCATGTGCTGTTCAGGGAAGGCTTGGCTGACCGCGCCTATCTCGAGAAATACACCGATGACCCGAAAGGTCTGGAAGCGCATCTGCGCACACGCTCACCCGAATGGGCGGCCGCGATCACCGGATTGACTGTGGCCGAGATAGAGAGTTTTGCCCGTCTCGTCGGCACGACCAGGAAAACCTATTTCCGCCTCGGCTACGGCTTTGCCCGCCAGCGCAACGGCGCGGTCAACATGCATGCCGCCTCCTGCATCGCCGCCGTCACCGGCGCCTGGCAATATGAGGGCGGCGGCGCCTTCCATTCCAATTCCGGCATCTTCAAGCTCAACCAGGAGGTGCTGGAGGGCACGCGCATGCGCGATCCCTCGATCCGCTTTCTCGATCATTCGCGCATCGGCCCGGTGCTGACGGGGGCGCCGGATGCGCTCTATGGCGGGCCGCCGGTGACGGCGCTGCTCATCCAGAACACCAACCCGGCCAATGTCGCGCCCGAGCAGCGACTGGTGAAGCAGGGTTTCTTGCGTGAGGATCTGTTCACCTGCGTGCACGAGCAGTTCATGACCGACACGGCCAAGCTCGCCGACGTCGTGCTGCCGGCAACGATGTTCGTCGAGCATGACGACATCTACAAGGGCGGCGGCAACCAGCACATCACGCTCGGCCCGAAGCTGATCGAGCCGCCGGAAGGGCCGCGCACCAACCATTTCGTCATCGAGCAATTGGCTGAGCGCCTCGGAGTCGCCGACAGGCCGGGCTTCGGCCTCACCGAACAGCAGCATATCGACATCATCCTGGGCAAGCGCGGGTTGGGCAGCTTTGCCAGCCTGAAGGAGCAGAAATGGGTCGACCTGCAGCCGGATTTCGAAACCGCGCATTTCACCAAGGGCTTCGGCCATGCGGACGGCAAATTCCGCTTCCGCGCCGATTGGACCGGACAAGCCGCCCCCAATAGGCCGCCGAAAAGCATGGGCCTGTTCGGCCCGGTGGAGCAGTTGCCGCAATTTCCTGATCATGTCGACCTGATCGAGGTTGCCGACGAGGCGCATCCGTTCCGGCTGGCTACGTCGCCGGCACGCAACTTCCTCAACTCGACCTTTTCCGAAACGCCGGTGTCGAAGGCCAAGGAAGGCCGGCCGGAATTGCTCTTGCATCCCGACGATGCCGCCGCACACGGTTTGGCAGAGGGCGATCGTGTCGAACTCGGCAATGCGCGCGGCGAGGTGGTGCTGCATGCGAGGCTGTTCGACGGCATCAAGCGCGGCGTGGTGATCGCCGAAGGCATCTGGCCGAACAGCGCGCATGAGCGCGGCGAGGGCATCAACGTGCTGACTGGCGCCGATGCACCCGCACCCTATGGCGGCGCGGCATTCCACGACAACAAGGTGTGGCTGCGCAAGGCAAGCTGAGCGGCCTCAGCTCATACCGGCAGGGTTTCGGCCGTCCTTTTTCTGTTCTGCCGGAGACGAATGTCGTCGGCGATCGCCTGGGCTTCGATTCCGATTTCGCGCAGCAGGCCGGTGACCGAATTGTGGAAGCCGACGAGATAAAGACCGAGTTCCGAAGCGCGCGCATTGACGCCGCTGGCGCCAGGCTCGACGCCGGGCTGGAGGAATTTGGCATAGGCTGGGCGGTAGCCGGTGGCGAAGATGATCGCGTCGAAGTCGCTGTGACGACCATCGACGAAACGGGCGCCGCCCTCTGATATCTCGGCAATGTCGGGCGCGACCTTGATCGCGCCTTCGCGGATCTTGCCGATGGTGCCGACATCGATCACCGGGATGCGCGACGCCAGGGATATCTGCTCCAGCAATCCCTGCTTGGGCCGTTTGAGCCCATATTTCTCCAGCCTGCCCAACACCAGATCGAGGATGATAGGGAACGCGGCGTCATTGACGCGTCGCGGCCCCAGGCGCGTCGCCATGCTGACGACCTGGATGGGCACCCCGAGCAGTTCGCGCGGCACGATATGGACGCCGCCGCGCACGGAGATCGTCGGATGCGCGCCGCCTTCCGCCAGGTCGAGCGCGATCTCGGCGCCGGTGTTGCCCATGCCGATGACCAGCACCGACTGGCCGGCAAACGGCGTGTTGTTGCGGTAATCCGCGCTGTGCAGACTTTTGCCCTTGAAACTGCCGGCGCCGGCGAATGCCGGCATCAGCGGCTCGGCATTGTATCCCGAGGCAATCACCACATGGGAAGCGCGCACGGTGCCTGATGTCGCTTCGACGCCCCAGCTTCTGCCCTGTCGGCCGATCGCCCGCACCGCTTCTCCAAAGCGGGGCCGCAGATCGAAGCGTTGCGCATAGGCATCGAGGTATTCGACGAACAGATCACGTGGCACATAGCGCGGATAATGCCTGGGGAAGGGCACGAAGGGCAGGGATGAATAGCGCTTGGTCGTGTGCAGGTGGACGCGCTGGTAGTGGCGCCGCCAGGCGGGAGCGGGCTGCTGCTCTTTTTCAAGCAAGATGAAGTCGACCCCGGCCTGCCGCAGGCACGCGGCAACGGCCAGGCCCGCCGGCCCGGCACCGATGATCGCAACCGGGTTGGTGTCGTGCAAGCGCGCCTCCCGCCGCTAATTCGCGATGCGGAGAATGGCGAAAGCATGCCAGACATGCAACCTGATCGCTCATCCCGGCAGCGGCACCGTCAGGCCGACCTTGACGCGGTCCATGGCCACGAAGGTGCGGAATTTGCGGACATTGTTGCTGCTGTTGAAGAACAGGCGCCGCGTCAGCGCCTCATAGGCGCTCATGTCGGCCACCGTGATGGCCAGGATGAAGTCGGCCTCGCCTGTCACATAGTAGCACTGCTGGACTTCCGGCGCCGCCAGGAATTGCCGCTTGGCCGCGTCGATCAGTTCGGTGCGTTCGCTTTCGAGTTCGACCTCGACGAAGATGGTGATGGGCTGGCCGACCGCCGCCGGTTCGATGACCGCGACATTGGCCGCGATGACGCCGGTCTGTTGCATGCGCTTGATACGGCGCTGCACCGCCGGCGCCGACAGGTTCACGGCCTCGCCGATCAGTCGCTGCGGCGTCGTGTTGTCCTTCTGCAGCACGGCGAGAATGGCGAGGTCGAAACTGTCGAGCGAGGCTGGCAAAGCGGGCAATGGCATGTCCTGAAGAAACAAACTTGCATTTCGGCACCTTGAATACAGCGCTTTTTGCGCCTGCCTTGCAATATAGTCTCGTCGTCAGCCAAGGAGGCCTTGATGTTCCTGCTCAACCGCAATGCCTTGCACGGCAGCCCACTCGATCCGGTCGACGCCGAAACGCTCGGGGTTGCGGGGGCCGACGCGGCCGAGCGTTTCCTGTCCCATCGCGACAATCATCAGGAGACGCCGCTGCATGCGCTGCCGGCGCTGGCCTCCGAACTGGGCATTGGCGCCATCCACCTCAAGGATGAGGGTTTTCGCCTCGGCCTCGGTAGCTTCAAGGCGCTTGGGGGCGCTTATGCCGTCGTTCATCTGGTGCTGGAGGAAGCCGGCCGCCGGCTTGGCAGGCCGCTCGGCATCGCCGATCTCGATCAGCCCGATGTCAGGGCGGTCGCCGCCACCATGACGATGGCTTGCGCGACCGACGGCAATCACGGCCGCTCGGTGGCACAGGGCGCGCGGCTTGTCGGCGCGAGGGCGGCGATCTTCGTCCATGCCGGCGTCAGCGACGAGCGCATCACGGCTATCGCCCGCTACGGCGCCGAGATGATCCGCGTCGACGGCAACTACGATGATTCGGTCAGGCAAGCCGCACGCGTCGCGGCGGACAAGGGCTGGACCGTCGTGTCCGATACGTCGTGGCCGGGCTATGAGCGCATTCCAGGCCTCGTCATGCAAGGCTACACCGCGATCATGCGCGAGGCGCTGCGCCAGCTCGGCGAACCGCCCACCCACATCTTCGTCCAGGCCGGGGTCGGCGGCATTGCCGCTGCCGTGGCTGGCCATCTCGCCATCGTGCTCGGTGATGCCAGGCCGGTCTTCACCGTGGTCGAGCCCGCACGTGCCGCTTGCATCCTGGGCGCCGCCAGGGCTGGCCATCCTGTCAAGATCGCGCATGGCGAAGCGACTGTCATGGCGATGCTCGAATGCTACGAGGCGTCGCCTGTCGCCTGGCGCGTGCTGGCGCGTGCCGCCGATGCGTTCATGACCGTCGACGAGGAGGATGCGGTCGCTGTGATGCGGAGGCTTGCGCGGCCGGCCGGCGGCGATCCGGCCATCGTTGCCGGCGAAAGCGGCGGGGTCGGCCTGGCCGGATTGGTCCGGGCGCTGGCCGACAACAGGGGCGAACTCGGCCTCGACAGGCTCTCGCGGGTGCTGGTCGTCAACACCGAAGGTGCAACCGATCCCAAGCGTTATGCCGAACTCGTCGGCGTGGCCGCCGCGGATGTACTTGCGGGCAAAGTACTTTCTGGAGCAACGCCATGATCTCGGTCGACGCGCAGCGGCTGCTTGACCGTATTCGGGACCTCGGCGCCATCGGCCGCGACGGCGAGGGCCGGCTGGTGCGGCTTGCCGCCTCGGACGCCGACCGGCAGGGCCGCGACCGCTTCGTCGGCTGGTTGCGCGAGGCGGGGCTCGAAGTCGCCATCGACCGCATGGGCAATATCTTCGGCATCTGGCGGACGCCTGGGAATGCCGGGCAGGCGCCGATCCTGATAGGCTCGCATATCGATACGGTCATAGATGCCGGCATTTATGACGGCTGCTACGGCGTGCTGGCCGGGCTGGAGGCAATCGAGACACTGAAGGCGTCAGGCTTTGTCCTGTTGCGCCCGTTGGCCGTCGCCGCCTTCACCAATGAGGAAGGCGTGCGCTATTCCCCCGACATGATGGGCTCGCTGGTTCATGCCGGCGGTGTTGCGATCGACGAGGCGCTGGCGGCCGTGGGGACGGACGGCAGCGTGCTCGGGCAGGAACTGGCGCGCATCGGCTATGCCGGCGACGAGCAGCCGGGCTTCCTCAAGCCGCATACCTATCTCGAACTGCATATCGAGCAGGGCCCGGTGCTGGAGCGCGAAGGCGTGCCGATCGGCGCGGTGGAAAACCTGCAAGGCATCTCCTGGCAGCGCATCACCATCGACGGGGTCGCCAACCATGCCGGCACCACGCCGATGTCGATGCGCAGCGACGCCGGCCATGCGGCCGCCCGTGTCGTCGCCTTCCTGCACGATCGTGCCAAGGCTTCGAACACGCCGACCGTCGCCACCGTCGGCACGATGCGTTTCGAGCCCAACGCCATCAACGTCATTCCCTCGCGAGCGGTCTTCACCATCGACCTGCGCGATCCTTTCGAGCACCGGTTGCAGGCGGAGGAAGCAGCACTCGCCGCTCACCTCGAAGAACTCGCCGCCGCCGAAGGCGTGACGATCTCGGTCGAGCGGCTGGCGCGCTTCGAGCCGGTGATCTTCGACAGCCGCATCGTGGAGCTGATCGAGGCCGCTGCCATCAGTCGCGGGCTGGTTTCGAAGCGCATGACGTCCGGCGCCGGCCATGATGCGCAGATGATGGCGCGTATCGCACCTGCCGCGATGATCTTCGTGCCGAGCGCCGGCGGCATCAGCCATAATCCGCGCGAATACACCGAGGATACCGAGCTCGTCGCCGGCGCCAACATTCTGCTCGATGTCGTCACCCGACTTGCAACCTAGTTTGAGAGGGGCGGAGAAATGGCCAAAATCGATCTCGATGCCTTGAAGCAGGAGATGACCGGCTGGCGGCGCGATCTGCATGCCCATCCGGAATTCGGGTTCGAGGAAAAGCGCACCGCGGCCTTCGTCGCTGCCAAACTGCGCGAATTCGGCCTCGACGATGTGACCGAGGGCGTCGGCGGCACCGGCGTCGTCGGCACGCTGAAGCGCGGCAGCGGCAACAGGGCGATCGCGCTCAGGGCCGATATGGATGCCCTGCGCATCACCGAGCAATCGGCTGTGGCCTATGGCTCGCAAAATCCCGGAATCATGCACGCCTGCGGCCATGACGGCCACACCACCATGCTGCTCGGCGCGGCGAAGCTGCTGGCCGGGGAGGGCGGGTTCAACGGCACGGTGCGCTTCATCTTTCAGCCGGCCGAGGAGTGGGGCAGGGGCGCGCTGGCCATGCTCGACGATGGGTTGATGCGCCGCTTTCCCTTCGATGAGATTTTCGGCCTGCACAATCTGCCCGGATTGCCGATTGGCCATTTCGAAACCCGCCCCGGCCCGATGATGTCGGCCGAGGATATCTTCGAGATTGTTCTGAGAGGCCTCGGCGGCCACGCTGCCGGGCCGCAGGACGGCCGGGAGACACTGGTCGCCGCTTGCGCGCTGGTCACCAATCTGCAAACCATCGTCTCGCGCCGGCTGAGCCCGGCCGACATATCGGTGGTCTCGGTAACCGAGCTGATCACCGACGGCACCCGCAACGCGCTGCCCGGCCTTGCCCGTATCCTGGGAGACGCCCGCAGCTTTCGCCCCGAGGTCAGCGCCGAGATCGAGAAGCAGATGCGCACCATCGCCGCCGGCACCGCCGCCGCCTACAACGTCACCGCCGAGGTCGCCTACAGCAGGGAATTCGTGCCGCTGCACAACGACGCCGAATTGGTCGACGAGGCCTTTGCAGCCGCCGGAAACGTGTTCCTGCCCGAAGGCGTCGCCGTCGCCCGCGAGCCGATGACCGGCTCTGAGGATTTTGCCCGTTTCCTCGCTCACGTGCCCGGTTGCTTTGTCTTCCTCGGCAATGGCGACACGGCGCCGCTGCACAATCCGAGCTACGACTTCAACGATGACGGCCTGCTGTTCGGCACGAATTTCCATGCCGCGGTCGTCAGACGGCGATTGGGAGCATGAACGGCGCGGTCGTTCCGGAATTTGGCGGGAAGCCAAAGGGGTGGAATCCCCATGACGCTACGGCAAGACTCAGCTAACATCCACATTGCGGCGGACCTGATATCCGCCTGGCCGGCGCTATCAGGCACCTCCCAAGCGGCGCCGGCCGTCCTCTCCAGGCTGTGCTTTGTGCTGTCCCGCCGTGGTCCGCGGCGTTGCTGCACGCATGTCAACTCATTTGCCGGTCTTATCGGCTACAGGATTGCCGTCGGTGTGCGGGTTTTCCGCTGCCGGAGCCTTGGTTGGCGGGACGTTGTTGTCGCAGGCCGACACGGCCAGAACGATCAGCAGAAGGCCTAGGGAGAGCTTCTTCATCGCTACCTCCTCTCGTCTGACAACGAGACGACCTCCGTTTGGTTGCGACGATCAAGCCGAGGAACAAAAGCTCATGTCTCCGGTTGGATCAGGCAAAGGAGGACTGCTGGATGATCCGTCTGCTCTTGGCCTGCACCATCGCCTTCGTCACTTACCGCCTCGCGCGCAAGCTGATCGAGGACGTACCCGACACCGTCGATCCCCTGTTGCTGCCAGTCCCGAAGAATGATCGGGAGGCATTGCGCAGGCAGTCTGCGGCGATGGGTGTCGATCCGGAACGCTGACCTGTCGACGCTGAGCTCGCCGCGCCGCTTCCTTGTTGCGAACAAAGCGGAAACGATGCTTGATGGGCGATGAACCTTGCCGCTCATGATTCGACATTTCGGGAACCGACCGACCAGCCTGCTTATCTCGCAAGGCTGAACGACGCCCAGCGCCAGGCTGTCGAGCATGGCGACGGCAGGATCGCCGGACCGCTGCTGGTCATTGCCGGCGCCGGCTCGGGCAAGACCAACACGCTGGCGCATCGCGTCGCCCATCTCATCGTCAAGGGCGCTGATCCGCGCCGCATCCTGCTGATGACGTTTTCACGTCGCGCCGCCTCCGAAATGGCCAGGCGCGTCGAGCGCATCGCTGGCGAGGTGCTCGGCCGTGACGCCTCGATCGTCACTGACGCGCTGACCTGGGCCGGCACCTTCCATGGCATCGGTGCACGGCTACTGCGCGATTACGCGCAGGAGATCGGCCTCGATCCGGCGTTCACCATCCACGATCGCGAGGATTCGGCCGACCTGATGAACCTGGTGCGGCACGAACTCGGCTTCTCGAAGGCGGAAGCGCGCTTTCCC
This sequence comes from Mesorhizobium sp. B2-6-4, assembly GCF_006441495.1. NCBI lineage: Bacteria > Pseudomonadati > Pseudomonadota > Alphaproteobacteria > Hyphomicrobiales > Phyllobacteriaceae > Mesorhizobium > Mesorhizobium sp. B2-6-4. The sequence goes on from NZ_VFUE01000024.1 coordinate 53,053, forward strand.
ACCAAGGGCACCTGCCTTGCCATCTATTCGCGCGCCGTCAACGCGCAGGCGCCGCTCGGCGAGGTGCTGGGCTCCGCCTTTCCGTGGTGCGCCGGATGGGGCGAACAGCTGAAGCAGCTGTTCGCCGGCTATGTCGAGGCCAAGCAGGCGCAGAACGTGCTCGATTACGATGACCTGCTGCTCTACTGGGCGCAGATGACGGCCGAACCGGAGATAGCGATGCATCTGGGCGGGCGCTTCGACCATGTGCTGGTCGACGAATACCAGGATACCAACCGGCTGCAGGCCTCGATCCTCATGGCGCTCAAACCCGATGGCGCCGGGCTGACGGTGGTCGGCGACGATGCGCAATCGATCTATTCGTTCCGCGCCGCCGAGGTGCGCAATATCCTGGACTTCCCAAACCAATTCGCGCAGGCCGCCGATGTGGTGATGCTGGAGCGCAACTACCGCTCGACCGAAACCATTTTGGCCGCCGCCAATGCGGTGATCGGCGAGGCCTCGGAACGCTTCACCAAAAATCTGTGGTCGGAACGCAAATCCGCCGCCAAGCCGAGGCTGGTGACTGTACGCGACGAGGTCGAACAGGCCAATTTCGTCTGCGAGGCCATCCTGGCCGAGCGCGAGGCCGGCACGGCGCTGAAATCGCAGGCGGTGCTGTTTCGCGCCTCGCACCACAGCGGGCCGCTGGAAATCGAGCTGACGCGGCGCAACATTCCCTTCGTCAAGTTCGGTGGGCTGAAATTCCTCGATGCCGCTCATGTCAAGGATGTGCTGGCGGTGCTGCGCTTTGCCGAAAACCCGCGCGACCGCGTCGCCGGATTTCGCGTGCTGCAGCTTTTGCCGGGCATCGGCCCCTCGGCCGCGGCGCAGGTCGTGGAGACGATGACATCGGCGCTGGACGAGGCGATGGGCCTTGCCGGCTGGCGGCCGCCGCAGCGCGCGGCGGATGACTGGCCGGGCTTCGTCTCGCTCTACTCCGGCCTGCGTGCCGGCGCCAAATGGCCGGCCGATCTCGAACAGGTCAGGCTCTGGTACGAGCCGCATCTCGAGCGCATCCACGAGGACGCAACCACGCGCCGGGCCGACCTTCTGCAGCTCGAGCAGATCGGATCCGGCTACGCTTCGCGCGAACGGTTCCTGACCGAGCTGACGCTCGATCCGCCGGACGCGACCAGCGACCAGGCCGGGCCGCCGCACCGCGACGAGGATTATTTGATCCTGTCGACCATCCACTCGGCCAAGGGCCAGGAGTGGAAGAACGTGTTTGTGCTCAACACTGTCGATGGCTGCATTCCGGCCGATCTCGGTGTTGGTACCAGGGAAGATATCGAGGAGGAGCGCCGGCTGCTTTACGTGGCGATGACAAGGGCCAAGGACAGCCTCAACCTGGTCATGCCGCAGCGCTTCTTTCCGCATGGCCAGGCGGCGCGCGGCGACCGTCATGTCTATGCCTCGCGCACGCGCTTCATCCCGGCTTCCCTCCTAGCGGCATTCGAACAGACGGTATGGCCGGGCGCGCAAGCAGCACCGGGCAGGGCGCCCCGGCCGGAGATACGCGTCGACATTGGCGCGCGCATGCGCGGCATGTGGAAATAGTCGCGGCGATGGCGCCAGTCAGGATCGCAATTGCCGGTGCGCTCGGCCGCATGGGGCGCCAGATGGCGGACGCCGTGCAGGCCGACTCGCGGCTGGCGCTTACTGCCCGCTTTCATCGACCGGGCGTCGTCGGCGATGGCCTGGTCAGTCGCGACGAGGCGCTCGGCCTGGCCGATGTGGTGATCGATTTCACCACGCCGGCGGCATCGGCCGATCTGGCGAGAGCCTGCGCCGGCCGTCGCGGGCCTGCCATGGTCATTGGCTCGACCGGTTTCGGTGACGCTGAATTGGCAGCCATCGCCGATGCCGCGAAAACCGTTGCCATCGTGCGCTCCGGCAGCTTTTCGCTTGGGCTCAACATGCTGGTCGGATTGGTCGAGCAGGCGGCGAGAGCGCTCGGTCCCGCGGACTGGGATGCAGAGATTTATGAGGCGCATCACCGCCACAAGATCGATGCGCCATCGGGCACCGCCCTGATGCTCGGCCAAGCCATTGCCGACGGACGCGGCGTCGAACTCAATGCGATGGCGAGGCGTGTTCGCGATGGTGCCACTGCTGCGCGGCCTGCCGGCGAGATCGGCTTCGCGATGCTGCGCGGCGGCAGCATCGTCGGCGAGCACAGCGTCAGCTTCTGCACCGGGGGCGAGATCGTCACCCTGTCGCATGCGGCCGAGGACCGCGTCATGTTCGCCCGTGGCGCCATCGCCGCAGCCCTCTGGGTGGCCGGGCGACCGCCCGGTCAATACGGTATGCGCGACGTCCTTGGCTTTGGCGCTTCTTGACGGGCCAGAACCCGCCGCTTTCCATTTCTCCAGTCGGCAAAATGACTGAAAGCTTGCGCCTGCCGCGACCGGAGGCGAAGCCTCCGCGTGGAGAATGCGGCGCGCCTCTTGGCGCGTCCTTCAGCCCGTTTGCAAGCGACAATGTCGACCCAGCCGCAAAGCAAACGCCCGGATGCGGCCACTTGCGCGGGCCTTACGTAGATAAGACCGAACCGTTCGGTTCGATTTATGTTGACGGACCGTACATCAAACGGTGAACGTACGCTCTGCGCAAACGGGTGGGCTCAATGGAGTTTTCTCAATAAACCGTTGGTTCAACAAGATAAAATTGTGGCAGCCAGCGATGTCGTTTCAATTTCAAGGGCCGTCCCACAGCTTTTTTGGCACATTTTCGTGACTGGAAACGACAACACCGCAGACCCATCTCGGGGTGGTCCGAGCGACGCGAAATCCTCCCAAGGGCACGCCACTAGACGGACAGAACAAACATACTGGAGTAACCAAAATGACCAAGATCGCTCTTACCGCCGCCGCCATCCTCGTTGCCACGGGCACCGCTTTCGCCGGCAGCGACAATTATGGTTCGGCCAACGCCAATCAGCCCGCCGCCGCTGTCGACCATTCCGTCACCGCTTCGACCTCGAAGACGAACGGAACCGTCCAGGCCCCGGCTTCGCAGGGCGCCGACCGCAACCTTTTCGGCCGCTAATCGCGACTGCCGACATCAACCAACTTGAACTCAGGAGTAAAGAAATGACCAAGATCGCTCTTACCGCCGCCGCCATTCTCATTGCCACGGGCAGCGCCTTTGCCGGCAGCGACAATTATGGTTCCAACAATGTCAACCAGCCGGTTGCCAACCAGTCGACCTCCAACATCGACACCACGCATACCGGCTCGATCACCAAGTCCATAAAGGCGCAGGGCGACGCGAATGCCAACGTGCCGGCTCAGTCTGGCCAGGGCATCTGGGGCCGTTGATTCTGTAAGTCTTCGACCACAAAGAGCGGTGGGCCTGGCCCGCCGCTCTTGTTTTTTGCGCATGACCAATCCTCCAAGCTCGGCAGAAAACAATCCGAGCCCAGGAATAAAACAGGAGTGCCTGGGGTCTTGTCCTTAGCGGAACCGTCCTCCCAAGACGCCGCCTAACGGATGAATCCAGGAGATTGAAATGAACAAGATCGCCCTCGCCACCGCCGCCATCCTCGTTGCGACCGGCAGCGCCTTTGCCGGCAGCGACCATTATGGCTCCGACAATGCCAACCAGCCCGTCGCCCCGATGGCGGGCGTGGACCACCTTGTCACCGGCGCGCTCAAGGATACGGGCATGGCCGGCCACGAGACAGGCGATGCCAAGACGAAGCCCACTACCGACTGGCCCGAACCCGGCCAGGGCATCTGGGGCAATTAACGTCCCGGACACGCAGCGGCCTTGGCTGCCAGCTTAACCCCGGATTTCTAGCGCAGATCCTTCGGACGCAGGCAATGCGTCAGCCGCGCGGACGACAGGTTGGACCAGTCGCCCTGGAAAACGAGGCGCGCAAAGGCTGCCGTTGGAAATTTTCCTTCGAGCCTCCTGCGCGCCTTGGCCTCTGACCCTGGCCCGGCAAGCTGTTTCGCCAGATATTGCAGACCGGGATTGTGGCCGACCACCAGCAAGCTGTCGTTCGACGGATCGGCTTGACGAATCTGGCTCAGAATATCCGTCGCTGAGGCTTCATAAAGCGCCTCGGAGAACGCGACTCGTGGATGCGCTGGCAACTCCGCGTCCACCAGCCGCCAGGTCTCACGGGTGCGCAGCGCCGGCGATACCAGCGCCTGGTCCGGCAGCCACCCGCGCGTCGCGAGTTCGCGCCCTATCAATTGGGCCGCCTTCAATCCGCGTTCGGCGAGCGGCCGGTCGAAATCGGGGAGGTTGGGATCGTCCCAACTCGACTTGGCGTGGCGCAGCACAAACAACTGTTTCACGATACTCCCGGTCGAATGGCGGATGCAGATGGAGGCAGGACAGCTGCTGGTTCAGGCAATTTGCTTTTCGGCGGCCTCGCGCAAGACTTCTTCTCCCCACTGGTTCAGGCTCTTGCCTGCGAGTTCCGCTGCCATTGCAACTTTTGAATGAACCGAGGGGTCAACGCGCAACATGAGATTGCCGGAATAAGGTCTTTGCGGCGACTTACCGATTTTCGCGCAAGTTTCGACATAGTCGTCCACGGCTTCATGGAAGGCGGCTTTTAGCCCCGCGACAGTTTCTGAATGGAAGGATACGCCGTCTCGAATACCGGCAATACGGCCGAAGAAAATCTCGTCATCGTCATCATAGTCAACACGGGCCGAATAGCCCTTGTAGGTCATCGCATTCATGGCTTCACTCCGATCCTCAACAAGAATTGGCGAGCATCCCGTACTTGATATCGCTTTGCTTCCTTTGAAGGGTGCGGCCGGTGGAACGTCTCGACTTCGCTCTTAAGGACAAAACCCACGCGTGAGCCGCTTCCTTCGATCACCTGGCAACCAACGGCGACCAGCAAGGCTTCGACGGCAATCCATTCGATACTGCCCGAAACTGGATCGGTGAATATCGCTTTGAGCACGCGCCTATGCTTGCTGTTCATGCAAGCATGAGATAAGCGGGTGCGCCAAAGTTTGCAATCAAATTATGACTGCAAAAATGCCTACGGCGTGATCCGCGCCAATTGCTCGAAATCGATTTCCTCGCGCAGCGGGCTCGGTGCAATGATCATCGAGGTTGCATTGTCGGCATCGTCGGCGAAGCGGGCAAACACGGTGCGGCCCTTTTCCATCCGGGCCTTGCCCTCGGCGACCAGCCCCAGCGCCAGCGGATAGAGCTGGTGTTCCACCTTCAGCACTCGTGCGGCAAGTGTGTCGGCATTGTCGCCGACCATTACCGGCACCGCCGCCTGTGCGATGATCGGGCCGTCATCCATCTCGGACGTGACGAAATGCACCGTGCAGCCATGGATACGCATACCCGCCACCAGCGCGCGCGCATGCGTATCGAGCCCCTTGAAGGCCGGCAACAGAGCGGGGTGGATGTTGATCATGCGACCCTGCCATTTCTGGACGAGGCCGGTGGTCAAAATGCGCATATAGCCGGCCAGTGCCACGATCTCGGCATTGAAGGCCGTGAGGGCCGCATCGATCGCGGCGTCGTGCGCCTGCTTGCTGGCGTGGTCGGCCCGGGAAATCACCTGGGTGGCGATGCCGCGCGCCCTCGCCATGCCGAGCCCGGCGGCATCCGCCTTGTCGGAGATGACGCCGACGATTTCGGCCGGGAAAGCCGGGTCGCTGGCGGCGGCGATCAGCGCCGTCATGTTGGAACCGCGCCCCGAGATCAGAACGACAGTGCGTTTCTTCTGCGCACTCATAGACCGATCGAACCCCGATAGATGACGCCGGCGTCGCGGCGCGGCACGATCCGGCCGATCGGCGTCACCGTCTCGCCGGCTTCCTGCAAGACGGCAGCGACCTGCGCCGCCTGGCCCGACGCCACCGCCAGGATCATGCCGATGCCGCAGTTGAAGGTGCGCATCATCTCTTCGGGCGCCACACCGCCGGTTTTGGCCAGCCATGAGAACACAGGCGGCACGTCGATGGCGTCGAGATCGAGCTCGGCCGAGAACTCCTTCGGCAGAACGCGCGGAATGTTTTCGGGGAAGCCGCCGCCGGTGATATGGGCCAGCGCCTTGATGCCGTGCGTGTTGCGGATCGCCTTCAGGATCGATTTCACATAGATCCGGGTCGGCTCGAGCAGCGCCTCGGCCAATGTGGCCTCGTCATTGAAGGGAGCCGGATCGGTCCATGCCAGGCCGCTGGTCGCAACGATGCGGCGCACCAGCGAAAAGCCGTTCGAATGCAGGCCCGACGAACCCAGCCCCAGCAGCACGTCGCCCTCGACGATATCGTCGGTGGGCAAAAGCTGGCCGCGCTCGGCCGCGCCCACGGCAAAACCGGCAAGGTCATAGTCCTTGCCGTGATACATGCCCGGCATTTCCGCCGTCTCGCCGCCGATCAGCGCGCAGCCGGCCTGCCGGCAGCCCGCGGCGATGCCGCCGACGATCGCCGCACCCTGGTCCGGATCGAGCTTGCCAGTGGCGAAATAGTCGAGGAAGAACAGCGGTTCGGCACCCTGCACGACGATGTCGTTGACGCACATGGCGACGAGGTCGATGCCGATCGTGTCGTGCTTGCCGGCGTCGATGGCGATCTTCAGCTTGGTGCCGACGCCGTCATTTGCAGCGACCAGCACCGGGTCGGTAAAGCCGGCGGCCTTGAGGTCGAACAAGCCGCCGAAACCGCCGATCTCGCCATCGGCGCCCGGCCGGCGCGTCGCCTTGACCAGCGGTTTGATCTTCTCGACCATGAGATTGCCGGCATCGATGTCGACGCCAGCCTCGGCATAGGTGAGCCCGTTCTTACGCTTGACTGTATCGCGCTTCATATCTGGCTTGTCGCTGTTTCCTTTGCGGCTCTTCGCATGAACGGTTTCGGTCCGCAAGGAAAACGGCGCTGAAACTGCCGCTCCCCACCAGGGGAAGCTCGGCAGCTTCTCTCTTGCGCCCATCCCCCATCTCCATCATCTATCGTTCAGACAGAAGCGACGGGACATGCGCTTGACCATCCCCAACCTGATCACAATCATGCGCCTTGTCCTGGTGCCTGCCGTGGTGCTGGCCATGCTCCAGGCGCGCTGGGATTGGGCCTTTGCCGGGTTCCTCGTTGCCGGCATCTCGGACGGCGTCGACGGCTTCATCGCCCGCCGGTTCAACCAGCATTCCAAGCTCGGCGCCTATCTCGATCCGGTGGCCGACAAGCTGCTCCTGGTTTCCGTGTTCGTCGTCCTGGGCTTCATCGGGCAATTGCCGCTGTGGCTGGTCGTCACCATGGTGTCGCGCGACACGCTGATCATTTGCGCGGTGCTGTTGTCCACCGTGATGGCCCATCCCGTCGAGATGAAGCCGCTCCTCGTCTCCAAGGTCAACACCGCCATCCAGATTGTACTGGCGGCGCTGGTATTGGGTGAGCTTGCTTTTTCGATCCATCTCGATCCACTTCGTCCCGCCCTCATAATGCTGTCCGGGGTCTTGACCGTGGCTTCGGCCGCAGCCTATCTCGTGGCTTGGCTGAGGCATATGAGCGGCTATGGCGAAGGCTCCACCCCGGGCACCTGACAAAGAAGCTGCGGCGAGCGCGCCGGCGGCAGCCGGGGATGATCCATCCGCCGGATTCCGCCGGCAGATCTTCTTCTGGCTTGCCGGCGTCGCCGCCCTCGCGCTTTTCCTCTATGTTTTCAGCGCCATCCTCTTGCCCTTCGTGGCCGGCATGGTGCTCGCCTATTTCCTCGATCCCGTGGCCGACCGGCTGCAGCGACTCGGCCTCAGCCGTTTCATGGCAACGGTGGTCATCCTCATCACCTTCCTTGTCGTGCTGGTGCTGGCCTTTGTCATCCTCATCCCGGTGCTGGCGACGCAGATGGCCGATTTTGCCGGCAAATTGCCTGAGTACCTGACGCGGCTGCAGAGCCTGATCACCTCGTTCGATCCAAAATGGCTGGAACAGAAATTCGGCGTCAACGCCAATGGCCTGCGCGACGGATTGAACTCACTGCTGACATCCGGCTTCGGTCTGCTGACGACCGTGTTCACCTCGATATGGAGTTCGGGCGTGGCGCTGGTCTCGGTGATCAGCCTGTTCGTGGTGACGCCGGTGGTCGCCTTCTACATGCTGCTCGACTGGGACCGCATGGTGGCGGTGATCGACGGCTGGGTGCCGCGGGACAATGTCGCCACGGTGCGCGCCATCGCCAGGGACATCAACACGGCAACGGCCGGCTTCGTGCGCGGGCAGGGCACGCTGTGCCTGGTGCTGGGCGCCATGTATGCCACCGGCTTGACGCTAACCGGTCTCAATTTCGGCATCCTCATCGGCCTGTTCGCCGGGCTGATCTCCTTCATCCCCTATGTCGGCTCGCTGACCGGGCTGGTGCTGGCCGTCGGCGTTGCCTTCGTCCAGTTCTGGCCGGACTGGACCATGGTCGTCGCGGTCGCGGTGGTGTTCTTCATCGGCCAGTTCATCGAGGGCAATATCTTGCAGCCGCGGCTGGTCGGCAAAAGCGTCGGCTTGCATCCGGTGTGGCTGATGTTCGCGCTGTTTGCCTTCGGCGCGCTGTTTGGCTTCGTCGGTCTGCTGATTGCGGTGCCTGCATCGGCCGCGGTCGCGGTCCTGGTGCGCTTTGCCATTGCGCGTTATCTGGAATCGCCGCTCTACAAGGGTCACGGCAAGGCCGTGCCGCCATTGCCGGCCGATCGTCGCAAAGGCATCAATCCATGATCCGGCCTGGCCGGGTCGCGCGGCTGAGCCTGGCATGAGCGACCAGAGGGCCGACCCGCCGCGCCAGCTGCCGCTCGATCTCGGCCATGGCACCGGCTATTCGCGAGACGAACTCGTCGTCTCCGGCACCAACAACCAGGCAGTGGCGCTGGTCGACCGCTGGCCGGACTGGCCCTCGCCAGTGGTCGTGCTCGCCGGTCCGGCCGGTTCCGGCAAGACCCATCTGGCCTCGATCTGGCGGGCACGGGCGGATGCCGTTCAGGTCGACGCGCACCGCGTTGGCGACAGCATTGTAAATCTCGGTGCCCGGCCGGCGCTGATCGACGACGTCGATACCGGCACAGTCGACCAGCAGGGGCTGTTTCATCTGATCAATGCGGTACGCGGCAGCGGCTCGCATTTGCTTTTGACGGCGCGCCGCTTTCCCTCGGCCTGGGGCGTCACGCTGCCGGATCTGGCGTCGCGGCTGAAGGCTGCGGCAACCGTCGAGATCCACGAACCCGACGATCTCCTGCTGGCAGGTGTCATCACCAAGCTGTTCGCCGACCGACAGGTCGAGGTCGAGCCGCATGTCGTGCAATATCTGGTGCGCCGCATCGAGCGCTCCCTGGCGACGGCCATGCGCGTGGTGGAGCGGCTGGACCGCGCCGCGCTCGAACGCAAGACGCCGATCACCCGGGCGCTGGCGGCTGAAACCGTCAGCGCCATGGACGAGGGGCAGGGCGAGTTCGAGGTTTAGGGCGCGATGGTCGGCCGGCCAGCAAACGGTGGTTTCCATGTCCCTTTAACCGTCCCATTTCGGGAAACAGAGCTGGCACCGATCTTGCGATACAAGCTTGCCGGCTGACCCCGGTCCTGATTGCGTTCCAAATCAGGTTGTAGGCTCGCCGGGAGTGGGGCGGTTGGGGTTCTCGCCCGGCGAGCTTACCTTCATGTGACTTCAGTCACCCTCACTCTTGCTGCGCGTTCGGCTTGCCCGCGCAATGCCAAGCTAGGTGAGAGAAGAACGGGTATTCGTCAATTGACGGATACCCAAAATGGCGACGAGGCCACCGAGTCGCTGAAATGCCGGCGCTCGGTGAACTCCGTGGCTAAGGCGAACGAGCCATATGCCCGCTGCTTGACGTTGATCTCGTCAGTTGGCCTTCTTCGCCTTGTTCACATAGTCGTTCGTGTACGTCTGCGTGATATCGATCTTGGCGTTGGCCACATCGGGCGAACCGAGAGAGAAAACGTCGAGCACGGCCTGCGCGCCTTTTGGATCCATGAGCCCGGTGGTCGAATACATGGGGATCGCATTTTTCAACGCGGCCAGATAGGCGTCCTTGTCGCTGCCGATCAGATTGTCGGGGATCTGGGCCATGATCTCTTCGGCGCTGTGGGAGTGAATGTAATCCAGCGTGGCAAGCATGGCATTGGTCAATCCCTGCGTTGCTTGGGGATGCGCGGCCATCCATTCCGGCCGGGTGTAAAGCGCTCCGCCGGGATAGTCGCCTCCGAATACCGCCTCGGTATCCTTCTGGGTGCGCGTGTCCGCCAGGATGGTCAGGTCCTTATGCCTGGCCTGAAGCACGGTGACGGCCGGATCGAGCGTCACCACGGCGTCGATCTGCCCTTGCTCCATGGCGGCGACGGCGGTAGCGCCCAGCCCAACGCCGATCACGGCGGCGGATGTCGGGTCGATGCCGTTCTTCTGCAGAAGGAACTTCAGGAAGAAGTCGGTCGAGGAACCGGGAGCGGTCACGCCGACCTTTTTGCCAGCAAGGTCCTTCACTGACTTGATCTTGCCGGTCTGGCCCGGCGCCACCGCCAGCACCAGTCCCGGGAACTGGTCGTAAACGACGAAGGATTGCAGGCGCTGGTTCTTGGCGGCCAATTTCACCGTGTGATCGAAATAGCCGGACACCACATCCGCGCTGCCACCCAATACTGCGGTCAGCGATTGAGAACCGCCCTTGAAATCGACGAGGTCTGCATCGATGCCGGCTTTTTCGTAAGCGCCGATCTGTTTGGCGAGCACGGTCGGCATATAGCAGAGGCATGACGCTCCGCCGATCGAAATGGTGACTTTTTCGGCGGCCCCCGCGTCTGTGGCCACCGCGAGCAATACGACGGCGGCGGCCGCCAGTTTCGAAATGATCCTCATGATCTCCTCCTTGAGCTGGATTGGGCCCTATCGGCCTGGTTTCGAGAATTCAGGCCGCCAGACAAGCAGCCGCTTTTCGACCAGCGTGACGATCCAGTCGATCAAGAGCACAAAAGCGGCGAGGACGAACATTCCGGCAAAGACGCCCGCTACGTCGAAAACGCCCTCGGCCTGCTGTATCAGATAGCCTAGTCCGCCCGCCGCACCGAGATATTCGCCGACCACGGCGCCGACCACGGCAAATCCGACGGAGATATGGAGCGATGAAAACACCCAGGACAATGCCGATGGCATATAGACGTGGCGCAGCAATTGCCGTTCGTTCATGCCGAGCATTCGGGCATTGGCCAGCACCGTCGTGTTCACCTCCCTCACGCCCTGGTAGACATTGAAGAAGACGATGAAGAAAACCAGCGTCACGCCCAAGGCAACCTTGGACCAGATGCCGAGGCCAAACCAAAGCGTGAAGATCGGCGCCAACACGACGCGGGGAAGCGCATTGGCCGCCTTTACATAGGGATCGAAGACGGCCGCAAGTCTCGGCTTGCGGGCAAACCAGAAGCCGATCGCGATCGCTGCCAGCGAGCCGATGGCGAAGGCCAGCATGGACTCCCACAGCGTGATCCACAGATGATGCCAGATCGTCCCGGTGGCAAACCACTTCCATATCTGGCCTGCCACCGCCAATGGGGTCGAGAAGAAGAAGGAAATATTGTTCGGATCGCCGATCAGGTGCGTCGTCGACGCTGCCTGCCAGAGCGCGATGACGATGACGGCCACCGTTAGCTGTGCGAAAAGCAGCGTCGTCCTTTTCATCGGATCGCTCCTTCTTCAATCTCGCCGTAAGCCTTGAGCACTTCCTTCTTCAGCATGTGCCAGATGTCTCGATGCAATTCCTGGAAGCGCGGTTCCAGCCTGATTTCCGAAATATCGCGTGGACGCGCCAGCGGGATTGGAAAGTCGCCGATGATGCGTGCCGAGGGACCGGCTGACATCACCACCACGCGATCAGCCAGCGCGATCGCTTCTTCGAGGTCGTGGGTGACGAACATCACCGCCTTGCGGTCGTCCGACCACAGCTTGAGCAAAAGGCCGCCCATGATCAGCCGCGTCTGTGCGTCGAGCGGTCCGAAGGGTTCGTCCATGAGGATGATCTTGGGGTCGCGGATCAGCACCTGCGCAAGAGCAACGCGCTTTTTCTGGCCGCCTGAAAGCATGTGAGGGTAGCGCTCGCAGAAAGCAGCCAGGCCGACGCGTCCGAGCCATGCTCGCGCGCGTTCCTTTGCTTCGGAAGAGGGCACGCCTGCCACTTCCAGCCCGATGGCCACATTGTCCAGAGCGGTCTTCCAGGGCATCAATGCATCCTGCTGGAAGAGGTAGCCAGCCTGTCTGTTGAGACCGCGAAGCGGGGCGCCGAACACACGGACGCTGCCTGCCGAAGGCTCGAGAAGCCCTGCGCCGGCATTCAGCAGCGTTGACTTGCCGCAGCCCGTCGGCCCAATGATCGCCACGAATTCCTGGTCGCCGACTTTCAGATCGGCGCGGGCGACCGCCTGGAAGCTACGCCCGGCCGCCAATGCGAAATCTATGGTCACTCCATCGAGATCGACCGCGATCCCGGTTCCGGCTGGCGGCTGTCTGAATTTTGTCTCCGTGCCGCCCGTGGCGGTTTCCGTCGTCATGCCGAATGCCGCCCTGCGCCGAGACGGGTGGGTGTCCAACTGTCGCTCATGGTTCCTCCGTGAGGCTTTAGCGGAGACCGTCGATGTCCGATGGTCATCTGTCGCCCCACACCGTGCCGTGTTCCGGCTCACAATAGTCGATGCGGTGGAGCAGGCAACTTTGCCGTCCGCGGCTTTTTGTTGCGACCGTGACATGCAGCAGCAAAGACAACTGGCCGCGCGGAGATTGCCGACAGCCCCATTCTGCACCCGACACATTGCCATTCGCAGGCGCCAACGGCCCTCGATTGCCTTTTCTGTGAAAGGTGGTCGGAGTGGAGAGATTCGAACTCCCGACCCTCTGGTCCCAAACCAGATGCGCTACCAGGCTGCGCTACACTCCGAACGGTCTGTTGCCTATTCATTTCAGTGTTGCATGGCAAGTGCAAAAACCTGCAAGTGCAAAAACCTTGCCGCCGTCCGCATTGCGCAGTAATGACGGGCGAAGAGGCGGCCATGCTGCCTTGCACAGCAATGAGGTGGTCATGTCCGCGCGCATTTTCAGTCCAGCCAAAACCGCGATGCAGTCCGGCACGGCCAAGACCGGCCATTGGGTGCTGGAATTCGATCCCGAGATGCGCAAGAAAATCGACCCGCTGATGGGCTACACCACTTCCGGCGACATGAGGAGCCAGATCAAGCTGACCTTCGACACGCGTGAAGAGGCCGTGGCCTATGCCGAGAAGGAAGGGCTCGCCTACCGCGTCGAAGAGCCGAAAGAGCCCAAGCGCCGCCAGATTTCCTATGCGGAAAATTTCCGCTATGACCGCAGGACGCCCTGGACGCATTGACCGGCAAAGCCCGGGCGGGCGCCAGCGCAGACATCTTACCGGCTCCGAGCCGGCCAGCGGTCCCGTAGCTCAGCTGGATAGAGCACCGGCCTTCTAAGCCGATGGTCACAGGTTCGAATCCTGTCGGGATCGCCAATAATTTCAACGGCTTAGCTGCTCCGCACGTGAGAAATTTCAACGCGGGCAGGAATCCGGTCGGAACTTTTCATCCCTTCTCGTCTTCACGAATGCGCTTGCCGGCGCGACGGCGGCACGCCGCCGCCGCGGCGCCCTTTCCGTATTATTTCGTGACCTTGTCGCGCGGGAACCTTCGTAACGATCACGCGTTCGGGGCCTTGTATTCGCGGTCCCTCATAAAAGTAAGCATTCGGGCTGCGAATGGCGGGCAAAACAAGCATGGGTTGGGGAAGGAGAAAACCGCGTCATGTCGAAACGTGAAATTGGAACGTCGCCCGCCTTGGGGCGACGTATCGCCGAGCTCAAAGCCAAGATGCAAACCGCCCGGATTTCCGACCATGAGCTGAAGACCTTCCATAAGGTTGCCGCCATCATGGGAGCGGGCGAAGGCTCTCTAGGCCTGGATGCCGACGATCTGATCGCGGCATCCTTTGTTGCAGAGACGCTGGGCGAATCGGCGCCCAACGGCTGACGGCAGGACCCTCCTGTCGTAGGTCCGGATCGATCATCCGGACAAATCTTCGAGACGCAGGCCGGAGGCGGCCGCCGGTCCGGCGGCCGTAACCCTGCAACCTCTGCCGTCGAATTGGAGGGAAAGTCTTATCGTTTTGTTTGCGTTGGCGCGTCATAGTAGACGCGGCTAACGGAGTTGAAGAGATGAAGCTCGACCTGTCGCCGACGAGTTGGGGCAGGGTGATCGCCGTCACCGCCGCCGGCACGGCGTTCTTCATTGGCGTGGCGTTTTTCGTCGATTCGTTCAATTTCCCGTATCTTTCGCCCGAAGCTGTGTGGCGGGCTCAGCTGACCGACATTCTGTTGCCCCTGGTGCTGGGTGGATCGTTTCTCTTCTTCCTGATGTGGAAGATACGCCAGTTGGCCATTGCCCAGCGCGATCTCACCGTCGTTGCCGCCACCGACAGCCTGACGGCGGTGCTCAACCGCGGCGCTTTCTCCATGCTGGTCGAAGCCTATCTCGAACAGGTCCGCAAACAGGCGTCGGCCAATTCCGGTGCGCTGCTGATCATCGACGCCGATCACTTCAAATCGATCAATGACCGGCTTGGGCATGACTGCGGCGACCAGGCGCTCAAACTGATCGCGCAGACGATCAAGGATCAGCTCCGCGGCACCGACATCGTCGGCCGCATCGGCGGCGAGGAATTCGGCGTGTTTCTTCCCGGCGTCGATCCCTCGCAATCCTGGCTGGTTGCCGAAAGCATCCGCCGGCGAATTCGCGAGGTGGAATTTTCGCCGGGCGGCCGGTCCTGTCCGCTTTCCGTGAGCATTGGCGGTACCGCCTTTAACGGGCCGACCACCTATGAGGAGATATTCTCGGCAGCCGACAGGCGGCTCTATGCCGCCAAGTCAAATGGACGCGACCAGGTCAGTTTCGATCCGATGGTTTCCCAGCAAACGCCGCCAGCCGCGACAATCACGGTTCATTGAGGCGGATCCGGCCAGCCACCGGCGCCGGGGGCGCGTCGCTGGGGATTTCTGCAGCCATCACGCAGAAGGTATTTTCGCTTTGCGCGCCGCCCGCTAAAGGTGGTGGCCACAGCTCCGGCCGGGGCTGAATGCATCGGGCAGGGCCTTCTTCGCATGACATTGATGGGCGCGGCGGCACTGCTGATCCTGGTCCTGACCTATGCCGGCGTCGCCGTCGGCCGCATACCAGGCCTGCGCCTCGATCGGGCGGGGATCGCACTGCTCGGCGGGGCCGCGATGATAGCCATCGGGGCGATCAGCCTGGAGGATGCCTACCGCGCCATCAATTTCGACACCATCACGCTTTTGCTCGGCATGATGATCGTAGTGGCGCATCTGAAGGTCTCGGGCGCCTTTCGCGGCCTCGGTGCCATCGCGATCGAGCATGCGCATGCGCCGTTCATGCTTTTGGTTATGGTGACCCTGCTGACCGGCCTGCTGTCGGCCTTCCTGGTCAATGACGCCATCTGTCTTGTCATGGCGCCGATCGTCGTTCACGTCACCCGCGCCATCAAACGCAATCCGGTTCCTTACCTCATCGCGACCGCCACCGCGTCAAATTGCGGCAGTGTCGCCACCATCACCGGC
Source organism: Mesorhizobium sp. B2-6-4 (assembly GCF_006441495.1). Classification (NCBI taxonomy): domain Bacteria; kingdom Pseudomonadati; phylum Pseudomonadota; class Alphaproteobacteria; order Hyphomicrobiales; family Phyllobacteriaceae; genus Mesorhizobium; species Mesorhizobium sp. B2-6-4. Next base: position 68,690 of record NZ_VFUE01000024.1, read on the forward strand.
AATCCGCAAAACATGGTCATCGGTGCGCTGTCGGGCATCTCCTATCCGGCCTTTTCAGCGGCTCTGGCTCCGGTTGCCCTGTTCGGTCTCGTCGCGGTCATCGCCATTGTTCGCATCGTCTACCGCACCGAATTCGCGCGCAACGGCGAATTGACGCCACAGGTCTCGCGCGGCCGCATGCATCGCCGCCAGGTGCTGAAAGCGGTGGTGGTTTGCATCGGACTGGCCGTTGCCTTCTTCGCCGGTGTGCCTGTCGCCAAGGCGGCGCTCATCGGCGGCGCCATCCTCCTGCTCACCCGCGCCATCAAACCAGAGCGCATCTATCGCGAAATCGACGGGCCATTGCTGTTCATGTTCGCCGGCCTGTTCATCGTGGTTGCCGGCGCCGAACGAACGCTGCTGACACCGGACATCGTCGCATCGGCCAAGAACCTCGGGCTGGACGACGTCTGGCGCCTGTCGGGCTTCACCGCGGTGCTCTCCAACATAATGAGCAACGTGCCGGCCGTGCTGGCGCTGCGGCCCTTCATCCCCGGCCTGGAAAACCCCGAGCGCGCCTGGCTGGTCGTCGCCATGAGCTCGACGCTGGCCGGCAATTTCACGCTCCTGGGCTCGGTCGCCAATCTGATCGTTGCCGAACAGGCGCGCGCCGCCGGCACGTCGCTGTCGTTCGGCGCTTTCTTCAAAGTCGGCCTGCCATTGACGCTGCTAACGCTGGCGGCTGGCACGGCATGGCTGGCGCTCTGATCCCTGGCGCGACTGTTCCGTGCTGAATTGCTCCGGAGTGACGGGTGCTCCGGAGTGACGGGGCTTGGTATTTGCGGCCAAGTCCCGCCACCGGCCCAGATTTTCAGGGCGCCACTACCAATCGGCCTTTCATGTTGGGATGGAAGCGGCAGAAATAATCAACCGCTCCCGCCGTCTTGAGGGTCAGTTTTCCCTTCGCCTTCGGCGGGATCATCACCTCCCAGCCGCCCTTCACCGTGGCCGTGTGGGCGAATGCGTCCTTGTTCACCCACTCGATCGTGTCGCCGACCCTGGCCTCGACGCTTGCGGGCGAGAAGACGAGCTTGTCGATCGTCACCTCGATCGTCGCGGCCGGCGCCGGGCCGGCGGCAAGCGCCAGCGCCAGCCCGACAGGGAGCGGTCGGATCAGCGCGGCCGCTTTCATTTCAACATGCCGGCGACATGTTCGGCATGCTGCTCATGCCCCTGGAAGATCTTGAGGCCGGTTTCGAGCAGGCTCTTCAGCTCGGCATTGCTGGCTGACGGAATGAGCAGGGTTTCGAGCGCTCCATTGACCTGCTTGTGGTAGGCCACCTCGTTTTCGATATAGGCCTTGTCGAAGGCAGCCCCTTTCAGCTTGGCGAGCTTGGCATGTTCCTCTTTCGCCGCCTTGGTCAGCGCCTGGCTGGTGGCATTGTCTTCCGGCTTCACCTTGAGCTTCTTGAGCAGGTCGAGCGCCTGCTTGTTCACCGCTTCGTGGTCGCGCTCCATGTCCTTGGCGAAATCGACGACTTCCTTGTTCTTGGATTTCTTGATTGCCTGCTTGGCCGCCTCGATGTCGATCATGTCGGCTGTGTAGGCGATGTGGGCGATCTGCGGGTCGGTCGGCTTGTCGGCAGCTTGCGCGAATGGGGCAGCGCCAAGCAGCAAGAGGGCGGCAAACGCTGCGGTATGTCGGATAAGCATGGCATCTCCTTCCGCCCGACAGCCTGGGCAGCGGGCTTCATCTGGGTTGACATTCATTGGATGAGGATGGCGCGGAAACGTTCCCGACAATCGGCGAAGATCTGGCCGTGAAGATCACCCCTCGAACCCGAGCCGCTTCATCACGGCCTGAGTCAGCCGTTCGCAGCGCCGGCCGGCGAAGGGGAAAGCGTCGAGCAGCACCGGCCCGATCTCGTCGTCCAGCGCCTTACGCAGCAAAGCGCGGGCGCGGTGCAGTCTCGTCTTGACGGTCTCTGGCCGCACGCCGAGCAGGTCGGCGGTCTCCTCGATGCTCAGCCCCTCGATGACGCGGGCTACGAAAACCGCGCGATAGGCGTCGGGCAGGCTGTCGGTCGCCCGCTCGACAAGCCCGAGGATCTGCCGCTGCGCCATCGTCCGCTCCGGATCGTCGCTTGGGTTAAGGGGAAACCGGATGATCTGCGCTTCCGGGTTTTCAGGCATGGCCACGGTTCGCCGTCCTTTGCGAAGCCGCCCGAGCGCCTCGTTGATGACGATGCGCGACAGCCAGGTGGAAAGCGAAGCATCGCCGCGATAGGTGCCGAGATTGGTAAAGGCCCTGACATAGGCCTCCTGCACGATGTCCTCGGCCTCGCTGTCGTTGCGCACCATGCCGCGCGCCAGTCGGTAGAGCCGCTGGTTGTTCAGCTTCATGATCTTGCGAAAGGCATCGCTGTCGCGGGCAAGCGCGCGGGCTACGAGCCGGAGCTCGTCCGTCGCTGTTGATGTTGCCGTCAGCGCGGGCATGTGTCCTCCATCGATCCTTGCACGAAAGATTGGATGCAGGTTTCGAAAAAAGGTTCCCGAAAAATCACGCCAGGCGATCCGCCTGGCTGCCTATGCTAGCACTTTGGCCGGCTCCCTGCCGGTGTTTTGCATCCGCGCCGTCGCGGCCAGCAGATCGGTTTGCGTGATCAGCCCGAGGATGTGGTTTTTATCGTCGACGATGATGACGGCGTGACTGCGCCCGTCGGTCAGCACTGGCAGCAGCGCCATGGCGTTCGAGCCGGCAGTTGCGGTTGCCGCCGGCGAGATCACGGTTCCGACCGTGCCGGCCGCCAGTGTCAGTTCCCGCAAGCCCACGGTTCCGGCCAGCCTTGCCTCGGCATCCACCACCGGCAAGGTTCGTATGTTGTGGTCAAGCAGCAATTGGCGCGCAGCGGCGGCTGGCGTGTGCTCGTCCACCGAGATGACGTCGCGCGACATGATGTCTTCGCACCGCAACGTCGCATGCTCGCGCACCATGGCCTGCAATTCGACCTGCCGCAGCAGCCGGTCGAGATCGCCCCGGTCGATGTCGAAGGTCTCGTCGAGCGCTCCAAGCGCGGCATCGATGTCCTCGGAGCGAAAACCGACACGCAATTGCGCCGGCGGGTCGATGGTGCCGTGGCTGTTTACCGGCGCCGGGGCCGGCACGTGCGGGTAGTTGCGCCGGGCCAGCTTGTGGAAGCCGTAGCCAAGCGCCACCAGCAGCATCGAATTGACCGCCACCGGCACGAAGGGAAACAGGAAGCCGGCGCTGATCACGGCTGGACCGCCGAACACCGCGGTCAATGCCGCCGCACCCCCGGGTGGATGCAGGCAGCGCGTGAACGACATTGCGGCGATCGCCAACGCTACCGCAATACCGGTGGCGAGCACCGGCTGGTGCACGAATTGCACCACGATCACGCCGACAAGCGCCGAGATCGTGTTGCCGCCGATGATCGACCAGGGCTGCGCCAGCGGGCTGGCGGGCACCGCGAACAACAGCACCGCCGATGCTCCCATTGGCGCCACCAGCAGCGGCACATGTGGCCCGCTACCCAGTGTGAGTCCGCTGATCGCGCCAGTCAGCGCAATGCCGATCATCGCACCGACGCAGGCGATGATGCGTTCGCGCAGCGTCGCGCCGGCAAGAATGGGAACAAAGAGGCGGAACGCCATGGGCAGGCTCTTGGTGCGGTGGCTGGGGAATGATTTCCGCTGCCGCAATGAAGCGGAAGCCGGCAATTTGGAAGTCAAACAAATCCGCAAAACTGCGGATGGGGAGAATAATATTGCCGACATGGCCGGACCGGGGCGCCGCGTGCAGCCCCCGTTTGCTCAATCGCGTCAAGGCCTTGCGGACGTTGCTGGTATCGGTCCGAGAGGTCGCGTCAGGCCGCTGCGGCGGCGGTGAGCCCGCGAAGAATATCGGTCATGAGGTCCTCGACATCCTCGAGGCCGATCTGGAGACGAATCAACGGCCCTTCATAGGGGCCCTTGGCAACGACGCGGTCGCCGAGCCAGACCGGCACGGCAAGGCTCTCGTAACCGCCCCAGGAGTAGCCGAGACCGAAGATCCGCAATGCGTCGAGGAACGCGTGCTGCTGTTTCTGGCCGCCGCCGGCAAGCACGATGGAGAAGATGCCGCTGGAGCCGGAAAAGTCACGTTTCCACAGCGCGTGGTCGGGATGACTGGGAAGGCCGGGGTGGAGCACGCGCGCCACGCCCTTCTGGCCCTCCAGCCATGCCGCGATGGCGAGCGCGCTGCGCTGATGGTGATCGAGGCGCACCCCCATGGTGCGCAAGCCGCGCAGCACCTGGTAGACGTCGTCGGGTCCGGCGCAGCAGCCAAGCGTGCAGAAGCTTTCATACAGCTGTTTCCAGCAGGCCTCGGTGGCCGACACCGTACCCAGCAGCACGTCCGAATGACCGGCGGGATATTTCGTCGCCGCATGGATCGAGATGTCGACGCCATGGTCGAGCGGACGGAAATAAAGCGGCGTCGCCCAGGTATTGTCCATCATGACGATGGCACCGGCGGCGTGCGCGGCCTTCGCGATGGCTGGTATGTCCTGCACCTCGAACGTGTTTGAGGCCGGCGATTCCGTGAACACCACCTTGGTGTTCGGCTTGATCAAGGCGGCGATGCCCGCGCCGATGCCGGGAGCATAATACTCGACCTCGACGCCGAGCCGCTTCAGCATCGTGTCGGCGAAGTTGCGCGTCGGATGATAGACGCTGTCGACGATCAGCAGGTGGTCGCCCGCCGAAACGAAGGCAAGCAGCGGCACCGTCACCGCCGCCAGGCCCGACGGGACCACGATCGTGCCGGCCGACCCCTCCAGCGCGTCTATGGCCTGGGCCAAGGCGTCGGTGGTCGGTGTGCCGCGCGTGCCGTAGGTGTATTTCTGGTCCCGTCCAGCCATCGAGGCGGCATTGCGGAACAGCACCGTGGAGGCGTGCACGACAGGCGGATTGACGAAGCCGAAATAGTCGTGCGGGTTGTTGCCCGAATGGGCAAGCCGCGTGTTGATGCCCATTTTGCCAGTCACCGGCTCGTTGCCGTCTTTTGCCATTCGTCGTCGCCTTTTTTGGTAAGCCGCTAGCCATAGTGCGGCGACATGGACCGCGCAACAGCCGGCTTTCGCCAGGACCCCGACTTCGAATGTGCCAATTGCCGGAGCCGCCGCAGGCCGACTGCAAGCGTAATGGCGCGGCCAGAAAGCCCGCCGCCGGCAGCGGCATGCGTCGCCTGATAGCGCAAAGCGTACCTCACCATGACCCAGATCCAGCCAGAGGGCGCAGACATCGGCACGCAACCGGCCGGCAGAGCACAGTAACGCAGAGTAATCGGGCGGATGGATTTTTTGCGGACAGAGCGCAGCCTGGCGTAGGGCGAGCTTCGCCGGCTTTATTCGCGCTTCTGACTAAATTGCGGGCGCGTTTGTCTGCTATTCAGGCAATTGCGGCAAACGATTTTCAAACCCATCTGAATTCGGTCATTTTCCTTGACCTCACAGGAATTATCGCCTTCGATGCTGTTCGTGAATGGGAGGCGGCGCGTCGACTGCGATGCGGAGTTCCGGAAATGGGCCGGAACGAAAAGCTGCGTTCACGCGGGAAAAAAAGATCAGGTTTGCCTGAAAACAGAAAAGGGTCTGTGGGTCATGAAACACATTGCAATCGGCATCCTTGGAGCCGCCGCGCTTGGAGCCGTGGCTTCAACGGCTTCAGCCACCACGCTCGACACGGTCAAGCAGAAGGGCTTCATCCAGTGCGGCGTCTCGACGGGTCTGGCCGGCTTCTCCGCGCCGGACGACAAGGGTGACTGGCAAGGCATCGATGCCGATTTCTGCCGCGCCGTGGCGGCCGCCGTCTTCGGTGACGGCTCCAAGGTCAAGTTCACGCCGCTCAGCGCCAAGGAGCGCTTCACCGCGCTGCAGTCGGGCGAGATCGACATCCTGTCGCGCAACACCACCTGGACCATTAACCGCGACACGGCACTTGGCCTGAACTTCATCGGCACCACCTACTATGACGGCCAGGGCTTCATGATCAACGCCAAGAAGCTGCCGGGCGTCAATTCGGCGCTTCAGCTGTCCGGCGCCGCCGTCTGCGTGCAGAGCGGCACCACCACCGAGCTCAACCTCGCCGACTACTTTAAGGCGAACAAGATGGAGTACAATCCGGTCGTTTTCGAGAAGCTCGAAGAGGTCAACGCAGCCTATGACGCCGGCCGCTGCGACGTCTACACCACAGACCAGTCGGGCCTTTACGGCATCCGCCTGACGCTGGGTGCGCCGGCCGATCACGTCGTGCTGCCGGAGATCATCTCCAAGGAGCCGCTCGGACCGGCGGTGCGCCAGGGCGACGACCAGTGGTACCATATCGTCAAGTGGACCTATTTCGCGCTGCTCGACGCCGAGGAACTCGGCATCACCAAGGCCAATGTCGACGAGATGAAGAACTCGGCCAGCCCTGAGATCAAGCGCGTGCTTGGCCAGGAAGCCGACACCAAGATCGGCACCGATCTCGGCGTCTCCAACGACTGGGTCGTCAACATCGTCAAGGCGGTTGGCAATTACGGCGAAATGTTCGATCGCAATGTCGGCTCGGGCAGCCCGCTGAAGATCGCCCGCGGCATCAACGCGCTGTGGACCAAGGGCGGCCTGCAATACGCTCCGCCGATCCGCTGATCGAAATGTGATCCGGAAGGCAGATGGTTCTGCCTTCCGGTTTCTCTTTCACAGGGGACGGTGATATGGCATCGCAGGAAGTCCTTCGCGAGGACACAAGTCGCGGCTCCTTTATCAACGACCCGAAAGTCCGCAGTCTCTTCTTCCAGACGCTGGTCGTCGTCGTTCTGTTCGGCTCTGTCTGGTGGATCGTGCAGAACGTCATCGACAATCTGCAGCGTCTTCACATCGCCTCCGGTTTCGGCTTTCTCAGGGGCCGCGCCGGATTCGACATCTCGGACACGCCGATCGCCTACACGTCCGATTCGACCTACGGTCGCGCCATCATTGTCGGCCTGATCAACACCATCATCGTCGCCGTGGCCGGCATCGTCACCGCGACCATTATCGGCTTCGTCATCGGCATCGGCCGGCTGTCGCAGAATTGGCTGATCCGCAAGATCTGCACGGTCTATGTCGAGATCTTCCGCAACATCCCGCCGCTGCTGGTCATCTTCTTCTGGTATTCGGGCGTGCTGGCCGTGTTGCCGCCGCCGCGCGAGAGCTATAACCTGCCTTTCGGTTCCTTCCTCAACCAGCGCGGTTTCTATTTCCCGCGCGCCGTCTGGGGCGAGGGCTCATGGCTGATCTTCGTGGCGCTCATCGTGGGCATCGCCATGGCCTGGTTCGTCGCCCGCAAGGCGCGCCAGCGGCAGATGGCGACGGGTCAGCAGTTTCCCGTGTTCTGGACGTCCGTCGCGCTGATCGTCGGCCTGCCGCTGCTCGCCTATGCGCTGAGCGGCTTTCCGCTAAGCTTCGATTTTCCGAAACAGTCGACCTTCAACCTGACCGGCGGCTTCCAGGTCAAGCCGGAGTTCCTGTCGCTCTATCTGGCGCTGTCCTGCTACACGGCGGCCTTCATCGCCGAGATCGTGCGGGCCGGCATCAGGGGTGTCAGCAAGGGCCAGACCGAGGCCGCCGCCGCACTTGGCCTGCGCTCGGGATCGATCCTGCGGCTGGTCGTGGTGCCGCAGGCCATGCGCATCGTCATCCCGCCGTTGACCAGCCAGTATCTCAACCTGACCAAGAACTCCTCGCTGGCCATCGCCATCGGCTATCCGGACCTGACGGCAACCGCCGGCACGGTGCTCAACCAGACCGGCCAGGCGGTCGAGGGCGTGCTGATCATGATGATCGCCTATCTCATACTCAGCCTGGTGACCTCGGCCGTGATGAACGTGGTCAATGCCAGGATGGCGTTGGTGGAAAGGTAGGGCCATGCAGGAACACGACATGTCCTGGGTGCGCACCGAAATGGCCCTGGCGGAGGCGGCGCCGATCAGCGAGCGTGGCCTGTATGCCTGGGTCCGCAAGAACCTCGTCGGTTCGGTCGGCGACACCATCCTCACCATACTCGGCATCATCATCGTCGCCTGGGTCCTGCCGCAGGTCATCAACTGGGCCTTCATCAATGCCCAGTGGACCGGGCCGGACCGGACCGTCTGCGCGACAGTGGCGCAGGGCGGCATCCAGCCCGATGGCTGGAGCGGCGCCTGCTGGGCCTTCGTCAACGCTAAGTTCGGCCAGTTCATGTTCGGCACTTATCCGGTCGAGGAGCGCTGGCGGCCGATCCTGGTCGCTATCCTGTTCGCGGCGCTGCTGGTGCCGATGCTGATCCCCAGCGTGCCGCGCAAGGGCCTGAACGCCATCCTGCTTTTCCTGGTGCTGCCGATCGTCGCCTTCTTCCTTCTGGTCGGCGGCGTGTTCGGTCTGCCGCATGTCGAGACGTCGCGGTGGGGCGGACTGCTGATCACGCTCAGCCTCTCCTTCGTCGGAATCGCCGTGTCGCTGCCGCTGGGCACCGTGCTGGCGCTCGGCCGGCGCTCCAAGATGCCGATCGTCAAGATGCTGTGCATCATCTTCATTGAAGCTGTGCGCGGCATCCCGCTGATCACAGTGCTGTTCTTCGTCAGCGTCATGCTGCCGCTTTTCCTGCCCGCCGGCGTCACCTTCGACAAGTATCTGAGGGCATTGATCGGCGTGTCGCTGTTTGCCGCCGCCTATATGGCGGAAGTGGTGCGCGGCGGCCTGCAGGCGATCCCCAAGGGCCAATATGAGGGCGCCGATTCGCTCGGCCTCGGCTATTGGCAGAAGATGGGACTGATCGTGCTGCCGCAGGCGCTGAAGCTGGTCATTCCCGGCATCGTCAACACGTTCATCGGCATGTTCAAGGACACCAGCCTGGTCCTCATCATTTCGATGTTCGACCTGCTCGGCGTCGTCAAGCAGAACTTCTCGGACGCCAACTGGGCGACGCCGCAGACCGCGAAATCCGGTCTCGTGTTCGCCGCCTTCGTGTTTTGGCTGTTCTGCTTCGGCATGTCGCGCTATTCAATGTATACGGAACGCCGGCTCGACACCGGTTACAAACGATAAAAAGGGGATTGGTTCATGGCCACCGAAAACGCCGTCAGCGCGGAAGAGATCAAGGTCAATGCGGCGAAGATGCACATCTCGACCACCGATGTCGCCATCGACATCATCGCCATGCACAAATGGTATGGCGAGTTCCATGTGCTGAAGGACATCAACCTCAAGGTGATGCGCGGCGAGCGCATCGTCATCTGCGGCCCGTCCGGCTCCGGCAAGTCGACCATGATCCGCTGCATCAACCGGCTCGAAGAACACCAGAAGGGCAAGATCTTCGTCGACGGCAAGGAATTGACCAACGATCTCAAGAAGATCGACGAGGTGCGCCGAGAGGTCGGCATGGTGTTCCAGCACTTCAACCTGTTCCCCCACCTGACCATCCTGGAGAACTGCACGCTGGCGCCGATCTGGGTCCGCAAGACGCCGAAGAAACAGGCCGAGGAGATGGCCATGCATTTCCTCAAGCGCGTCAAGATCCCCGAGCAGGCCAACAAATATCCGGGCCAGCTCTCCGGCGGTCAGCAGCAGCGCGTGGCGATCGCCCGTTCGCTGTGCATGAACCCGCGCATCATGCTGTTCGATGAGCCGACCTCGGCACTCGACCCGGAAATGATCAAGGAAGTGCTGGAGACCATGGTTAGCCTTGCCGAGGAAGGCATGACCATGCTGTGCGTCACCCACGAAATGGGCTTCGCGCGGAAAGTCGCCAACCGGGTGATCTTCATGGATCAGGGCCAGATCGTCGAGCAGAACACGCCGGCCGAGTTCTTCGATCACCCGCGCCACGAGCGCACGAAGCTGTTCCTGTCGCAGATATTGCACTGAGCGCTGCTTCGTCGAAATGGAAGGAGCCCGGCCGCGCCACGGTCGGGCTTTTTCACATTTGGCCGATCGGATCGTTTCGATTGAAACGTGATGGAATCGCAAGAACTATGCCCGGATGAGAAAACGCCTTCGTTTCCTGGCCGTGGTGGTTGCCGCGGTGGTGCTGGTCGCGGCACTCGGCACGCTGGTGCCGCGACCACTCTGGCCGGCTGCCGCGGCCGGCGAGGGCGCCAGGCACATTCTGGTGCTGAGCAATCCGATCCACACCGACATCGCCATTCCCGTCGATGATGGCGTGCGCCGGCGCTTTCGCTTCCTCGCCGCTGCCGGCCAGCCTTCCGACGCGCCCGAGGTGCGCTACATCGTCTTCGGCTGGGGCGGCCGCGCCTTCTACCTGGAGACGCCGACTTGGTCGCAGCTGAAGGCGATGCCCGTATTCAAGGCCCTGACGCTTGACGCTTCAGTGATGCATGTCGAGGTCGCCGGCGATATCTCCGGGCCCGATGTCGCCGGCTTCGACATCCCGGAAGACCGCTTTGCCGCATTGCTCGACTTCATCGATGCGAGTTTTCAGCAAGGACCAGGCGGGCCGATCGTCATCGCCGGGGCCGCCTATTCCGATTTCGACCGCTTCTATGAGGCGAACGGCCATTTCAATGCGCTGGCCGGCTGCAACACCTGGACGGCCGCCGCCTTGCGAACCGCCGGCCTGCGGACCGGTTGGTGGAACCCGCTGCCGGTCTCGCTTGGGTGGTCGTTGAAGCTGTATAATGGTAGGTAGCGCAGATAACGCCAACGCCTCGTTCGAGTTCTAGGCCCGCCACCCATAAAGCCAGTCCAAATCCGCGGCGAGCTTCTCCGGCGCCCGCATTTTCAGGAAAAGGTTGCGCGCCAACGCCACCGGACCCCAGGCATGCCAGGCAAGGCGGTTGAGGGCGCCGCGACGTGCCACTCTCACGACGCGCGGCCGGCGCAGGCCTTCCCAGATTTGAAGACTTCCGGCCAGGTCGGCAGGGGAGGCGGCCATGACGTCGGCAAGCGTGGCGGCATCCTCGATGGCCATCGCGGCGCCCTGTGCCGCGAACGGCGTCATGGCATGCGCCGCGTCGCCGACCAGCGCGATGCGGCCCGACCTTACCCATGGCTGCTTCTGATCGACCGTATGGATCGGCCAGGCCGCCCACGGGCCGGCCAACTCCGCAAGCCTTGCCAGCGCCGGCGCGGTGCCGCGCACGGCGCCGGCCAGGATTGCGGGATCGGCATGGCCGGACCAGCCTTCGGCGATACGCTCGCCCCTGGTGAAAGCGACGAGGTTGATGGCGCTGCCCTTGCTGACGGGATAGGCGACCATGTGAAAGCCGGGATGCAGGAAGGTGGTGACGCAGTCCGGCGCACCGATCTCTGCAAAAGCTTGCCCGGCAGGACTGTCTGCGCTGACGGTTGCCCGCCAGGCCAGTTCGCCCGAGAAGTGGCTTTTCGCAGGGCTGGTTCTTGCTGGGTCGGCAAGTCCGCGGACCGACGACCAGACGCCATCGGCGCCGACCAGAAGGAAACCTTCCGCCGCGACGGGCCTGCCACCCACATCGGCTGCCGCGGTGATGCCTGAACTGCTGATCGTGACGCTGTCAAGGCGCGCGCCGGTGGTGAGATGAACATCGGGCATGGCAGCCACGCGCGCCATCAGCGCGTTTTGCAGGTCCGCTCGATGCGCCACGAGGTAGGGCGCACCCCAGCGCGCCTCGCCTGCTCGTCCAAGAGGCACGCGCGCCAGTTCGCCCAAGGTTGCCGCATCCTTCAGCACCACGGCTTCCGGCCTGACGGCATTGGGAAGAAGTGCGTCGAGTACGCCGAGCTCACGCAGGATGCGTGTCGCGTTGGGCGAAAGCTGGATGCCGGCGCCCGCCGCTTCGAGGCGCTGCGCCTGTTCGAAGATCCGCACGGTATAGCCGCGCTCGGCGAAAGCCAGTGCCGCGGTCAGCCCGGCAATACCCGCCCCGGCGATGATGACTTGCCGGGACTGTGCGTCTGCCATTGGCCCGGCCCGCTGGAGGTCAGGCGGCCTGATCGATGTAGAGGCAGCCGGCCGGCAGCGTTTCCATCGCCGTCAGCTTCGGCGAATAGCGGTAGAGCGTCGAGCAGTAGGGGCAGACCTTCTCATTGTCGTCGCCCATGTCGAGAAACACATGCGGATGGTCGAAAGGCGGGTTGGCGCCGGTGCACATGAATTCCTTGACTCCGATATCGATCGCCGGATGGCCCGCATCGTTCTGGAAATGGGGAATGGAACCGCCTGCCATCGTCGTCTCCTTTAGCGCAGTCTGCTCAGCGTTTGGATCATAACCGGTCTGTTTGCAAGTTCGATGAAATGAAACTGTCGCAAAAGCCTGTCAGAGGATAAGTTAAGCCGGTTAACCGGCTGGAGCATCGCAGCCAGGCGCAACAGCCTGGGCGCCGCCCGAAAAAGCGGCGAAGCAACCAGACGTGGGAAGAGCAGGAACCATGAACGAACTGAAGCCGGTCCAGAGCGAGTTCATCAATGCGGAAGCGGCAAGCCCGGAAGGCAATCCGGATCGTTTCGTCAATCGCGAGTTCTCCTGGTTGCAGTTCAACCGCCGCGTGCTCGAGGAATCGCAGAACACAAACCATCCGCTGCTGGAGAGGGTACGTTTCCTGTCGATCTCCGCGGCCAATCTCGATGAGTTTTTCATGGTGCGCGTCGCCGGCCTGGCTGGCCAGGTTCGCGAAGGCATCGTGTTGAGAAGTCCGGACGGGCGTACCCCCGAACAGCAGCTCGAACAGCTGCTGCGTGAGGTCGAACGGTTGCAGGAAGACCAGCAGAAGAGCCTTTCGGCGCTGACCGTGCTGCTCAACAAGGAAGGCATCGAGAGCATCACCCGCGACGCGCTGACCAAGGACGAGAAGGCCTGGCTGGAGGAGCACTTCCAGGACCAGGTGTTTCCTGTTCTCACGCCATTGTCGATCGACCCGGCGCACCCATTCCCGTTCATCCCCAATCTCGGCTTCTCTATGGCGCTGCAGCTTCGCCATCGCAAGAACGGCGAGGAGATGAGCGCGCTCTTGCGCCTGCCGGTGGCGCTGAAGCGCTTCATCCGCCTGCCGGACCGCAAGCACCATGTCCGCTTCATCCCGCTGGAAGAGGCGGTCGGCCTTTACATCGGCAAGTTGTTCCCGGGTTACGAGGTCAAGGGCTCCGGCACGTTCCGCATCATTCGCGACAGCGACATCGAGGTCGAGGAGGAATCGGAAGATCTCGTGCGCCTGTTCGAGACCGCGCTAAAGCGCCGCCGCCGCGGCTCCGTCATTCGCATCGAGTTCGACATGCTCATGCCGGCCGAACTGCGCGAATTCGTCGCCGGCGAACTCGGCGTTTCGTCGAGCCGCATCAGCGTCCTGACCGGCCCGCTGGCGCTCAGCCAGATTTCTGAGATCGTCGCCGTTGCCCGCGACGACCTCAAATTCACGCCCTACAATCCGCGTTTCCCCGAGCGCATCCGCGAGCATGGCGGCGATTGCTTCGCCGCTATCCGCGAGAAGGACATCATCGTCCACCACCCCTACGAATCCTTCGACGTCGTGGTGCAGTTCCTGCGCCAGGCGATGGCCGACCCGGAAGTGGTGGCGATCAAGCAGACGCTTTACCGCACCTCCAACGACAGCCCGATCGTGCGTGCGCTGGTCGACGCGGCCGAGGCCGGCAAGTCGGTGACGGCGCTGGTCGAACTCAAGGCCCGCTTCGACGAGGAGGCCAACATCCGCTGGGCGCGCGACCTCGAGCGCGCCGGCGTCCAGGTCGTGTTCGGCTTCCTCGAGCTCAAGACCCACGCCAAAATGTCGCTGGTGGTGCGGCGCGAGGACGGCAAGCTGCGCAATTATGTGCATCTGGGCACCGGCAATTACCATCCGGTGACCGCGCGCATCTACACCGACCTGTCCTTCTTCACCACCGATGCAACGATCGCACGCGATGTCGCCCAGCTTTTCAACTTCATCACCGGCTATGCCGAGCCGACCGCCGAAATGCGGCTGGCGATCTCGCCCTTCACGCTGAGGAACCGTATCCTGCGGCACATTTCCGATGAGGTCGCCCACGCGCTCGAGGGACGGCCGGCACGCATCTGGATGAAGATGAACGCCCTTGTCGATCCGATCATCATCGATGCGCTCTATGACGCCAGCCGCGCGGGCGTCGAGATCGACCTCGTGGTGCGCGGCATATGCTGCCTGCGGCCGCAGGTGCCGGGCCTGTCGGAAAACATCAGGGTCAAGTCGATCGTAGGCCGTTTCCTCGAGCACAGCCGCATCTATTGCTTCGGCAATGGCCACGGCCTGCCGTCGGACGAGGCCGTCGTCTACATCTCCTCGGCCGACCTCATGCCGCGCAATCTCGACCGTCGCGTCGAGACCATGGTGCCGATCACCAACCCAACTGTGCATGAACAGGTGCTGGGCCAGATCATGCTCGGCAACATCATGGACAATCAGCAAAGTTTCGACGTATTGGCTGATGGAACCTCCCGGCGCGTCGTGCTCGAGGAGGGCGAGGAGCCGTTCAACGCACAGGAATATTTCATGACCAATCCGAGCCTGTCGGGACGGGGTGATGCGCTGAAATCGCATGCGCCGAAGCGGATCGCGCAATTCAAGCGCCGCAAGAAGAACGCCGCCGCCTGATGCTGTCCGATTCCCAGGGCCGGCTGCAGGATCGCCGACCGCTGTCCATCATCGACATCGGCTCAAATTCGATCCGCCTTGTCGTCTATGAGGGGCTGGCGCGCTCGCCGACCATGCTGTTCAACGAAAAGATGCTGGCGGGCCTCGGCCGCGGCATCGTGTCGACGGGGAAGCTCGACCCCGAGGGCGTGACACGGTCGATGGAGGAGTTCCGCCGCTTCCGCGCGCTCTCCGACCAGGCCGGTGCCGAGCACATGTACGTGCTGGCGACCGCCGCCGCGCGCGAGGCCGTCAACGGCCCCGATTTCATCCACCGCGCCGAAGACGTGCTCAAGACCGAGATCCGCGTGATCAGCGGCCGCGAGGAAGCCTATTATTCCGCGCTCGGCGTCATCTGCGGCTTTCATCCGGCCAACGGTATCGCGGGTGACCTCGGTGGCGGCAGCCTTGAACTGGTCGACGTCAATGGCGAAGCGATCGGCGACGGCATAACGTTGCCGCTGGGCGGCCTGCGCCTGCAGGACATGGCCAAGAATTCCCTCACGCAGGCGGCGAAAATCGTGCGCGACGAGCTGGGGCGGGCGAAGCTTCTGAAAGGCGGGCAAGGCAGGCCTTTCTATGCCGTTGGCGGCACCTGGCGAAATCTCGCCCGGCTGCACATGGAGATGACCAACTATCCGCTTGGCGTCATGCACCACTACGAGATCGGCGTCGAAAGTGCCGCCAATTTCCTGCGGCAAGTGGCGAAAGGCGAGATCGAGAAGATCAAAGGCATCGAGGGCGTTTCGAAGAACCGCCGCTCGCTCCTGCCTTACGGCGCCATCGTGCTGCAGGAAATCATGGCGGCGATGCAGCCGTCGAAGATCATCGTCTCGGCGCTCGGCGTGCGCGAAGGCTTCCTCTATTCGCTGCTCGACCAGGCCGAGCAGAAGGCCGATCCGCTGATCTCGGCATCGGATGAACTCGCCCGGCTGCGTTCGCGCTCGGTCACTCATGCGCATGAACTCGTCGACTGGACGGCCAAGACCTTTGCCGCTTTCGGCATCGACGAGACCGAGGACGAGGCGCGCTACCGCCACGCGGCGGCATTGCTGGCCGACATCGGTTGGCGCGCGCATCCCGAATATCGCGGCAAGCAATCGCTCAACATCATCGCCCACGCCTCCTTTTTCGGCGTGGACCACCCTGGCCGCGCCTATCTGGCGATGGCCAACGCTTATCGGCACGACGGCATCTTCAACGAAGCCATCGCGCCCGAGATCAAGGCGCTGGCGACACCGCGCTATCTGGAGCGGGCGCGGGTGCTGGCGGCATCGATGCGCGTCGTCTACCTGCTGACCGCCTCGATGCCCGGCGTCATGCCAAGGCTGAAATGGGAGCAGCGCGGCAATGGCGTGCTGGCGCTGGTCTTGCCGGCATCGCTGGCAGATCTCTATGGCGAGCGCCCGGCCGGGCGCCTGGCGCAACTGGCGCGAATTACCGGCCGCCGCCTGGTACTGGCGGTCGAAGGCGGGCCGAGCGTTTCGGTGAAATAGGTACGGCCTACCAGAGCGTGAGTTATCTGATCCACACCGATATTAGACCAACTCAATGGCACCGCTTATCAGCGGCTTCGCGTTTGAAGACCGGCTTCCCCCACTCCGTCTTGGCTTCGCCAAGCCACCTCTCCCCCCTCCGGAGGGAGAGGAAGGGCGCCAAGATTGGCGAACTCGCGCCCTTCCTCTACCCCGTCGATCGGGGGAGGTGTCGAGCGCAGCTCGACGGAGTGGGGGGTCGACTTGACGCGGGCGTTGGCTTGGCTCGGGCATTGAGAGTCCAACCCGGGGCATTTGTCTGGTTGGTTCCGGGCCTGCCCTTCGATTTAGGCGATATCAAACCGCAGCCCGCCCGTCGACCGACCAGGCGCCGGCGCCGGCCATGGCGAGCGCCAGAAAGCCGCCCGATATCGCGATGTCCTTCATCAGCATCTGCTGGTGCAGGAAGGCAAGCGTCGCATCATCGGCGCCCTGGCCGTAATGGCCGATGAAGCCGGCAACGATGCAGAAGGCGGCCAAAAGCAGAGCCACGATCCGGGTCTGGAAGCCGATGAGTATCAGCAGTCCGGCGATCAGCTCGAACAGGCCCGTGCCCCACGCGGCGAGCCCCGGGAGCGGCAGGCCAAGGCCGGCGAAATAGCCCGATGTGCCGGCAATGTCGGCGAGCGCATGGAAGCCTGACGGTACGAACAGCGCGGCAAGCAGCAGCCGCGAAGCCAGAAGCAGTGCGTTGCGAGGCATGGTCACCTCCGTTGTCGTTTGGCCGGTTTGGGCCTTTACCCACCCGGACCGATAGATCCTACCACCGATGCCCCGGCAAATCCGGGCACTGAATTGAGGCTTCTGCACCGACAACGAAACAGTGGCGCGGAAAATTCCGCGCCACTGCTGTCAAGACGGGGGAGGGAAGTTCAGCCGCGCTTGGCGTCGATCGAATAGGCGCCGGCGCCTGAGGAAGCCAGCACGAGGAAGCCGCCGGTGATCGCCAGGTTCTTCATGAAGTTGATCATCTGCATCTGGTCGGCCCAGCCGGTGTGGGCAACCAGGGCCGTGGCGACGGTGAAGATCGCCAGCACCCAGGCGGCAATCCGGGTCTGGAAGCCGACGAGAATAGCCAGACCGCCGAGCAGTTCGATGAGGCCGACGACAATGGCCGTCACGGTCGGCAAGGGCAGGCCGAGGCCGCCGAAATAGGCCGCGGTGCCGGAAAGGGCGCTGAGCTTGCCGAAACCGGAAAGCAGGAAAATGACCGCAAGCAGGATGCGGCCGAGCAGGATCGTGACAGAACTGTTGGACGCGGTGCCGGTGCCGGCGAAGGACGTGTTGGTGGACATGGTGGCTCTCCGAATGGGGTTGATCGCCTGTCAGATAGACTATGCCGACTGTTCACCAAAGCCGCCTCTCCGGCGACACATTGTTCACAGGACATACGTTTCCGTGAAGTGGTGAAAAACGGAAATTCGTGCCGGTCGATGCGGTGGCGGGAGGATATTCTCCCGCCGAAAAAGTGCCTTCACCCCGGATGGGTCATATCTTCCGGCCGCACGATCCGGTCGTAGTCGGCTTCGCTGACCAGCCCGGTGGCCAGCGCTTCCTCGCGCAGCGTGGTGCCGTTCTTGTGCGCGGTCTTGGCGATCTTGGCGGCGCTGTCGTAGCCGATGGTGGGCGCAAGCGCCGTCACCAGCATCAGCGAGCGGTCGAGGGCCGCCTTGATGTTGTCTTCGCGCGCCTCGATGCCGACGACGCAATTGTCGGTGAAGGAGACCGACGCGTCGGCGAGCAACTGCACCGATTGCAGGAAGTTGTAGGCCATCAGCGGGTTGTAGACGTTGAGCTCGAAATGGCCCTGGCTGCCGGCGAAGGTGAGCGCCGCATTGTTGCCGAACACCTGCACGCAGACCTGGGTCATCGCCTCGCACTGCGTCGGGTTGACCTTGCCCGGCATGATCGAGGAACCAGGCTCGTTTTCCGGCAATGACAATTCGCCAAGGCCCGAACGCGGGCCGGAACCGAGGAAGCGGATGTCGTTGGCGATCTTGAACAGCGCGGCGGCAGCGGCATTAATGGCACCGTGCGAGAATACCATGGAATCATGGGCGGCGAGCGCCTCGAACTTGTTCGGCGCTGTGACGAAGGCGATGCCGGTGATGGCGGCGATGCGGTCGGCCACCCGCTCGGCGAAGCCGACGGGCGCGTTGAGGCCGGTGCCGACGGCGGTGCCGCCCTGCGCCAGTTCCTGCAGGCCGGGCAACGTCAGCTCGATGCGCTTGATCGACGAAGCGACCTGCGCGGCGTAGCCCGAGAATTCCTGGCCCAGCGTAAGCGGGGTGGCGTCCTGCGTGTGGGTGCGGCCGATCTTGATGATATGGCTGAACGCTCTGCTCTTGGCGGCGAGCGCCTTGTGCAGGTGCTTCAGCGCCGGCAACAGGTCATGCACGATGCGCTCGGCGCAGGCGATGTGCATGGCGGTCGGGTAGGTGTCGTTCGACGACTGGCTCATATTGACGTGGTCGTTCGGGTGCACCGGCTTCTTGGAGCCCATGACGCCGCCCAGCATCTCGATCGCCCGGTTGGAGATCACCTCGTTGGCGTTCATGTTGGATTGCGTGCCCGAGCCGGTCTGCCAGACCACCAGCGGGAAATGGTCGTTGAGCTTGCCGTCGATGACTTCTTGAGAGGCTTCGACGATCGCCTTGCCGATCGCCGGATCGAGCCGCTTCAGCTCCATATTGGCTTCCGCCGCCGCCCGCTTGACGATGCCGAGCGCGCGCACGACGGATGCCGGCTGCTTTTCCCAACCGATCTTGAAATTGCCGAGCGAACGCTGCGCCTGCGCGCCCCAATAGCGGTCGGCGGCGACCTCGATGGCACCGAACGTATCGGTTTCGGTTCTGGTCTTGGCAGCGCTCACGGCAAGTCTCCGGTCTGTCGATTTGGGCAACGGCGTATCGCGTTGCACAAAACGCATCAAGCGGAGATTGCGGGCGGTGAAGATGCAAATCGGTTGAAGACGGAGCCAATCTCCCCGCTCGTGGGGAGATGCCCGGCAGGGCGGCGGGGGCGCGAAGGAACGCTATCTGTCGTCATTCAACTGCGTTCAGGTTAGAACAAGCGCGGAAGTGCAATCGAATGAGAGATCGGCGGGACAGCGCCCCCCTCTGGCCTGCCGGCCATCTCCCCCACGAGGGGGGAGATCGGCTGTCCACTCACTCCGCCGTATACCCGCCGTCCACCGCAAAGACGCCGCCCCGCCTCTGATCAGACGCCGTCTCCGGGCGGACTGGAGATCAGCAACAAAGCCGCGAGCGCGATGTCGCCGACAGGCGCACGGTTTCGGTTGGTCTGGCCAAGTCATGTCGGACGGCGTGCGAGAAGGCCTGCCATGCAGGCGAGGCGGCAAGCGCGGTTTCATGCTGGGCGTGCGCTTCTTCGCCATCAAAACCCATCACACTGATGAAAACATTCTCACTCGCTCGCACCGGCAGGCGTGGAAAGCTGTTTTCCGCGTGCTCCGTGACGAAAGCGGCGAGCAGCCGCGCACCGGGTGACGCCGTCATCGGCGCGACTTCGGCCTCGAAGCGGCTGGCGAACGCGGCCTCTGCGCCCGGCCGCAAATGATAAATCCGAATCACGACCATGCCTGACAGCGGCGTGCTTCTGCCTGGCTTTTCGTCGGCAGCCAAGCCCGCGCGTAATGCGCCGGAGAGATCGAAGCCAGCGCCGGGCCACGCAGGTTTGAGCAGCAGCACATCGTCGGAATCGATCATCGTGGCGTTGGCGGCATTGCGGTGCGCTGCCCATACCGGACCGTCATAGAAGGCGCTCAGGGCGCCTTTGCGCACCTCCATGTCCTCGAAGCCGCGCAGCCAGACGAACATGTCGGGGCGATCGAGATCCCGGAATTGGCCGATGATGGTCATCCCGGCCTCTTCCTGGCCTTCGATCAGCTTGCCGTCAAAGAGGTCGATAAGGGTATCGCGTTTGCCGGGTTTCAGCGTGTACTGCCGCAGTTCGACGACCGGGGAGGCGAGCGCTGCTGTCTCCGATGTGGCACTCAGGGGCAGGCTCATAAGCTCGTCTCCAAAAACAGGGTGATCATCCTGTTTTATAAAACAGACCGGTTGTCCTGTTTTGTCAATCTGCTAGCTTCTTTTTCTTCCCTCCTGGAGGGGCACGGTGGAGATTCCCGATGACAGGGCATGCCCAGAAGCGCACCAATGATCCCGAAGGCATGCGCAACAGAGTGCTCGATGCCGCGCAGGAGTCCTTTCAGGTACGCGGCTATCACGCGTCCAGTCTCGGCGATCTGATGGCGGCGGCGGGTGTCAGCGGCGGCGCGTTGCATCATCATTTCCCGACCAAGAAAGCGTTGGCGCTGGCGGTGATCGAAGAGCGTGTGGCCGCGGCGGTCGAAGAGACATGGATGGCGCCTTTGCGGGCGGCCGCTTCGGCGCGCGAAGGCGTGGGTGCAGCCTTCGAAGCCGTGGCGGCGGAACTTGAGCAACAAGGCTTCGTGCGCGGCTGTCCCCTCAACAACCTTGCACATGAACTGTCGCTCGTCGATGCCGAATTGCGCGCCGCCCTTGCCGGCATTTTTGCCGGCTGGCGCCAGGCGATCGCCGACAAGGTCCGGGCTGATCAGCAGGCGGGCAGGGAGCAGGACACCGACCCGCAGCGTTTCGCCGCCCTGGCCGTCGCGGCCTATTCCGGCGCGATGTCGATGGCCAAGACGGCGCAGGATGCCGGCATGTTGCGCGATTGCCTGGCGGGGCTGGAGCAGAATGTCGCCCAAGCTTCGCCCATGGCCGCAACGAGGCGGCGTCGCAGGATATTGCTGCCACCGGGAAACCTTTGATGCCGAGGACGGGAACGATCCCTACAACTCAGTTCCGTTCTGGGGGAGGGCAGCAGCCGTGGACCGGGCGCTGAACTTTACTGCTGACCGGTGTCCGTGCTGAACTTCAACCCATGATGAAGCGCTTCTCACCAAAATCGGTATCACGACGCCGTTTTCTGGCGCGGGCCGCCGGTCTTGCCACGGCCCTTGCGCTTCCACGCCCGGCGCTCGGCCAGACCGGGCAGCGCATTCAGCCTGTCGACGCCACCTTCCTGTTCATCGCCGATGTCCATGCCTGCCGCATGGCCAGCGGCTTGAGTCCCAATTGCCAGCAGGAAGGCAAGACCGACGCTGCCTTGCTGCGCAATGTGGCGGCTCTGAACGGCATTGGCGACAAGACATGGCCCGTCGAGATCGGCGGCGTCCCGACGGGCCTACGCTCCGCCGGCAGCCGAATCGGCACGCCGCTCGGCCTCGTCATCGGCGGCGACATGACCGACGATGGCGGTGGTCAGATCACCCAGCCGAGTGAAGGCACGCAATTGCTGCAATTCAGCCAGCGTTACCAGCAAGGCATGGGGCCTGACCGCGTGCATGTTCCAGTCTATGTCGGGCTCGGCAATCATGACCTCGACCAAAACGGCCCGCGGCATCACGTTGACTGGTACCGGCGCGAAATGCGCGACTATGTCGAAGTCAATCACCGTGCCGGCGTGTTCTTCAAGCCACCGGTTCCAGCCACCGACTACGATGTCGAGACCGACTGCTATGCGTGGGACTGGGGCGGGCTGCATCTCGTCCAGACCCACCGTTTCGCTGGCGACACCGGCCATGGCGCGGACAGCAGCCTGCCCTGGCTGAAGCAGGATCTGGCGACCTATGCGGCGGACGGCCGCCCGGTCATCCTGTTTCAGCATTATGGCTGGGATAATTTTTCGACTGGGCGATGGGATCCCGCCAAAAAGGCGTTCGACGACGACGGCAAGGGGCCGCCGCATTGGTGGAGCGATGCGGACCGTCAGGCACTGCTTGCGGCCCTGAAAGGCTACAACGTGATTGCCATCTTCCATGGCCATCAGCACGAGGTGCCGATGATCTATCAGCGCGACGGCCTTGATCTCTTCAAGCCAAAGGCGGCCTATATGGGCGGGTTCGCACTGGCGCGGGTCACCAATGATGGCATGGATGTCGTGCTGGGCGAAGCCAGCGACGATCACGGCGGGGTCACATTCACCAACGCCTTCAGCAAACCGTTCCAGACATGAAAGCCCGCGGCGGCCTTTTCGTCCCGGACGCTGACTGACGTCGACCTGGCAGTGCGCTCGGGCCTCGGCCTCCGCTACGAGATGCCGCCGATGATGACCGCCGCGATGTAGGGGCCGAAAGAAAACGCCCCTCGCACCTTTTATCGTGCGGGGGGCGTCTTTGCCGTTCGCTTTTCCTTCGATTGCTCTCGTGAATTGCTGACGACAACCATGAAACGTGCTTCGACCGAAATGGCTCCCGGCGCGTCCAGATTTTTTTAGGGCCGCTTTGTTCAGTGCCCGATTAGCGTGAACCGTCGCGGCGGGTGAGCCGAGCCTGTCGGTAGCTAATCAAGTTGTCCGGTTTGGTAGCACATGATCTGTCCGCTTCTGTTTTGGCGTCGAAGCGGTTC